>JAKBBS010000010.1 GCA_021808425.1 Actinomycetes bacterium
CACACACCCCCAGACGCCATCAACGAGCCCACCCCAACAACCCTACAAACCACCTGAGACCATCAACCCCCAGACAACCCCACCAGGTCGCCAGAACGCGCGGGACATTACTGCACGCGCCCTAACGGGCTACGACCTGCTAGCCCCAATTCCAGCGCAGCGGTGCATCTCACTCGCAAACGTAGATTTTCATTTAGTTCGTCAAGTGCACGCGAACGCGATGGTGACGCACTGATGAGACCGACTATCCTTACCTGCGATGATCAATAACTGCGCGGGAGAGCAAATGAATCGGAAGCACCGGATTGGACGCAGCGTCTTCGGCGTCGTTTCCACGGCCAGCATCGTGACGGGGATGGGCTTTGCAGCCTCTGTGGTGCTTCAGACGTCGGTGGCGTCGGCGGCGACTGCTCAGTCGGTAGGGATCCTACCTCCCGCCAATCCGGCATCTAACTGTGCGCCCGGCGCTGCGCTGACGACTTCGTTGCAACAGATCGACTACTGTCGCTCGCTGGAGAACGTCGGACCGTTGACGCTCCCTTCCAACTACAACTCGCTGAGCATCCCCGACCAACTCTTTGTCGTGACCAACCTCGAGAGGGTCAATCGAGGCGAGATGCCAGTCGTTGGACTTACCGTGTCTCTCAACGCGTTAGCGCAGCAAGGCGCGAACAGCGGTAACGACCCGACGTTCCCTGCAGGGAACTACGGTGGTGGCTCCATCTGGGCCGGAGGCCAGTCCGATGCAACCCAAGCCGACCTCGGCTGGATGTACCAGGACGGTCCCGGAAGCTACAACTTGGCTTGTACTGCCACCAACACCTCGGGCTGCTGGGGCCACCGGGATAACATCTTGTACGGCCCCCAGACATCGGGCCTTTATGGCGGGGCGGCCTATTCCGCGTCGAACGGTGCTAACTACGCAATGGAGGTCCTGAGCGGCTACCAGCCTCAGCAGCCTTTGACCTTTACGTGGGCTTCAGAACTTCAGTACTTCTCCACCCCGCCTGGTGTCGAAGCGGCGCAAGCGCCAGGATCGCCGGGCTCTCCTGGAACCACATCGCCAGCATGCTCGCCGTCGCCTCTCGGCTCGATCGTGGGGATGGCCACCACCAGCGACGGAAACGGCTACTGGCTCGCCAGCTCCACCGGAGCGGTCGCTGCGTGTGGCGATGCGCCGCAGCTCGGCTCCATCTCAAATCCGACTGGGCCGGTGGTCGCAATCGCTTCAGCTCCGACCGGCAATGGCTACTGGCTGGCCACCTCCGGAGGCACGGTCTACGCCTTCGGCTCCGCCGTCAACCACGGGCAGATCCCAGCCACCCTGCAGTTGGCTAAGCCGATAGTCGCAATGGCGGCCGACCCGGCCACGGGCGGCTACTGGCTGCTCGGAGGTGACGGTGGCGTGTTCTCCTTCGACGCCCCGTTCTACGGGTCCACCGGAAACATCAAGCTCAACAAACCGGCGGTCGGAATGGAAGCTACAGCCAACGGACTCGGTTACCGCTTCGTCGCCTCCGACGGGGGAATCTTCGACTACGGCAACGCCCAGTTCTACGGCTCGACCGGAGGAATGACGCTCAATCAGCCTGTCGTGGGCATGTCGAACGACCCCGCCACAGGCGGATACTGGCTCGATGCCGCAGACGGCGGCATCTTCAGCTTCAACGCTCCGTTCGACGGGTCCACCGGTGCCATCCACCTCAACCAACCTTGTGTCGGCATGACCGCAATGCCGAACGGCGGAGGCTACCGCTTCGTAGCGGCTGACGGCGGAGTGTTCAACTTCGGAAACGCCTCCTTCGAGGGCTCCACAGCCTGACGTCAGAGTCGAATGGCTACGACTCGCGGAATCGAGTCGTAGCCTCGACTTTGCGTGACGACAGGTATCCGCACTCCGAGCGTCAGTTCCGCCCAGGTCGTGCCGGACACATGTCGAATGCCAACTACAATACGCCCAGCTGTTCTAGCACTCGTCGGGCCCCTAACGGACCCGACACCGTCGCCGCAATAAGCCCCGCCTTCCGCGCAGCCTGAACGTTAATGTCGTTGTCATCAAGGAAGACGATGGACGACACAGGGCCGCCGAGCTCGGCTACGACCTGCTCGAACAGTTCACCGTCGGGCTTGACCATTCCCATCTCGTGTGAGAGCAGTCGGACGTCGAAGAGCCCGTCTAGGTTCCAAAGGGACGTGAAGCGCCTCCAGTGCAGCGCGTTGCTATTGCTCAGACAGCCAACGGGGACGGACTGCCGCACTTCCTCGACGAGGGTTGCGGCGCCCTCGTATAGCTCCTCCGGCCAGCTTTCGAATGCCGCCAGCAGTTCGGTACCCGTAGCCCCTAAGTCCCACTCCTCGATGATCCCGGTCGCGAACTCCTCCTCGCTGCACCGGCCTCGCTCGAAATCGCGCACCCACCGACTTGCCAGCCACCGAGGCCAGAACTCCTCTTCGCCAGCTGCTTCGATGAGTCGAGCCATGGGACCAGCCGCCCCGAGGCGCACCAAGACGCCGCCAAGGTCGAACAGCACCCACCGGGTTGCGCAACTGGACATGTGGCCGTAACCTAGAGGATCTGGACGACGTTTGAGCGAGCCGGTAGGCCCCTCGACACCTCGGCCTTCATCACCCGGGATGTCGAGCGACCACTCGGCGAGTTGCTGGCGAGGGTGACAGTCTCTGTGCTCAGCGTTGGCGAGCTCCAAGTGGGGAGTGCCAATCGCTGTCGATGCCGGCTCCTGTGCTCGTCGAGGTGAACACCCTGGCGAAACTAGAGTAAACGAGTGGCTCTAGCCCTCACTGTGGTCGACGCGTTCACCGACCGACCCTTCACCGGCAACCCTGCGGCGGTAGCCGTCGTCGACGAGTTTCCCGGCAAACAGCGTATGCAAGCCGTCGCCCTCGAGATGAACCTTTCGGAGAGCGCGTTTGTCGCTCCCAGAGCTGATGGCGACTTCGATCTTCGTTGGTTCACCCCGGCAGCGGAGGTTGACCTTTGCGGCCACGCGACACTCGCTTCAGCGCATGTCCTCGGAGGGTCTGCGACTTTTCACACCCGAAGCGGCATCCTCAACTGCGAACAAGGGCCAAACGGATTGCTGGAGATGAACTTCCCAGCCGATCCGCCCGCGCCGGCTCAAGTCCCTAGTTCGCTCGCCGGCATCGACCTTTCGTGGTACGGGGCGGGGCGGTTCGATATCTTGGTTCAGCTCGGCAGCGCCGAAGCGGTTCGTGCCTTCCAGCCTGACCTGGCGACGCTCTCCGCGTTGGGCTCGCGTGGAGTCGTCATCACCGCGTCGGGAGATCGCTCGGGTGTAGACTGCGTGAGCCGTGTGTTCGCTCCAAACGTCGGCATAGCGGAAGATCCCGTGACCGGGTCCGCGCACTGCATGCTCGCTGTCTTTTGGGGCGACATCCTCGGCAAGGACGAACTCGTCGGCGAACAAGCCTCTGCGCGCGGGGGTACCGTACACATGAGGCGACGAGGCGATCGCGTTGTCCTCGGCGGGAAGGCTGTGACGGTGAGCGAGGTCCGACTCTTTGTCTGAGGCCCTCGATGTGGCCCTCAGTGTGGCCCTCAGAGGTCCGAAATACGAAGGGAGTAGCTGGCGAAGTCCGTTGCCACTCCGTGAAGGTGACGGAACGACCGACTGACGCCCTCGAATTCAAACCCGGAGCGCAAGGCGACCGCTCGCGACGCAGCGAATGAGCCGAGAGTTAGCCGTAGCCCCCGGCGGTTGTCACAGAAGAGCGTCTCCGCGAGAACTATCGCCGGCACAAAGACGGGAACGCCGGCTTCTCGGGACGAGGCGAGCACCGCCCTCGCGTCCTCGCTGTCATTCCTTGCGATAGCCCACAGCCCTTCGCTGTCGAGCACCACCGATGGTCATGGTGGCTGCGCAGAGCCACTCGTTGAGCGACGTCGAGAGTGCCCGACCTCCGAACTGCGCACCATTGCACCGTCACCGCCACCAAAGCGCATGTCAGCGGGCTGGTCGCTGCTGCTGGGCTGGTGGGCGTAGGCACTCGTATTCGAACCTCGCCGACGTGCAGAAGCGGCTCGCGACTTTCATGCTCCGCGCTGTGGAACCGCAACGGATTTGAGCCACGCCCGCTTGATCGCCGGTTACACTTGTAATATGCCTGATCTACAAGACACGGGTTGCGCCGTCTACCGGGTTTCCTCCCGAGGTCAATTCTCCCTGCCGGCATCGGCTAGACGCCGCTGGGGCATCGAAGCTGGAGGGGAGGTGGAGCTGTTCGACCTCGGCGACGCGGTCGTCATGCTTCCCGTCGGCTCGGCCCGCAGTTCGCTGGCCCAAGCGTTGACAGCAGACGCCTACCGCGAGCACGTCGAGAAAATTGCGGATCCTGACCTCCGTGACGAATGAACGTCCTCATCGATGACCATCTGCTCCGAGAGGTACTTCTCGAGCGGGAGCCGCTCTGGCTCAGCCAGGCGAGAGGCACCGGCGAACTCGCCACCACCGGCCTCTGGTACTTCCGATTGTGCAGCGCCCTTCGAGTTCCGACCACTATCGGTACGCTCTCGGGTCCAGTTGCCGATCTCCCCGAAGATCTCCGCTCGCGGGTCCTTTGCCAGGTAACAGCCATCCCCGGAACGATCAACCTTCTCTCCTTGCGCGACGTCTCATGGTCTGCCGCCGGCTACGCGGCACGCTACGGACTCAACCTTCTCGCCGCCGAAGCAATCGCCGCGGCAGTTCTCACCGGATCGGCCATCGCGACCTCGCTTGGCAACCTGCCCCCCCGCCTTGCCGCCGCCACCCAGGGCGAACGCGTGAGTGTGCTTTCCCCTCGGTAGACGCAACCGACCCCGTGCTCGCGCGGGGGTGCGAGCCGGTAGTCCGTAATGCGTACCAGCTTCGGGTCGGGACGGGTGTCTAACTTGTCATTACACGCACACGTATACGCCTGGTCGCGGGCCCGCCTCTGGCAGGCGATCACCGACCTGGGGACCCGGGCCTGCTACCAGTTCGGCGCCCAGATCGAATCGAGCTGGGCCGCCGGCTGCCCCTACCAGGTGGTGCACCCCAAAGCGTCGCGGACCCTCATCGAACGCGACAACCACCTCGAAGTCGATCCGCCCCGTCGGCTGGTGCAGTCCTACCGGGCGGTCTGGGACGACGACGTCGCGGCAGAGGCCACCAGCCGCGTTACGCGTAACGACACCCCTCAGAGATTCCGATCGGGGTGACTGCTGGCTCTCTCGGATGCCGCCAGGATGGCAGTCCGCTCGGCGCTCCGAATCACTATTGACATCCCCTCCCCGCTCGACGCCAGGTGGGGTGCAGGCTTCACTCACCACATTCCGTCCGCGCGTGACCGACCCTCTCGACCCTGAGCCGAGCCGTCCATAGGTGAGCGATGAGGACTTCGACGCCACGGCAGGAGGACACACCAAGAGAAGGAGATTCGCATTGGGCCCGCCAGCGCTTCGCTGAGGCGTCTGCGGAGATCGAACTCCACCGGGCCACCCGTCAGTCAGTTTAGAGTAGGAGGGATGCCGAACACTCCTCCGGACCTGGCACGCAAGGTGCGTCAGCTCGACAACGACGTCCAGTCCATCTACGAGATGCTGGCAGGGATTGCCGCCACGCAGCAGCGGCAAGGAAATCGTCTCGACGAGATTTCAGCGGAGATTTCAGGCCACGGGAGTCGTCTCGACGAGATTTCAGCGGAGATCTCACGGCACGGGAGTCGTCTCGACGAGATTTCAGCGGAGATCTCAGGCCACGGGAGTCGTCTCGACGAGATTTCAGCGGAGATTTCAGGCCACGGGACTCGCCTCGACGAGATATCCACACAACTGGCCGGCCACGGTGGCCAGCTCACCTCCATCCTTGAGATCCTAGGCCGTGATCGCCCCTGAGCCTGAGGGTCCCTCCTCGCTGCTGCTAAAGGTTTTGTGGTCGTAGTTCGTTTGCGAGTTGTGATTCCAGCCGCTGACGCTGCAGTGGTAGGTACTCCTATCAATCCTTTCCGAGGGCCACGAGCTTGGCGGCGCCGGCGGGACGCCTCGCTCGCCAGTCGGCGCCTGTGGCCTATCGGCCACGGCCCGCTCTTTGCTCCGTTGGACTGGCTCAGTTACCGTCAAGGGAAGGCCGCCGAGGTGCTCCGACCCGGTGGCCGGATCGCGCTGTTCTGGAACGTGATGTCGTTTCCCGCGGACTTCGGTGACCGGTTCTCCACCGTCTACCAGCGGGTCCTACCCGAGTTCCCGTTCTTCCAGAACGGGACACCTGGCGGCGTCGGCTCTTACAGCCCGCTGTTGGACAAAGCCACCGACGGGATCCGCCAGAGCCGAAAGTTCAGCGAGCCTGAGCAGTGGAAGTTCGACTGGGAGCGTCCCTACACCCGAGAGGAATAGCTGGAGCAGTCGCCGACCTTCGGAGGTCATAGCCGGATCCCGGCAGACAAGCTCGCCGAGCTCCTCACAGGAATTGGAGACCTGGTCGACGCCGCAGGCGGCAACTTCACCATGGGCTACAACGCCGTAGCCCTCACCGCGACGACGCCGGTCAAGAAGGAGGCGAGCCAGTCGTCGACCGACTAGCAGCAGTCGATGGCGGGTTTCGCGCTATGACACCTCGGACGCCGCGAAGACGCACGTCAAGGCCGCGGTGGTCTTGAGGTGCCATAAGGCGAACCCGTTTGCCCAGGTAGACGGCGTTCCCGTCCGTCTACCTCCACCGAACATGATCGTCCGGCAGGGTCCGGGCGGCCGGTAGCGTCAAGCCGCGACCGTCACGGCCAGCAGTTGGGGTGCCCCGACCTCCTCGGGGACAAACTCCCCATCGGCCTGCAACCCGGCGATGTGAACCTCGATGGCCTCGACGGCTCGCTCCCGGCACTCCTCGATCGTCCGGCCATGAGTGAAGCAGCCTGGAAGCGCTGGGACGGCTACGAAGTAGCCTCCACCCTCCTCGGGCTCCACCACGATCGTGTAGGTACGCATTGCCTCCATCCTCTCACAAAGTGGCTCGGAACTCCTCGACGGTGACGACGGGACTTCGCCAGAGTTCTCGCGCCGTGACAGATTTCGTTTCGGTCGGCTTTTCGTTTTCGTTTCGTTTTCGTTTCGTGGGCCGTAGTCGCTCGTATTCGAACTTCGCCGACGTGCGGAAACGGCTCCTGGCGACTGACTCGCGCAGGGATCGGCCCGAGTAGTTCAGGCGTGAACGGCACGAACGGAGGGTGCCGGGATCGGCCGACCGCTCGAGCGGGCGGCCTCCAGCCACGCCTCGATCGCCACCTCGACCTCGGAGACTGCAGCATGGGGGGTGTCGCCAGTCGCAGAGCAATAATCGAGATCGGGAACGTCGGCCACCCAGGCCTCGTCTTCGTCGCTCCAGAACACGTTGATCGGGTACGCAGCAGGGATCACTCGTCCTCCTCGATCCTGAGATCGTACCGCCGGACAAGAGCGACCAGCTGCCGGAGCTGGTAAGGCTTTGCTTGCCCATCGCGGTCCTGAAGGTTGAGCTGCTCGGGAATGCCAGGGCGACCGAAGACGTGGTGGCTGCCCCTTACCCGCAGCTCGTCGAATCCGAGAGCAACCAGCCGCTTCTGGGCGTCGGAAAAAGCGACGTTGGTGACGGTCCCCGCCAGGAGGCGCTCGAGGAGCGCTCTCGGTTTCACAGCTCACACGGTACGCATCCGGTGTGACAGCGACTCACCACTGAGTGGCAATTCGTTCCGTCCGGCAGACCTCGAGCCGGACGGACCAGCACGGTCACCAGTTCGAGTAGAGACGTATGGGTTGGGTGGGGTGGAGGTGATCGCGCTACTCGCGAAACAGGAGCTCGCTCCCTTCCTTGAAGCCGCCTTCAACGGGCGTGGCGAGGACCAGGTCCGGTCGCAACCCCAGCGATCGGTCCAGCGTCAGCGCCGCCTGTCACAGGAAGAGATCCTCAACCTTGCCAACCGGTACGTGACTGGATCGACAGTGCGCGAGCTCGCGCAGATCTTCGGGATCCATCGCACCACGGTTCTCGCTCACCTCGAACGGCATGGCATCGAGCGTAGGAGGTGCCAACGACGACTCACCGATGCGGAGGTTGCGACAGCTGCCCGGTTCTACAGTGACGGCAAGTCGCTAAAGACAACCGCTAGCTACTTTGCCGTTGATCCTGAAACCCTTCGACGGGAATTCAAGAAGGCGGGCGTGACCTTACGTCCGCGCCGGGGATGGCACCGCCCGAACACCCCATAGTCGTCACCCCGACCAATCGACGGCAAACAACGATCGGGATTACGCCGGGAAACTATTTCCTAAAATAATCTTCCAAAGGCGCTTGGCCTCCTCATGATCGCCTCGATCCTCAGCAGCCAAAGCGCTGACTGCTCGGGTATTAGCTGCTTGCAGGGCCTGTAAGAGTTCCTGCTTTGCAGTCCAGCTCAAATAGCCGGAGAGGGAACCAGACTGACCTCCAGGATCTGAAACTTCGAGGTAGCCTGGAGCCCACTCGAAGAACTTCTGTAGACCGATGCGACGGTTACTTCCCAAAGAACTAAAGACATGCCCGGCCACAGTCTCCATGTGGAACGAACGCATACGCTTCGAGTGTGCCGTGTTCCACTTCTTCAACATACGGACCAGTGGCGCAAGGTTGTAATCGAGTGAAGCATTCGTGTCGCTAAACCACTTGTTTGCGACGAAAGGCGATGTGAGGATCCACCCGCCACTGCCCGAGGGCAAATGAAAGGTAGAGTCGTTCATTTTGAATACCGGAGCAACGTCGACATGACCACCATTCTCATAGAAAACCCTTACTGCTTGGCCACGCGTTCCCACCTGTTGCACCTTGAAGCCACTATATGCCTGCGTTATGCGGTAAATGAAAGAGAATGAATCATTCGCGTACTTGTTCTGCCACGCTCTCTTTTCGTTTGAGAACACCGCCAACACATCGATGTCATCGATCGGCCGAACTATGGTCCCCTTCGCGGCCGAGCCCATCAATCGAACTGATAGAAGAGGAATGTCTGAACTCGCCGGGAAAGCGTTGCCTAAGTCGGCCTCCACGCCAGCCCGCCGTGCTTCAACAATGCTCGTCTTTTGATAGTCGGTGATCGTTATGTCTGTGAGGAACTGGCTGAACGCTTGAACCGTAGTCGTCATGAGTCCTTCTCCTGATCCGTTATCGCTGGTCTCGACCGGTTCTTGGCAGCACGGCTCAACTCTGCGGCCGCAGCGTTCATGGCTTGCTCATTCTTATGTCGAGTACGCTTGTAGATCAAAGTGGGTATCTGCGGCGCCTCGCGCCTTAGATTGTAAAGTTGTCCTTGCCAGACCAGAAGGTCCTGACCACTCAACTCATGCTCATCTTGGCCACGGATTAGCCGTTCAATTCCGGCAGCCAACGCTCGTCTCTCAGCTCCGGCCTGCTTGGTAATCCTCCACTGCTCAATCACATCGAGAAGCGATGGAAGCACCGGCAGTGCCACACCAAGAAGGAACGTCTCAAGACTTAAGCCCAACGATAGGCTAAGACCGACAGCTATTACCGACCAGCTAATGGCAACTGCGAGCCATACATTCGCATTACTATTGTGAAGCCGTTCGGCATAGGCCGCGTTGGCTCGCTGCATGATGGCAATGCCGACGTCACCGTCCAGCGCAGTGTCTACCGGATACCAATCGAATAGCTTTTCTCGCTTCGCCGCAGTTTCTACCGAAGCATCATCCCCCACGAGGCTAGATATTTCTTCTGGAGTAACGTAAGGATCCCGTAGAGCTATATCGGGCATGCTGTAGACCAGCAGGTCAAACTGCTCCTGGACAGAGGCGCCCGCTGCCGCCTTCTTGCGCTCAACTCCTAGGAAGACGGTACGAGAGAGAAAGATCCATACACCCGCCACCGCACCAACAGCTACGGAAGCGGCCGGATACGCAGCCGTTATTACTGGAGCAGCTATCGCAACGACGCTCAGACCTATAGTCCGCAAGAATGCCCAACGTTTCGCCACGTGATATAGCTTGCGTTGAGCGACCAGGAGACGAAGTGCGCGGATGCTGTTTTGCGAAGCAGCAATCGCCTCGCATGACGGAGGTACGTATTCCATAGATTGTGACGGCTTATCTTCCATAGCGTTTCTCATATACGCCCTACGGAGGGCCACTGCTCATGACCGAGCGGTGCCTGATTGAGCCGGTCCCGACGCGCCTGCCAGTCCGGCATGTGCTTGTCCATCAGCTTCGCGAAGCGTTCGCCGTGGCCGCGCTCTATTAGGTGAGTCATCTCGTGGACAGCCAGGTACTCGAGGCAGTCCGGGTGCTTCTTGGCCAGCTCGACGTTGAACCAGATGTGGCCAGTCTCCCGGTTGCACGATCCCCACTTGGTCTTCATCCGTCGGATGGTCCACTTCGGGACCGTTACCCCGATCTTCGGCTCCCACCGGCTCACTACGTCCGGTACAACCCGCCTGAGCTGGGCGCGGTACCAACGGTCCAGCAGGGCACGACGGTGATCAGCATCGGTACCCTCGGGGACGTAGAGCAGGAGACGCTCGCCGTCGAGTTCGACGTGTGCCCGGCCGTGGCGTTCGATGACCTTTAGGCGGTACCGGGAGCCCCAGACGTAGTGAGACTCGCCAGTCACCATCTCACGGACTGACTGGCGCTGTGCCGACCTCAGTTGCTGCTGGTGCTTCTTGATCCATGGGAGTCGGTGCACAACCGCCAAGCGCACCTGATCGTCGTCAAGCTGCTGGGGAGCAGCGACCCGCACCCGTCCCATCGGCGGATAAACGCCTATATGCAGGTTCTTGATGTCCTTGTAAACGACGTCGACGTCGATGCCTGCAACGGTGAGGTAGGCACTAGCGGTACTCATCACGCGCCTTAACCAGGTCGAAGAGGTCATCGACCTTGTCGAAGTCGCCTGGAAGCGCCGAGCGGATGGCCTGTCGGACCTTCTTTTCCTTTAGTTTGTTACCAACCCACGAGTCGGGCTTGGAGTGCCGGACAGCCCTATCGATGGTGACGGCCAGGTTGAGGTCGGGGTAGAAGAAGTCGTAGAGAGCTCGGCGTGCGCCGTTGTCCGCCCACTCCGGGTAGGCAGTGTCCGACTCGCCCTTGCCGAGCTTGGCGGCCTGCTCCAGCAGCTTCGCCAGGAAGTCCTTGTACTCCAGCGCTCCCTTGCGGCGCTCCTCAAGCAGCGCGTCGAGGAGCTCGGACATCCGGTCGTAGTACTTGGGGTTCAACGGTCGCTCGTCGATGATGACCTTGCGCATGTTGTTCGTGATCGTCTCGGCCACCGCTTCTGGGTCCTTCTTGATCCCGGCCGGTAGCCTGTCGAGCGCAGAGGGCCCGAGCTTGACGATCAGGTCGATCAGGGTGGCGTTATCGAAGTCAGAGAGGACTTCCGACGGTTTGGCCTGGATGTAGGTGTCGAGCAGGTGCCGCATGCCGGCCTCGTACTGCTTGAAGTCGACATCCTCCCCGGCACCGAGCTTCACCTCATCTCGCACGCTCGCGTAGTGGGCGACCTCCGCCTTGATTGAGGCAGCCTGCTCAGCGCTGTATCCAGCCGCTTCCATCTCGTTCGCCAGGTTGCCGAAGGTCCTGACCAGTGCAGTGACCGACTTGTAGAGCTCGACTCGCTTGGGTTCGTTGGCCTTCAGCTGCTCGGCATTGCCTTGCTCGGAAGCACAGAAGTACCTCTGGTACTGGAGCGTGCCCTTCGGTGGTTCCACAGGTTCGCAAAGCGCACGGATCTGCTCCAGCGCCTGGTCAAGGTCCTCGCGGGCCTTCTCGATGCGGTCGCTCAGCAGCCCTTCGATGTCCTTCTTGTCGTAGCCGTCCAGCGCGCCGCCGGTGTAGTCGGTGATCGCTGACTCCAGGGAGTTGAAGAGATCCCGGTAGTCAACGATGTAGCCGTAGTCCTTATCGTCACCATCGAGGCGGTTGACTCGACAGATGGCCTGGAAGAGGCCGTGGTCCTGCATCTTCTTGTCGATGTAGAGATAGGTCGCGCTCGGTGCGTCGAAGCCGGTGAGCAGCTTGTCGACCACGATGAGCAGGCGCATCTGGCCAGGCTCGTTCAAGAACTTGTCTTTGACCTGTTTCTCGAACAGGGCAACCTTGGTGGCTGCCTGGTCAGCAGGCTCGTTGAAGTGGTCGGCCAGCATCTGCCGGTAGATCTCGTATTGGCGCAAGCGCTCGGTAGCACCTTCGCCGGAGTCTTCCTTCGAGATGTCACCGGCCTGCGGCTCGTAGCTCGTGATAATCGCGCACTTACCTTTGAAGCCCGCCTGGCAGAACAGCTCGTAGAACTTGCAGGCCTGGTATATGCTGGCGCTGACAAGCATGGCGTTTCCGCGCCCGTCCATCAGCCGTGGCTTGATGTCCATATCGAGCAAGATGTCGTTGACAATCTGGCGGGCACGCGGCTCAGAGCTGACGACCTTCTGCATCGTGCCCCAGCGCTTCTTGAGCTCAGCCTTAGAGAGGTCGGTCATGCCCTTGGTCTTGGCTTCGAACCACTGATCAACCCTGGCCGGTGAGGTCAGCTCCTGGTCGATGCTGCGTGCTTCGTAGCGCAGATCCAGAACGACCTTGTCGGCTACGGCCTCGTCGAACTTGTAGGTATGGATGAAGCTGCCGAACGTTTCGATGCTCGTTTCCTTGTCGGACTTGAGCAGAGGTGTGCCGGTGAAGCCGATGAACATGGCGCCGGGGAGGATCTGCTTCATGGCCTCGTGCAGCTTGCCGGACTGGGTACGGTGTGCCTCATCGACGAAGACGAAGAGGTTGCCCTTGGCCCGGAAGCCCTTCGGCAGCTTGGCCTTAAGCTCCCGGATGAACTCGCCGTCCGCTTCATCCCGCTCCGTCTCGCTCTCGGAGCCGCCGAACTTGTGGACCAGCGAGCAGATCAGCCAGGGCATGCTCTCGTTGAGTGTGCCCAGCAGGTCGGCACCGCTGGTGGTGCGGTAAATGTCCTCATTGACCCCCTTGAAGACGCCTTCGATCTGTTCGTCCAGTTCGGTGCGGTCGGTTATAAGGAGGACGCGGGCATCGGGCTGGTTCTCGCGGAGCCACTTGGCCAGCCAGACCATCGTGAGCGACTTGCCTGAGCCCTGGGTGTGCCAGATGATGCCGCCCTCACGCTTGATGACGCGAGCTTGGGCAGCCTTGACGCCGAAGTACTGGTTGTGGCGGCAGGTCTTCTTGGTGCCGGCATCGAACACCACGAAGTCATGAATAATCTCAAGTAGCCGCTCCTTAGAGCACACCTGAGTGAGTGCTCGATCGAGTGGCCCCTCAATATCTGATGGCTCCTTCCAGCTCAGCCAGTACTTTTCGGGCGTATCGATGACGGCGTAGCGCAGTCCCTCGACATCGTTGCCGGCCATCACGAGCTGGACGGTCGTGAAAAACGGGCGGATGAAGTCGGCCTTCTGGTTGCCGATCGTCTGGCGGATTCCTTCGGACACGGCCACCTTCGAGCGCTTCAGCTCGATCGTGCCGAGCGCCAGCCCGTTGACATAGAGAACCAGGTCCGGACGCTTGACATGGTTGCCGGCGACCGTGACCTCCTCAGCCACGCCGAAGTGGTTGGCATTCGGGTTCTCCCAGTCGATCAGCCAGACCGTTTCCGTATGCTCCCCGATGCCCGGCTTGACCTTCACGCCATAGCGCAGCAGTCCGTAGACGTCCTTGTTGGCCTCGTAGAGATCCCGTCCACCGCCAAGCGACGCATCGCTCTTGAGCTTGTCGAGGGCCTTGTTGATCAGGTTGTCGTCGTAACCACGAGCCTTCAGGTTCTGCCAGAGCAGCTCAGCTTCGATGTTGGAGTTCTCCCGGTACTCCCAGTTGCCCAAGTAGTCGTACTTGAGACGCTCGTGAAGAAGCTTGACGACGCGCTCCTGCGCACGGCGTTCCGGTTGGCCGACATCGCTCACGACGCAACCTCCTCAAGAGCCCGATCGACGCCCTCACTCTGCCAAGAGCCGTACGAGACGCCCGAGCCTTGAATCTTCCACTCGACACGACCGTTGGCGCTGCGACCAGTCACCATCGCGGCTGCGGCCGAAGGCGACGCAAAGACTTGGTTCCGAGTAAAGCGTCGGGAGCTCCCGTCGTCGGCTAGAGCCAGTGTTCCATCCTCTTCAAGTTTCTCTCGAAGACGTTTGTATCCGTGTCCTTCGACCCCTTGCCACTCAGATCGAGCGGTCGAGCCCTCGAAGACCGTGAACTCGCCGTCGACCTCCTGGGCAGTGGCTGCTATGCCCGACTTCTTGAGGGTCAGCTCGAAGATCGGCGACTGCACTGAGAGCGTTGCTGTCATGCCAGAACCCTGTTGCTCAGCTACAGGCATCCTCGGCACGGCGCGGAGGAGGTTGACTCCAAGTACTGGCAGGACGATCTTGGCCTGCGAGATGAAGTACTCCATATCAGAAATGTCAGCCTCAGGCAGAGGTAGCGGAGAAGGTGCTGTCCCATTCACCAGGGACGTCCGATTCGCCTGCTGCGCGAGGGTTATAAGGCGAGACTCCAGGTAGCGGGCATGGGCCTTCGTGAGGTTGGTGTCCTTGCTGGTAAGCACGATGGCGCGATCCCAGAAGTCCTTGCCGCCCTGATCCTCCGGCCGCGCGTGCTGATAGAGGCGCTTGCTGACATCGTCACCCTCACCGACGTAGGCGATCGTGCCACCGAGGCTATTCGGGTCGTCGCCCAGCAATATGTAGATACCCGTCCGACTCGCCTCGGGCCGCTTCAGGAGCGCTGCGAGATCAGACCGAGGAGCGGCGACGACGTGGCCGGTCCAGTTCATGATCTCCGCAGTCAGCAGCCCGCCGGGTGTGCCGTCGGCGAGGAAGAGGCGGATCGACTTACCGGCTGTCATGCGACAGCCTCCTGCACCGGCAGCCGGGTCCGCCCGGTTAACAGCTCCTGCATCATCCCCTGCTTGATATCGCGTGTCTTCGCGAGCCGCGTGATCAGCGTCTTTATCTCCGCATCCACATCCACGAGGACACTCGCAATCGCGAGCTGCTCATCGCTAGGCGGGACCAGGAACGTCCTCTCCTTCAGAAAGCCAAAGTGACGGTTATATCCAGTACTTACAATAGGGTCGTGTTCGAGGACGTAGGCAAAGAACTGAGTGACATTCGACCCGGTAGCCTTAACAACTTGAGTTCCATCTGCACCCACGGCAAATGCGAAGTCCACAAATTTCGTGATACATGTATGGTCACCAAAGACGATGACACCCCCGAGACCTGGGTGGAAGGTTGCTGCTAGATTGTTGGTGTATCCAACAATGGCCTGTTGCCCCTGATCCACGACGGGCACCGAGCCAACCGCGCCGTACGACGAGGCTGGTATCTGATACTTCTTGACATTTAGGCGCGTCAGGACTTCGGCAAACGGCCGCGTTGACCAGGGACGCACAAATCCAGGCAGTCGGGTCCGCCCGGTCAACAGCTCCTGCATCATCCCCTGCTTGATACCCTGCTTCTTGGTTATAAAGTGCTCCAGCGAAGCTATGAGCTGATCTATGTCCTGCAATCTGTCGGAGATCGCTCGCTGTTCTCGCTGGCCTGGGAGCGCCACAATCAAGCTGTTCAGGCTTCCGTTCGTGATCTGATTGATTGTCGCGCCGAGGTGTTCGTCGATCTGGCGCTTAAATTCGTCTGACTGGAAGAAGTACTGTAGAAAAGGATTGGCGTCTGACCGAAACACCGCCATGAAAGCACCGAAGGTCTGTCCTACAACCCGTCGGTCCAGCATCACGCTCTTACCGATTAGCCTACGACTACCATTACGGACGCAGATTAAGATATCGTTGTCCCGGATTCTGATCCTGTCCGGGATATTAGAGTCGACGTAGACGTTGTCTTCGAAGGTAAGCCGGCCATCTTGGATATTGGAAGACCGCAACACAAGGGTCCCGGAACGCTTGACCTCTTCGGGGCTATAGGTTAGTCCGATGATGCTTTGGCCGATATCACCGAGTCGCACCATGGGCCAGGTCGTTGTAGGGGTTGTCATCACTTGACCCCCATAGCAGCGAGATGTGCTGCCACCTTGGCTTCAAACTCTTCAACTGCAGCCTCGATGCTGGCGACCGTGTCTCCGTACCGTGCGCCGAGCTCCTCGATGCGCTCTACGAGCGAGAGTGTAAGCGCATCGACCTCGTTGCTAATCCTTGCCTGGATGCTGTTCAACCACTTCCGCTCCAACACAAGTGGCTGGATCTCCGACTCCGTCAGTTCCCCGTACTGCTTCAGGACAGCAAGATCGAGGGCGCTGCGTGCGTCCTTTACGTTCTTCTTGACGTTCGCTTCCTTGGCGTAGAGATCTATCAAGTGCTCCAGGGCTGTTACTTCGTCCGGGTCGGAGCCTTCACGCTTGGCATCCTTCAGTCGAGCAGCAGCGAGAGCTTTCGTTACCTTGCCGTCGTCCATGGCCTCCGACAGCAGGCCCTCGTCGGTGGCGTTCTCGTAGATGAACTCCTCGACCGCTCGGGATGCCTCTTCGGCGGCTGCATCAAGTTCCGCCACGCGTTCCTGCCCAGCCCGGAAGTAGCGAGCTTCGATGAGAGTCGGCGGCAGCAGATCCATCTTGTACTTGGTTGCTGACTTGCCTGAGCCGACAACGAGATCAGGAGCCTCCGCGAGCTTGCGGTCCTTGTCCTCGATAGCCTTCCTCGGCTTGGCAGCCTCCAGCCATCCGTCGTTCATTATCAGGAAGACATCGTCGTGCATCGTTTCGTGCCAGTAGGTCATCAGCTGCTCGTAGACGTCGTACTCGTCGAGCAGGGGCACCGGCTTGAAGAGTGCGAGCAGCTCATCCGCGAGACTGGCAATCAGCTCGTTGGGACGAGTGTCTGCGTTGACCTTCTCGAGTTCGGACCGGTGAACGCCGAACCAGTCGGTGACGAGGTCCTGGGCACGCTTTGCGAAGTCCTTGAACTCCGTGGAGTCGAGAATCGTCTGCTGAACGTCGGCGACGTCGATGGCGAGATCGAGGTAGCCCGGCCGGTTCGGCTTGAAGAGCGTGGAGCGGAGGCTCGGGAAGGCCTCCCAGTAGGCGCTGAGGGCGTCGATGTCACATTCTGGGATGCCGCCGTGGAGGTGGGCTCGGAGGTCCTGGATGTCCTCGGGCTCTGATGAGTCGATGTAGCGAGGGATGTTGAGGTTGTAGTCGTTCTTCGGATCGGCGATCTCGGAGAGCGGCACCATGCGCGAGTAGCGATCGAGCTCCAGTTGCCGGTTGAAGACGTCGACGATCTTGTGGATGTCCTGGCTGCGCAGCCGGTTCTTCGGGCCGTCCTTCATGAAGCCCTTCGAGGCGTCGATCATGAAGACGCCGGTACGGGCTTGGGCGTTCTCCTTGTCGAGGACGAGGATGCAAGCAGGGATGCCCGTGCCGTAGAAGAGGTTGGGCGGCAGGCCGATAATGCCCTTGATGTAGCCGCGCTTGAGTAGTTCCTTTCGGATGGTGGCCTCGGCGTTGCCACGGAAGAGCACGCCGTGAGGGAGGATGACTGCCGCCTTGCCGGTGCTCTTGAGCGACTTCAGGATGTGTAACAGGAAGGCGTAGTCGCCGTTCTTGGCTGGGGGCATGCCGAACTCGAAGCGGCCGTAGTCGCTTTCCAGGCCATTGCTCCACGACTTGACCGAGAACGGTGGATTAGCAACCGCGAAGTCGAAGGTGCGAAGCTGGCTTCCGTTCAGGAACTGCGGGCTGGTGATCGTGTCGCCCTTGCGGATATCGGCGATCTCGTTGCCGTGCAGGATCATGTTCATCTTTGACAAGGCCCACGTGGCATTGTCTTTTTCCTGGCCGTATATCGTGATCCCGTGTGGCGCTTCGTCGGCGACCTTGAGCAGTAGCGATCCGGAGCCGCAGGTCGGGTCGTACACCGTCTGGTCCTGCTTCGTCGTCGGACCGATGCCGACGACCTTGGCTAGTATCCGGGATACTTCAGCAGGCGTGTAGAATTGGCCCTTACTCTTGCCGGACTCGGTGGCGAAGTGCCGCATCAGGTACTCGTAGGCGTCACCAAGCAGGTCGTCACCTTCAGCACGGCTGCCTCTGAAGTCGAGGTCGGCGAAGATCGAGACCAGCTTGGTCAGGCGGTCCTGCATCTCCTTGCCGCGACCAAGTTTTTCTTCGTCGTTGAAGTCGGCTTGGTCGATGACCTTCTGCAGGTCGTTCGCCTCAGCGAGCCGGGCGATGATCTTGTTGATCTTGTCGCCGATCTCTTTGTCGCCCTTGAGGGCGATCATGTCGTCGAAGGATCCTCCGGCTGGGACGTCGATCAGGCTGCTGCGATCAGTCTTGGCTTTATCCGAAACGTACTTCACGAAGAGCAGCGTCAGGATGTAGTCCTTGTACTGAGAGGCGTCCATACCGCCGCGCAGTTCGTCGCAGCTCTTCCAGAGCGAGCCGTACAAATCGGACTTGCGCAGCGTCATATCGCCAGCCTCCTGGCTGCATACATCGCAATGCTCTTTGTCCTATATATATGTGTCATATTAGCGTAGCTCATTATACAATGATCGGCTTTCTTTGGCCATCTGTAGTCGACTCTCTTTTGCATTATTTGGCCGGGGTCTTGTCGTGGAGTAGCTTCAAAAAGTCGGTTCGGTTTTCAGTGCCTGAGCGCGCCAAGACGTAGCGGAGGCGCTTAGCGTCGTCACCGCCGAGACCGCCATGCCAACCAGCGAGGGCAACCAGCCCTTCGACGTTGAAGGGAGTGTCCCCGTGCAGGATCTGCTCGCCGTAGCGGTCGAGGTAGTCCGATACGAAGTTGAGCAAGCGAGCCAGCTGCCAGGTCCCGGTGTCGAGGTGCTCCTTGAGGTCGGCGTCGGGCTCGCGTTCCTCGTGTCTGGCCTCTCGGAGGCGCCGCTCGGTGGCGATCAGCTCAGCCCGGTAGCCGTAGACAGCACTCCAGACCCGGCAGAGCAGCTCCTCCTGCTCGGTGTAGGAGTCCTCGGTGACCACCGGCGTGTCCTCGTGGGCCGCGATGGTTGGTCGGCCGTGTTCGGCAACCGGTTTGTAGCGCAGGTTCTCCTGGTGGAAGGCGAAGGCCAGTTCGTCGAGCAGCTTCGGCTCGATGTGCTTGCGGACGTGATCCTCGTGGCGTTCCAGGATCTGCGCCGCCTCTAAGCGGCGGGCAGTGAGCGTTGTCCCGCGCATGCCCCGAGCAGTGCCGAACAGCCTGCGTGCAGCTTCTCCCCGAGGGGAGGGACCCAAGTCGCCCAGGAGCTGCCGGATGACCCGGTCGAGGGCGCTGATCCGGCTGGCCCGCTCATCGGGGTGTTGGGCGTGAGCGATGACCACCCGCTGCTCGGTCAGCACATCACCGGCGGTCGCGTCCGTAAGCGGGAAACCGGCCCTGAGCAGCAGCTTTAGCTCGCGGCGCAGCTCCTCAGGTGGCGAGAAGAGCACATCTGCCGCGGGCATACCCACAAATTACCCAGTCGGCACCCTACGCGGTGGACTTCTCGCTCTTCACACTCAGGATCGGCGGTCGACGATTGGCGTCGATCCCGGATCAATAAGGAGACCGTGGATGTCCAACCTGGTACCCAAGTCATCGGCCACGGAGGTGGTGCCGAGTGTCGGCGTGGGTCTGTCGGCCCTCGCTGGAACGGATCGTCGCACCAGCCGGGCCCTTAGCACCGTCCAGCGCAACACCCTGGTGCGGATGGCATCGGTGCAGGCCCATGCCATCGTCCAGAACGAGAAGCTGCACGAGATCGACCGTCTCACCCGTGAGGCGATGAGCGGCCAGGCGATGCTCAGCCGTTGGGCGGCGACCCTGGCCCAGGGTGACCCGTTCCTGGCAGACGACCTCAAGTTCTTCACCGACGTGGCAAAGATGGGCAAGGGCGAGATCATCGCCGACACCATCTCGGACTTCTGCCGGGAGGGCCGCCAGTGACCGCCCTACTCATCGTCGGCTTGGTCGGCGCCTTCCTGGTGGTGGTCGTGCTCGTCTACCTGCTCGGGTTTCGCTTGGGCGGCCAGTCGTGGATGGCCGATCTGCAACGGGTCCGGGCTGAGGCAGCTGAGGCAGAGCGGCAGCTGCACGATCTGACCCGGTCGGCTTTCGTGTCGATGGCGGAAGCGGCGGAGCGTCGCCGCTTCGACCGGCCGTAGTCGGGTCGGGCAATGTCGCTACTCGACACATCGTCCGAGACCCGGGAGGTCGAGCAGGGGCGGGCCAACCTCAGCATCTGGATCCGGGGCCTGGCGAAAGAAACTGCCGCCGAGCTCGGAGTGCGCTGGCGTGGAGCCCGGATCGCCCCGCAAACCCTGGAGGCGGTAATCGCAGAGTTCCGAGCGGCAACGCTCGCCGGGCTGCCGGTGCGGGTATCGAATCGCTTCTGCGAGCAGACGATCTACCTGGAACCAGACGACAACGTGGCATTCCGGTTCGTACACGACTCCCGCCACTATTTCCTGCGGGCCGGGTTCGAGACGGAACCCGAACTGCTGGTCGCGTCGTGTCACCTGGCGCGGCTTCGTTGGGCGGGATATCCGCCCGGGTCGATCGAGTACCGCCTGTTGGAGGCCGACACGATCGGTCAGGCCTTGTTCGTGGCCCGCACCGGACGCTTCGTCAGTAATCAAAGACGCTTCGCGCTGCGCTGCTTGACCAGCACGTTCGACGAGGCGATCACCGATGAGGTGGCTGCCGAGGCAGTGAGTTCGCCGTGAAGAAGCTCATTGAGGCTGTCGGGGTCGTGCTGCTGGTGTGCGTCGGTGTTCGGGTTGGCGCGGAGCTCATCCAGCCGGTCGTGCCCTTGCTCGGCGGGGTCGTAGCCGTGGCAATCGTAGCCTGGTGGCTGTTCGGCCGGCATGGCCCTGGGCGTGGCTACCGGTAGCGATTGTTGTGGAATAGCCGACATCGCTTGACGGCCAATAGGTCCGCGTGAGACATCGTGGACAGCGGCGGAGACCTCCGGGGATACAGCGCATCACATGACGCTTAGTTCAGCGCGTCCTCGATGCAGGTCTCCTGGCCGCAACTGCAGCAAGCGAAAGGAGGTGTGACATGACGCAGCGCAAGGTCCGGATCACGGCGGTCCGGAAGGAAGAGGTGGACGTCGAGCGACTGGTTGCGGGCCTGCTGCTGTTGCTCCACGAGATTGCCGACACGAGCAACTCGAACAACGAGACCGATCCAGCCGACGGGGGCACGCAGTGATCTGGCTAGTCCTGGCGCTGCTGCTCCCGGTCGGAATCATGCTCGAGCTGGTTCTCGCGAAGGCGGCGGACGCCCGCCAACAACGCCGGACACTGGAGGCCTACGAGCTTCGTTTCCCGACCAACCTAGACACCGACGGAGTCGAGGCATTCCTGGGCAGTATCAGCGGACTGCTGCCGCCGTGGTGGCGACGCTGGTGGCACACCCCATTTGTTGTAAGCGAGATACATGCTGATCGATACGGCACTCTGCACCGCCTGCTCGTCCCGCGTGCTTTTACCCGCCATATTGAAGCGGCACTTGCGGCGCATCTGCCGGCGGTTCGTTATGAGCGCAGCACCCTCATTCGCTACCCGCAATTGTGCAGCGGCGCGGAGTATCGGCTGACGAACGCCGAGCGCAGCTTGAACGTCCACAGCGTCAGGCTCTCGTCCGGGCTGCTCTCCTCGCTGCAGCCGCTCTTCGGTGAGGAGAAGATTGTCGTCCAGGCATTGCTCGCGCCTGCACGGCCCATCCTACCCGCACGTCTGGCGACCGCTGCGGAGCGTGAGCAAGCGACCAACCTCGACGACGGCGTGTTGCTGACCAGCGAGGCCGTCAGTGCCTTGCGTAAGAAGCGAAGTGCTCCACTACTCCTGGCCACCCTGCGGATCGGCATCTCTGGCGCCACGCCAGAGCGGAGCCGCAGCTTGCTCAGGGACGTGGAAGCGTCCTGGCACACCACCCGGGCTCCGGGGACGCTCTTGAAGCGAAGGCTGCTGAGCGGCCGGTCGGTCGCCCGCCGGATCACGACCGTTTGGCGTCCGCTCACCGCGTGGCCGGTCCTCCTCAATGCCGAGGAAGCCACTGGCCTGGTCGGCTACCCGCTTGAGGCGACAGCGCTTCCCGGAGTCAGCCTCGCCTGTAGCCGCCCCCTTCCGGTCACCGCCGCTGTGCCGGCCCATGGAACGGTGCTGGGTATCGGCACCCATCCCAGGAGCCTCCGGTCGGTAGCCATCGACCCTGTGTCACGCACCTACCACAGCTTGGTGGTCGGCCCCACGGGTTCCGGTAAGAGCGTGCTGCTCACCCACCTGGCCGAGCACGATGCCCGAGCAAATCATGCCCTGGTCGTGATCGACCCGAAGGACGGGGACCTGGTCGACGCGGTTGCGGCTCGACTTCCGGCCGAACGACTGGAGCACACGATCCTGTTCGACCCGACCGACGATCGGCCGGTCGGCTTCGATCCCTTGCGCGCCAACCCAAGCGAACGAGAGCTCGTCGTTGATCGGGTCCTCGGCCTGATGGTCGACATCTGGCGTGAGAACCTCGGGCCTCGGTCAGCCGACATCTTGCGCCACGTCCTGCTCACCATCGCCGCGCACCCAGACCTCACCATGACTGAAGCGCCTCGTCTCGTCGTCGATCAGGGGTTTCGACGCCGAGTCCTTGCCGCCCATGATCCGGGCGAGGACGTCCGAGCCTGGTGGGACTGGGCCGACAACCTGGGTACGGCCGAGTGGAACGCCATGACCGGCGCACCGCTCAACAAGCTTCGGGCCTTCGTCGGTCGCTCACCCGTAGCGCATGCCATCGGACAGGCGAGCCCGGCGATCAACTTCGGACAGCTGCTGCGGGACAAGCAGGTGCTCCTGGTCCGGCTGCCTGTCGGGCTCCTCGGTGACGAGACGACCGCGCTGCTCGGGGCGATGCTGATCAACCAGCTGTGGCATGCGATCGCCGCCCGGGCTGCGCTTCCGAAGACGAAGCGCCGTCCGGCGAGCGTCATCATCGACGAGGTCGGTACCGTCCTTCGGTTCCCGGCCAGCTCGATCGACACCATGCTCACCCAAGCGCGCGGGTACGGAGTCGGGGTCACCCTCGCCGCTCAGCACCTTGGTCAGCTCCCGGCAGACATCCGAGCTGCGGCGTTGACCAACGCCAGGACCAAGGTCACGTTCGCTACCGCCCGAGACGACGCCGGGGTGTTCGTCCGCGAGTTCGGACACGGCCTCACGCCCGAGGACATCATGGGCCTCGACCCTTACCAGGCGATCACCACCGTCTACGCCGGCGGACAGGTGCAGCCGCCAGCGAGCATCCAGACACTGCCTCCGGAACGTCCGCTGCGGTCCCCGAGCGAGCTGCGGAGCATCTCACGGGAGCGCTGGGGCGTCCCCCGAGATCAGATCGACGCGGCACGCCGAGCCCGGGTGGAGGCCCCGATCAACGGTGACAGCCCGGTCGGAAGGCGTCGGAGACGTCCATCATGAGCGCCGAGCCGATGTCCGATCGGGTGTCCGATCGGGTGGAGAAGGCGACGAGAGACCACCTGATCAGCCCGCCCAACAGGGGCGAAACGCGCAACGACTCAACACGTACAAGCGGTGCTGGCGGCATGCTGGCCCCTCGGTTGGAGCGACTCAGTCAGCAGCTCAGTGAGATCGACCAACTCGTGATTGAGACGCTCGCCTTGGTACGGATGGCGTCGGGCGGGCAGCTCAACCGGCTGATCTGGCCCACTACACCAGCTGGAGCCCGAACCTGCCGAAGACACCTGCAACGCCTGACTGAGCTGCGGGTAGTGACGCGCCTTCATCGTCAGGTCGGTGGCATCAAGGGCGGCAGTCAGGGCTACACCTATGCCCTCGACGTCAACGGGCAGCGCCTGGCCGAGACCCTCCAGCACCAGACCGTTCGCCGACCGACACCGAGCGATCTCTTCGTCGATCACACCCTGGGCGTGACCGAGGTGTACGTGCAGCTACGCGAGACCGCCCACGTCGAGCTGCTGGAGTTCGAGACCGAGCCGACCTGCTGGCGATCGTTCACCGGACCGGCCGGGAGGACCGTCACCCTCCGACCTGACGCCTACCTCGCCTGGGCCGTCGGCGAGTGGGAGCTGAGCGCCTTCTTGGAGGTCGACCGCGCAACCGAGCACCCCGGACGCATCGCCCGCAAGGCCCAGCAGTACGTGCGCTACTGGCGCACGGGCAACGAGCAGCGACTCAACGAGGTCTTCCCGACCGTGCTCTGGCTCGTCACCACCAAGCGCCGCGCCGAGGTGCTGCGCGCCGTGCTTGCCGACCACGAGGCCGGGCCACTGTCGGAGGTCGTCACCGCCGAGGGTCTGGCGTCGTACATCACTAACACCCGAAGGGAGGGACAACCATGACCAACAACATCATCACGCCGCCAGCCTGGCGGTACTGCCGCGTCCGAGGACCACGCCCGGCCCACCTGCCGGAGTCGACACCACCGCTGCGGACCCTGCTGTACGGCGACGCCATGACGGTGCTCAGCCAACTACCGACCGCCTCCTTCGACTGCGTCGTGACCTCACCGCCGTATCACCTGCTGCGCCGCTACGGCGCCGGAGAGAAGGAGATCGGCACCGAGACCCACGTCGACGACTACGTACAGCGCCTGATCACCGTCTGCGACGAACTCGCCCGAGTGCTCACACCGACTGGCAGCCTCTTCCTGAACCTCGGCGACAGCTTCTCGCGCGGGCTGCGCTACGGCGCACCGGCAAAGAGCTTGCTCCTGGCGCCCGAGCGGCTCCTGCTTGCCCTGGCTGAACGTGGCTGGTCCGTGCGCAACAAGGTCGTCTGGGCCAAGCCGAACCCCATGCCGAACTCGATCGCCGACCGCTTCTCGACTACCTGGGAGCCCGTCTACTTCCTCGTCCGATCGGAGCGCTACTACTTCGATCTAGACATTGTGCGCGTTCCGCACAAGACGACCAGACGACCGGGTCCGGTCATGGCCAACACCAAGTACGGCGGGCGACGGCCTGTCTGGGCCGGACCACTCGCAGGAGCCAACGACGGCCTGGAGCGCACCCGTGCCGAAGGACGACCGGGACATCCGCTCGGCAAGAACCCCGGCGACGTCTGGACCATACCGACAGCCGGCTACCGGGGAGCACACTTCGCCGTCTTCCCGGAGAACCTCGTCCGACGTCCGATCCTCGCCGGCTGCCCCGAGCGCGTCTGCAGCCGATGCACTAAGCCCTGGGTCCGGGAGCGGCGACGGGATCGCCTCGGAACGATCGCGCCGAGTTGCGAGTGCCAGGCTGACTGGCGGAGCGGTCGTGTCCTTGACCCGTTCATGGGAGCCGGGACCGTAGGGGTGACCGCCGAGCATCTCGGCCGCGACTGGCTCGGGATCGAGCTCAACCCCGACTTCATCGCGATCGCCGCTCAGCGGATCGCCAAGGCACGGCGGCCAATCAAAGACGAACCACAAGCAGCATAAGCCAGGGCCGAGGCTTGCTTCGTTTACAGGACAACAAGCGATCCGCAATTCACAACATTACTAGTATGGACAGCCGTCTAGTAAAAGCAGATAATATAAGGGAAAGGAGTACCAACCAATATGAAAAGGAGGAAAACACCAGAGATAAAGAACGCTGCTCTTGGGGAGTTCATCAAGGCGCGACGTGAGTCACTAAACATAACCAAAGCTGAAGCAATCCGACGCAGCGGTCTCGACTACAGCTATTGGGTAAAGCTAGAAGCAGGCATCTACCAAATGCCCAGCCCCAAAGCCCTTGACCTTGTTGCAGAGGTTATCGAAGCGAAGCCGGCTGACCTCTATGCGCTGGCAGGGTACCGGATCGAAGGCGAGCTACCGAACTTCCGACCTTACCTGCGCAGCAAGTACTACCTGCCACCTGAAGCCATTGATCAGCTGGAGTCGTACTTCAACTTCCTACGACATCAGTACGGCATACCTGAAGATCAGCCGGTCTTTCCACCGAAGCCCCGGGACAACGGCGAGACCGAAGAAAGAAGGGCGTCATGAACCCGGGCGTGCTGACCGTGCTGCGGGACTTCGTGCCGATCCGGCCACTCACCCGGACCGATGCCTACCGGATCGCCGAGCTTCAAGCCGCCCGCTTCCTGAAGATCATGCAGGTCAACGAAGCGCCGATCAACGAGCGGATCATCTCGGAGCAACCGCGGTTGCAGGTGCAACGTTTCAGTCCACTACCGGTATCGGGCGCTACCCAGTGGACCAATGGCCGCTGGATGATCATCCTGAACGCCAACGAGTCGACGGCACGACAGCGCTTCTCACTGGCACACGAGTTCAAGCACATCATCGACCACCGTTTCATCGACATCCTCTACGCCCGCGTTGCCGAGGATGACCGGGAAGACTTCGTCGAGAGCATCTGCGACTACTTCGCAGGCTGCCTCCTCGTGCCCCGACCCTGGCTGAAGAAGGCTTGGGGCGAAGGAATCCAACGGCCGGCAGACCTAGCTACTCACTTCGGTGTCTCCCAGCAGGCCATCCAGGTCCGGCTCTCCCAAACCGGTCTCACCGGACGCCAGCGTCGTTGCGGACAGACGGCGAGCGACTGGCGCTTGCCCCGTTTCCCCCGAACTGGTACCCCCGAGGGTTACCACCGTCGCGCCCTGACAGTCACGGGATCGTCGGAGAAAGGACTCGCATGAGCAGCACAGCTTCCTTGCCGAACGAGCTACCGGCGAGTGCGCACCGCTCCAACCAGCGAAGGAAGCTGCCACCTCGCCTAACAACGGTGAGCGGCAACTGCCGCGCCGTCATCTACCTACGGGTATCGACTGCCGGGCAAGTCCACACCGACCGTGATGCCGAGGGCCTATCGATCCCGGCCCAGCGCGAAGCGTGCTACCGGAAGGCCGAGGCCATCGGCGCCCAGGTCGTCGAGGAGTACATCGACGCCGGCGAGTCCGCCCGAAAGAGCGACCGACCAGCTCTCCAGCGGATGCTCAAGCGACTCTCCGAAGAGGGCGACGTCGACTACGTCATCGTCCACAAGGTTGACCGTCTCGCTCGCAACCGTGCCGATGACGTGACGATCAACCTGGCGATACGCGAGGCCGGTGCCGCGCTCGTGTCGGTCACTGAGAATATCGACGAGACCCCCTCCGGCACCCTGCTGCACGGCATCATGGCCTCGATCTCGGAGTTCTACAGCAAGAACCTCGCCGCCGAGGTCAGCAAGGGCATGGACCAGAAGGCCAAGAAGGGCGGTCGGCCCGGCAAGGCCCCGGTCGGGTATCTCAACACCCGGGAGATGGTCGACGGCAACGAGATCAGGACCATCGTCCTCCACCCGGAGCACGCCGACCACGTGCGCTGGGCGTTCGAGGCCTACGCCACCGGCGACTACACCGTGCGGACCCTGACCACCGCACTGAAGGAGCGCGGACTACGCACCAGCCGAAGCCATCGCGAACCGCCCAAGCCGATGAGCCCCTCGAAGGTCGCGTACATGCTCCGCAACGTCTTCTACGTCGGCGTCGTCGAGTGGAAAGGCGAGCAGTACCCCGGCCGTCACGAGCCGCTCGTCACCCCGGAGGTCTGGGGCAAGGTCCAAGAGATCCTCTCCTCCCGTGACCAGTCCGGTGAACGGCAGCGCCTTCACCAGCACTACCTCAAGGGCACCGTCTTCTGTGCCCGCTGCAAGCGCCGGCTCGGGTTCCTGGTCGCCACCGGCCGCAACGGCGGCAAGTACGACTACTTCTTCTGCTACGGCAGGCAGGCCAAGAACGGCTGCGACCTGCCGTTCCTCACCACGACCGCGGTCGAGGAGGCCGTCTCCGACGCCTACAGCGACATCGAGCTCGGCACCGCCCTCAGCGAGGAGGTCCGAGAGAAGCTCCTCGGTGCCCTGAAGCGCTCCACCGCTGGCCTGGAGCGGGAGCGCAAGCGACGAGCTGAGCGAGTCAACGACCTCAAGAACCAGCGACGACGCCTCGTGCAGGGGCATCTCGCCGGGGTCATCCCAATCGATCTGGTCAAGGAGGAGCGGGAGCGGATCGAGTCAGAGCTATACGACGCCGAGAAGCAGCTCCTGGAGACCGCCGTGGACTGGGACACCATCGAGACCAACCTCACCCTGGCCATGGGCCTGGTGTCGGACTGCCAGCAGGCCTACCGCCGAGGTGGACCACGGGTGCGGCGGCGCTACAACCAGGCCTTCTGGGAGGCAATCTACGTCGACGTCGACGGGGTCAGCTACGGCAGGCTGGCCGCACCGTTCCACCAGGTGCTACCACCAGAGATCACGGAACGGGTTGAAACAACAGAAAACCCCGACGCACATCGACGTGGTCGGGGTTTGAGTAAGAACGATTTGGTGGGCGCTAAGGGACTCGAACCCCCGACCTCAGCCGTGTGAAGGCTGCGCTCTAACCGACTGAGCTAAGCGCCCTAGGTGCTGCATACCTGGGTACCTCGATGGTAGCGCCACCGCCGCAAGCTCAGCCACCGCCACAGGCCAAGACGACGGAACGTGTGTTCCCCACGGCTCTTGCGCTAAAATGAAAGTGCTGCGAGGGCCAGTGTCGCCCCTTCGAGCGAGGACCAGGAACATCGATCCCCGGAAGGACGACCAGTGGATTCATCTGCGAAGCCCGGTGGGCTGTATCGACCTGATTTCGAGCACGACGCTTGTGGCGTGTCGTTCGTTGTCGACATGTTCGGCCGTCGGAGCCACAAGATCGTGGAGTTGGGTCTTGACTCACTGTGCAATCTGGAGCATCGCGGGGCATCCGGCGCCGAGGCGGACACCGGCGACGGTGCAGGGATCCTCCTTCAGATCCCCGACGCCTTTTACCGCCACGTCGTCGACTTCGAGCTTCCGGAGGCGGGCGGGTATGCGACAGGCATAGCATTCCTCCCCCGGGAGCACGGGGCACTCGAGACGGCTCAAGCAGCGGTCGCAACGTTGGCAGAGCCGCTCGGCTTGAAAGTCCTCGGATGGCGGAACCTGCCCGTGGAGGTCGGAGTGCTCGGCCCGAGCGCGAGGTCCGTCATGCCGGAGATGCGGCAGGTGTTCGTCGCGGACGCCGGAGCGGACGCCGGCGGGAACTTCGACGGCACGCCGGGCGACCTGAAGCTCGAACGCAAGGCCTTCGTGTTGCGAAAGACGGTCGAGCGTCGGATCCCCGAAGTGTATTTCCCGTCCCTGTCGTGTCGAACGATCGTCTACAAGGGGATGCTTACAGCACCGCAGGTCCGGCCGTTTTTTCCCGACCTGTCCGACGACCGCGTCGAGACGGCCCTGGCGCTCGTGCACAGCCGCTTCTCGACCAACACTTTTCCGAGTTGGCCTCTGGCGCACCCCTACCGCTATGTGGCGCATAACGGCGAGATCAACACCCTCGCCGGCAACCGCAACTGGATGCGCGCCCGTGAAGCCCTCCTCCAAAGCGACCTGATCCCCGGCGATCTCGACGAGATCTTCCCGATAATCACGCCGGGTGCGAGCGACTCTGCGAGCTTCGACGAGGTCCTGGAGCTTCTCCACATGGGTGGCCGCTCGCTGCCGCATTCGGTCCTGATGATGATCCCCGAAGCCTGGGAGAACCATCGAAGCATGGACCCCGCTCGGCGGGCTTTCTACCGCTTCCACGCTTCCCTGATGGAACCGTGGGACGGTCCCGCGTCGATAGCCTTCACCGACGGCACGGTCATCGGCGCTGTACTGGACCGAAACGGCCTCCGCCCTTCGCGTTACTGGGTTACCGACGACGGCCTCGTGGTCATGGCCTCAGAAGTCGGTGTCCTCGACGTCGACGCTTCGAAAGTCGTGCGGCGGGGACGCCTGCAGCCCGGCCGGATGTTCCTGGTGGACACGTCGCAGGGTCGAATAGTCGCGGACGAGGAGATCAAGGCGGACCTCGCGGCGCAGCATCCATACGGCGACTGGCTGGAGGACAACCAGATCTTCTTCGAGGACCTGCCGCGACGCTTCTCTCTTACCCCGCAGCACTCGTCTGTCGTCGCTCATCAACGGCTCTTCGGCTACACGCTCGAGGACCTGGACACGATTATCGCCCCGATGTGCTCTACCGGTTACGAACCGGTCGGATCGATGGGCACAGACACACCTATAGCCGCGCTGTCGGGGCGGCCGCGGCTTCTCTACGACTACTTCACGCAGCTGTTTGCTCAGGTCACCAACCCGCCGCTGGACGCGATCCGCGAGGAACTCGTCACCTCGGTAGCGTCGTCGATAGGCCCAGAGCGCAATCTGTTGGCACCCGAACCGGCAAGCTGCCGCCAGATTGTGATACCGGAGCCGATCCTTACCAACGAGGATCTGGCGAAGCTCCTTTACATCGACGAGGACGAGGCCGTCGAAGGGTGGTCTACGTTCGCCATAGACGGGCTCTTCGACGCAAACGCCGAGGATCCCGGTGTGGCTCTCGAGGCGAGCCTGAGCGATATCTGCGAGAAGGTCAGCGAAGCCATTCGCAACGGTGCCACCATAATCGTCCTCTCGGACCGCCATCCGAGCGCCGACCTGGCTCCGATCCCCGCCCTGCTACTCGTCAGCGCAGTGCATCACCATCTGATCGAGGAGAAGACCCGCACCCGGGTGGGTCTGGTGGTCGAGACAGGAGAGGCGCGCGAGGTTCATCACATGGCCCTGCTGCTCGGCTACGGGGCGGCCGCTATCAACCCCTACCTCGCTTTGGACACCGTCAGCGAGCTCGTGGCCGCTGGTGACGTCACAGGCGTGTCCGCCCGCCAGGCGCTACGCAACTACGTCAAGGCCGCAAGCAAGGGCATTTTAAAGGTCATGTCCAAAATGGGGATATCGACAGTCGCTTCCTACACGGGCGCTCAGGTCTTCGAGGCGATCGGCCTGTCGAGCGAACTCGTGGACCGCTACTTCAACGGGACTGTCAGCCGCATCGAAGGCATCGGGCTTCGCGAAATCGCCGCCGAAGTGCTCGCCCGCCACCGTGTCGCATGGCCTGACAGGCCAAGCGAACTGGCCCACAGGGATCTCGACGTTGGCGGCGAGTACCAGTGGCGTCGCGAGGGGGAATACCACCTGTTCAACCCGACGACGGTTCACCTGCTTCAGCACGCGACGAGATCCGCTCGCTACGACGTCTTCAAAAGCTACACACGAGCAGTGGACGGCCAGTCGACGCGTCTAGCGACACTTCGCGGCCTTCTGCGCTTGCGCACCGCAGCCGACAGCGGTCGCGAGCCGGTCGCAATCGACGAGGTCGAACCTGTCAGTGAAATTGTCAAGCGCTTTAGTACCGGAGCCATGTCATACGGGTCAATCTCAGCTGAAGCGCACGAGACCCTGGCGATTGCGATGAACCGCATCGGGGCCCGCTCCAATACCGGGGAGGGAGGCGAGGACGCCGAGCGTTTCACTCCGGACCCGAACGGCGACCTGCGCCGCAGCGCGATCAAACAGGTCGCCTCCGGGCGCTTCGGCGTCACGAGCGAATATCTAGTCAACGCGGATGACATCCAGATCAAGATGGCGCAGGGCGCTAAGCCCGGCGAGGGCGGCCAGCTGCCCGGCCACAAGGTCTACCCGTGGATCGCGCGCACCCGCCACTCGACGCCCGGTGTCGGGCTGATCTCGCCACCGCCTCACCACGACATCTACTCAATCGAGGACTTGGCGCAGCTGATCTTCGACTTGAAGAACGCGAACGACCAGGCGCGCATCCACGTGAAGCTCGTCGCCGAGGTCGGTGTCGGCACTGTCGCAGCGGGCGTCGCCAAGGCACACGCCGACGTCGTGCTTATCTCCGGCCACGACGGGGGCACCGGCGCGTCTCCTTTGACTTCGCTCAAGCACGCCGGTGCACCCTGGGAACTCGGCCTCGCCGAGACCCAGCAGACACTCCTTGCGAACCGTTTGCGGGATCGCATCGTCGTCCAAGTGGACGGCCAACTGAAGACAGGCCGTGACGTCGTAATCGCCGCCCTTTTGGGGGCGGAAGAGTTCGGCTTCGCTAGTGCCCCGCTGGTCGTGAGCGGATGCATCATGATGCGCGTCTGCCATCTAGACACGTGCCCTGTCGGAATAGCAACGCAGAACCCTGAGCTGCGCAAGCGCTTTACCGGCCGCCCCGAGTTCGTAGTCAACTTCTTCGAGTACATCGCCGAGGAAGTGAGGGAACTTCTCGCGGAGCTCGGCTACCGGTCCCTCGACGAGGTAATCGGCCGCTCGGAACTGCTCGACGCCGAAAGCGCGTTGGAGCACTGGAAGGCGAAAGGCCTCGATCTCTCCCCCATCCTCGCCGTTCCCGATATAGCTCCCGACGCTCCGAGGCACTGCGTGACAGGCCAGGACCACGGACTAGACAAGGTGTTGGACCGCCAGCTGATCGAGGCGTGCAGGGGTGCGCTCGAACTGGGCGAGCCGGTCACTTTGCAGATGCCGATCCGCAACGTCAATAGAACCGTCGGCGCGCTGCTCGGAGCCGAGATCACCCGCCGCCACGGAGCAGCCGGTCTTGCTGACGGTACCATTGACATAACATTCAGCGGCTCGGCCGGGCAGAGCTTCGGAGCGTTCAGCCCGCCTGGCGTGACCCTACGGCTTGTCGGCGACGCAAACGACTACCTCGGCAAAGGACTCTCCGGGGGACGCCTGATCGTCGCACCCTCTCCCGACTCCCCCGCCGGCTTCAAGGCGGAAGAGCAGGTGATAGCCGGCAACGTCATCCTCTACGGGGCAACGTCCGGCGAGGCGTACATCCGCGGCGTCGTCGGCGAGCGCTTCTGCGTGCGCAACTCGGGCGCGCTCGCGGTCGTCGAGGGTGTCGGTGACCACGGCTGCGAGTACATGACCGGCGGCCGGGTCGTGGTGCTCGGGCCGACCGGGCGCAACTTCGGCGCCGGGATGTCGGGCGGTGTCGCCTACGTCTGGGATCCGGTCGGCCATTTCGGATCGGACCTCAACGGCGAGCTCGTCGACCTCGAGGACTGCGAGCCGTCTGACCTCGAATGGCTTCGCGGGGTCCTGGCGACCCACCATGCCCACACCGGGTCGGCTGTCGCAGCCTCCCTTCTCGCCCGCTGGCCGAGAGCCGGCGACGAGTTCGCGAGGGTGATGCCCCGCGACTATCGGCGTGTCGTCGAAGCCGAGATCAAAGCGGGCGAGGCGGAACGCAACGCCGGCGCTCCTGTGGCGGTGATGTCGCGTGGGTAAACCGACCGGCTTCATGGAGTTCTCGAGAGAGCTCCCGTCGCGCCGCCCCGTGCGCGAGCGGCTGATGGACTGGCGCGAGGTTTACGAGCCTTTCGGCGAGCTCCGCTTGGAGGAGCAGGCGTCGCGCTGCATGGACTGCGGGATTCCGTTCTGCAATGACGGTTGCCCGCTCGCAAACCTGATACCCGACTGGAACGATCTCGTCTTTAAGAGCCACTGGCGCGAAGCGACCGAGAGGCTTCACGCAACCAACAATTTCCCCGAGTTCACGGGACGGCTCTGCCCCGCCCCTTGCGAGGCGGCCTGCGTGCTCGGCATCAACGCCCAGCCTGTGACCATCAAGCAGGTCGAAGTGTCGATCATCGATCGCGCCTTTGAAGAAGGCTGGGTTGCTCCGGTCCAGGCGTCGGTGCGTACAGGGCGGTCCGTGGCGGTAGTCGGGTCGGGGCCCGCCGGCTTGGCTGCCGCCCAACAGCTGAGCCGAGCCGGCCATGACGTCACAGTCTTCGAGCGCGCCGACAAGCCTGGCGGCCTTCTTCGCTACGGTATCCCTGAATTCAAGCTGGAAAAAAGGTTCCTAGACCGCAGGCTCGCCCAGATGCAAGCGGAAGGGACCCGGTTCGTCTGCGGAGTGGAAGTCGCCGCCGGCGAGGCGCCGGGTCGTGTGACAGCAGCGTCTGTCATGGACGACTTCGACGCAGTTGTCATCGCTTCGGGCGCTACCGTCGCGCGGGACTTGACGATCCCGGGGCGTTCGCTACGTGGCATTCACCAGGCGATGGAGTACCTGCCGCACGCCAACAAGGCGGTCGTTAACGCCGATCCAGCTCGGGCGACCCCGATATCAGCGCACGGCAAGCGAGTGGTGATCATAGGAGGCGGTGACACCGGGGCTGACTGCCTGGGCACCGCTCACCGACAGGGGGCGCGCTCGGTCCACCAACTGGAGATCATGCCGAGGCCTCCCGACGAGCGTGATCCCTCCACACCGTGGCCGACCTGGCCGTTGATGTTCCGGACGTCCTCGGCGCACGAGGAAGGCGGCGAACGTATATTCGCAGTTTCGACCACTGAGTTCGTCGGCGACAACGACGGTGCGCTTCGCGCCCTGCGCGGCTGCGAGGTCGCCGTCAGGTCTGAGGGCGGCCGGATGACATTCGAGGCGGTTGATGCCACCGAGTTCGAGCTGCCCTGCGAGCTCGTCCTTCTCGCACTCGGGTTCTCCGGAGTCGAGCCTGCGCTCGCGGAGGCATTCGACCTCGTCCCGACGCCACGCGGCAACCTCCAGCGGACCGGCGACTACGCCACCGGCCGGGACGGGGTGTTCGTCTGCGGGGACGCCGGAAGAGGGCAGAGCCTCATAGTGTGGGCTATCGCCGAAGGGCGATCGGCCGCGATGCACGTCGACCGGTACCTGAGCGGGAAGACGCAGCTTCCCTGCTCCCTCCCGTTGGCTTACCAGCCCGGATAGCCTGGAGGGGTGGACAACCATCCGGCCGAGCCCGAGGAGACGCCCGACAGCTCGCCAGAGCTTTCGAGCGAGCACAACGACGTGCTCGAGGGCATTGACGCTGACTCCGTTACAGCCGAGCACCGCGAGCCGTCGAGCGCCCTGCCGCCCAAGCTCGAAGCGTGGCGCAGGCGAAGCGCGACAGGAGCGATCCTCACCGGCCTCGCTCTAGGGTTCCAGCAGGCACTCGAAGCTCCGCGCGAGCAGCCAACGATCACAATCGAAACTTCTGGAACGCCCCCCCGGGACCTTCCCGTCGACGCTGACGTCGGGGTTCTCGGTCCCCGCCACAGCGTCGTGAGCATCCGCCCGTGGCTTCTCGACTCAGCCGACAAGCCACGCAACGACGAGGACGACCCCGACGACGTCGGCACGCCGCCGGTGGCCGGCGTCGAGAGTAACGACAAGCAATGAGCCTGCTTCGCCGCTCGTCAAGCTCGCAGTCACAAGCCGGCCCCGCCACCGAAGACGGCCAAACCACCGAAACGCGCGCCCCGCGAGGCAGGCGGGTACCGGCCCCGCTCCCAGACGACGGGCTCAAAGCGTCCGCCATGCGCGGAAGCGAGCCGCTGTACGGCTACGTGGTCGCCTTGGAGCTGGTGGTAGTCGGTATCCTCAACTTGACGGTCACGTCTGGCGCTGGTGCGCCGACGCACCCGTCGATGGCTTTGGACGCGGTCGGCGTGGCGGCAGCAATCTCGCTTTTCGGGTTCCTGCAGACGAAGAACAGGGTGCTCGTCGCGTTCGCGGTGATCGTGACCGCCTTTTTCGTCAACCTACCCAAAGTCCCCAATTCGCTGGCGATAGCGCACGT
>JAKBBS010000150.1 GCA_021808425.1 Actinomycetes bacterium
ACGCCAAGCCTGTAGCCTCCGCAACGTGCATTTCTGCGACTCGCAGCAACTCCTCGAGGCGCACGCGCCACACGGGGTCGGGATTGGCCTCCGGCTGCCCGTCATTGGCAGCCCAGTCAGCCATCTGCTTGGCGATTTCCCAGTTCAGAGGACCCTGATTGGCGAAGATGTGGGCAATGCTGCGCATCAGCTCGGCGAAAGGTCCGCCTTCGAACGGTCCGCCTGGCCCGAATCCCTGTGGTGTGCTCACTTGCCCTCGTTTCGCTCCGGCAGCGCCTCCCAGCGTATCGGCATCGTAGGCCAATGAACACTGTCGTGGTCACCGGGGCGGCCGGCTGCATCGGCTCCCGGGTGGTCGAAACCCTGCTGGGTCGTGACGACGTCCACAAAGTGGTCGGCGTCGATCTGCTTCGATGCGAAGCTCGCCACCCGAAGCTGCTTGCCGTCGTCGCGGACCTCTCCGAGCCGGGTGCGGTCGATTACGCCCAGCTCGTCGCCGGTATCGAAGGCAACGCGTCGGTGGTCAACCTCGCTTGGGCGGCCGGCGACACGATGGGACTCGACTCGCAGGACCGGCCGCTCGTGGCGGCTGCGAACTCTCGTTCGACCAGGGCCGTCCTCGAAGTTGCCGCCCAGTGCAGGGCCGGCTCGATCGTCCACGTGTCGAGCGCCACCGTATACGGCGCCTGGGCGGACAACGACGTGCCGTTGAGCGAGGAATCCCGGATACTTCCGAATCCTGAGCTTCCTTTCGCCGTTGCCAAAGCAGAAGCCGAGAGGATCATCGCCGAGTGGTCCGACGTTCATAGCTCTGTGCCGGTAGCGGTGATGAGGCCTGCGGTGACCGTCGGGTCCGGCGACAAGCCGCTCTACCAGGCGCTCGAGGCCACCAGAACGCCTCTCGTAGCGCAGCCTGACCGCCTGGTTCAGTACCTCCACGTGGACGACTTGGTCTCTGCAGTGCTCTTCGCGTGGGAGAACCGCCTCGACGGGGTCTTCAACGTGGCCCCCGATTCCGGCATCAGCGAGGATGAAGCCCGCCAGCTTGCCGGCGGTATCGCGAAAGTAGGCGTGCCGGGCCGGCTTGCCTACGCGCTGAGCACACTCGGCTGGAAGCTCGGACGGCGTGGGGTGCCCCCCGAGGCGCTCGCATACGCTACTCACCCTTGGGTCGTGTCCCCGGACCGCTTAGTGGCATTGGGCTGGCGTCCGGCGTATTCGAGCGCTGAAGCACTCGTCGAAACCGACGAGAAGTGGCATTGGGACGACTTGCCACCAGGCAAGCGCCAGAACTTCAACACGGTCGTTGCGCTGAGCGCTGCGGGGAGCGTCCTCGCCCTTGTAGTGGCCTTTATCCTATCCAGAAGGCGCAGAACGAACAGGTCGGCGCTTCACTTCTGAGGCTGCGTCACTCCTGAGGTTGAGCTGCGACCGTGATGACGGCGTGCACTGTCTGCTTCGCGTGAACGAATGTCACCGGCACGGTGGCGCCAGGACTGAGAGCGCACACGTCGGCGAGCAGCGACCCTGCTGAGTCAAGCGGTGCCCCGTCGAAGCTCGTTACCACGTCGCCGACCTGGATCCCGGCCTTTTGAGCAGGGCTTCCCGCTATTACCTCGCCGATGCGCACTCCTCCCTGGATACCCATACGCGAAGCGATCTGTGACGGTATGCCTGTTGCGTTCGTGGCACCTATCCACGGTTGTGAGATTCGGAGCCCGTCGACGATTTCGCGGGTCGCCCTGGCGGCTTTGTCGATGGGGACGGCGAACGTCGCCTGCTGGTCGCTTGACGCTGTCGCATCGACCGAAACGGTGATCGCCACCACCTGGCCGAAGGAGTCAACCAGGGGACTGCCACGCCCGGCGGCGCTGAGCGGCAAAGTTGACATTTCCACTAGGTCGTACATCGGATCGCCATCTGCGACGTCCACCGCCCGATCGGTGCTGCTTACAACACCGAGGCCGAGCGACGACGAGCTTCGGGCCCCTACTGCGAGCAGGGTCGACGCCTCCCGAATGTCAGCAACGCTGCCGGTCAGGGCAGGAGGCAGGCCGGGGAGGCTGGAGAATTCGACGATTGCGATCCCCTCGGCTTTGTCCTCGCCTACGAGCCTCGCCGAAACCGTCTGGCCTGCCATGGTGGTGAGCGCTACCGCTCCGACGTAGCCAGCGGCCTCACCAGGAGCAAAGAGCGAGAGGTCCGTTGCGAGGTAGGAGCGGCCGCTGTAGGAGGCGAGGACGACACCGCTGCCCTGCTGGGGGCCGCCTGCGCCGCTAACGGTGATGGCCATGACCGACGGCACGGTCATGTCGTCCACCGAAGTCCAGTCCGCGCCGCCTGCGCCGCTCGTGGAGCTTCCCTGAGTGGCGAGCGAGACCACGGAAGAAGCGACCCCGCCTGCGGGTGAGACTATCGTCCGCCCACCCCACCACCCTTCGGCGGTCGCGAGGCCGGACACGACCAAGGCTGCGACCAGCCCCGCGACAACCCCAGTGACCACGAAGCGGCCCCATTCGTTGGAGGCCAGCCGACCGACGAGAGAATGCTGCGCAAGGTCGGTCTGCTGGGACTGGAACGTGGCCGCCCACGATTCGGAGGGATGCCGCCAAAGCCGATCGTCGGGAGGAGGCAGCCACGCGTAGGCAGGACCTGCATCGTCGAAGCCCGCTTCGCCGGTTAGGCCGTCATCGAACTCTGGGTCAGGTTCGGTGCTGTCGAACGGCGGGCCCACGAGCTACGAGCCTAACGAGCGTCAATATCGAGGTGTCATCGCGGCTCCGGGGCCCTAGCATGGGCTCGTGGACATTTTAGAGAATCCACCGGGCGACGACGGGGTGGTATGGCTTGCGCTGACCAGTTCCGAGTTGCCGGTGGATCGTGCCTGGACGTGGGTACGCCGGGCCGACTGTGGTGCGATTGTAGTGTTCGTCGGCACGGTCAGAGATCATGCCGAAGGTCGCCCCGGGGTCACCATGCTCGAATACGAGGCATACGAGTCGCAGGTGGTCCCGCGGATGGAGGCTATAGCTGGAGATGCGTTGTCCCGTTGGGCGGGTCTCGGGCGCGTCGTGATATGGCACCGGACAGGACCGCTCGAGCTTGAGGAATGTTCGGTCGTCGTTGCCGTTTCGGCCGCGCATCGGGGGGAGGCCTTCGATGCGGCGCGCTTCTGCATCGACTCGGTGAAGCGGTCCGTTCCGATCTGGAAACGCGAAGTCTGGTCAGGCGGAGACGGCTGGGGACTCGACGCGCACGAGATAGCCGAGGTAGGTCAGTGACAGCGACATCGAGCACTGTTCTCTCGAACGTCATCTACCTGATCGGGGCTGTGGCGGTCGCCGGGGTCGGGATCCTGGTTCTCTGGTGGCGTCACCGTGTACCGACGTCTGTCGACGCGAAGATGGCGTCGTTCCAAAAGGGCCTCAGTGCCCTTGCACCCGACAGGAACACGTCGGGTTCGACCGGCCGACCCACGGGACAAGGCACGGAAGGCAACTTCAAGGTGAGGCCCGTCGCCCCGCAAGTGTCCCACCTGCGGGTGAGGGACGCGCCGGCACCCGTCGGTGAGGAACGGAACGGCCCAAATGGCTAGAGACCTGGCTATAGACCTCGGAACGGCGAACACCTTGGTGTACTCCCGGGGGCGGGGGATCGTGCTCAACGAGCCGACGGTTATCGCATTGAACTCACGCAGCCAGGAAGTCCTTGCGATGGGTCACGAAGCGTGGCAGATGATCGGCCGTACGCCCGGTTACATCATCGCGGTAAGACCTCTGCGCAAGGGGGCCATAACTGACTTTGACATCACCCAGAGGATGATCCGTCTCCTCCTGCAGCGGACCGGGGTTTCACGCTTCAACCGGCCCAAAGTGATCATATGCGTCCCGTCTGCGATCACGGAGGTCGAAAGGCGGGCCGTCCAGGAAGCGGCTCGGGGTGCCGGTGCGAATGGGGCCTACCTGATCGAGCAGCCGATGGCGGCTGCTATCGGCGCCGGTCTTCCCATCAACGAGCCGCTCGGCAACATGATCGTCGACGTCGGAGGCGGGACGACCGAAACGGCAGTGATTTCACTCGGCGGGGTGGTTGCGTTAGAAGCGATCCGCGTCGGGAGTTTCGACATCGACGCTTCGATCCAGACGTATGTCCGAAGAGAGTACGGGATCGCCGTGGGGGAACGGACCGCGGAGGAGATCAAGTTGGCGATCGGCTCGGCTTGGCCTTCCGAACGCGACGCAGTCAAGGCCGAGGTGAGGGGCCGGGACCTCATGTCCGGCCTCCCGAAGACCGTCATCCTCGCCCCCGAGGAGGTGCGCGAAGCGATCGAGGAGCAGGTCGGAGCAATCGTCGACTCCGTCGTAAAATGCCTCGGCAATTCACCACCTGAGCTCGCCCAGGACCTGATCAGCCAGGGGATCCACCTCGTGGGTGGGGGCGGGATGCTTTCCGGGTTGGACAAGCGAATCTCGTCGGAGACGTCGCTGCCCGTGCATCTCGTCGAAGCGCCGCTCGAGTGCGTGGTGATCGGGGCGGGGAGGTGCCTAGAAGAGTTCGAGGCCGTGCGCGACCTTTTTATGAACTGATCTTCTCAGGAGTCGAGAAGACGGTGGCGCAATACCGAGATGTCTTCGTCGGGCACCCCGCAGTGGCGGACATATGCGTCGAGCGAGCCGTGAAGCGCTCGAACCCACTCGAGCACCGAGAGCAACGTGTCGCCGTCTGCGCTCAGGACGACCGGGTCGAGGTGCTTCAGGTGGTCGCTTGCTTGAGGATCCACCGATGCGAGAAGGGAGATCAGCGACGCCATATTTGCTGCGGTGGCCGCGTAGTCGTCGGCTATGACCTCGTCGTCGACGCCGAGCGAGCTAAGGACGAGGGCCGCTATCAGACCGGTCCTGTCCTTTCCTGCGGCGCAGTGCACGAGTGCCGGAAGTGTGCGCAAGCTCGCAAGAATCGCGTAGACCGCCGCGATCTCCGAGGCGCTATGCGTCAGGTAGGCGACGTAAAGGTCCCGCAGGGACGTCACGCCGTCGGGGAATATGTCTGCAACAGCGTTGTCGGGTTTCGACGAGTACTGCAATCCTACGTGCAGCATCACCGGAACGCACCGACTCAAAGGGCGAATAGGATCACGGCGACGTTCCACGTGCGATCTGAGGTCGATGACCGTCCGTAGACCTATCTTCTCGAACGTCTCCACGTCACGGTCACTCAGGTAGCCAGGGTTGTCGCCGCGATACAACCGGTTCCTCTTTGTCATCCGCCCATCCCGGGTCGGCAGGCCACCCAGGTCTCTCATATTGACTGCACCGTCGAGGTCGAGGCCTCTGGTGTCCGGATTCGACTCTGGTCGGCTGACTTCCGTCTTCACGTATCCCGTTCTAGCGTGAACCCGGCGGCTTGGAGGTGAACAACTCGCGAAGCACAGGTGAAATGCTGGCGAACTTTGCTCAGGTTCAGCTCGCCCCGCTTCGGGTGGCTCCGGCCAGGTCCTCGGCGGCCTGGCGAACCTGCCAGTCCCTGTCCGAGAGAGCCCGCTCGACGGCTTCGTGTGCCAGGTCGGACTCGTAGGCTCCCAGGCTGATGACGCAACGCCTCCTGACCGACGGCTTGTCGCCCATTGCATTCAGGAGGGCGCGCAGGCCTTCCTCGGACTGGCTGCAGCCTAGAGCTACAACCGCCGACTCCCGGCAGAGGGTGTCGGGATGTTCGCAGGCGATCCTGCAGAGGGCGTCCAGTGCCGCCTTGTCGCTAGGAGGCATCGGCACGTCGTCGGCAAGTCCGGCTTCGCTTATCCCGAAGGCAGCGGCTTCCACCAGGGCCGGATCCTCGTCGTCGAGCATACCCACCAGGGCTGCTACGACCGCCTTACGCCCGCGCAGCTCCGCTATCGAACCCGCCAACTCCCCGACGTGGCGGCGCACGAGCGGGGACTCGTCGCCAGCGGCTGCGTCGAAGTCATCCGAGTTCAGCGCGCCCAAACGTACCAGGGCAGCGAGGCCGGCTCGGCGTACCTGAGCGTCGGGATCGACGAAGGCCGCCCTAGCGGATGCTTCGTCGCCTTGGTGGCCGGCGAGCACGCCCGCTCGACGACGAACTGCGACCGGCGACGCGGAGGAAGAGCTGTCGGGGACTGTCACTGCTTGGCAAGATGGCGCAGCAGCGCAGCGACCCCGTAGACGCTTCCGCCGAGAACGCCTGCAAGTAGCAGGCCCAGAAGTATCGCGATGAAGATGAGAGCGGTCGCAGAACCAACGGCACGGAGCACCCGCCGTCCCGTCGCTCGCTGCGTAGTCACGGAAGGCGCGTAGCTCTTGCGAGACTGGGCATGGCAGGCTGGAGCGGCCTCAAGAACCAGCCGACCCGGCCGGTCTGCACGGAAAGAGTCGAGTTGACCACCAGATCACAGATCGTATCGCAACCCGACTCGCAGCGCGGGCGTCCCGGCAGGAGTCGCCGGGTGACGGCGATAGCAATAGGTGTAGCGATCGCCGTCATCGTTGCGCTCAGTGTTTACGTCCTGCACGGCGCAGGCGGTTACTACGCTATATCGCCTGGTACAGCGCCGATCGTGTCGGCGTCGCCGTCCTGCAAATCCGTCGGTGGGGGAAACTGGGCGCTGCCGGGTGGACAGCCGTGCGTACGTTTGGTGCTCCCCGCGTCGGCGACAAGCCCGGTCCAAGGCTCGATCAGGATGGTGGACGTACTCGAGGGGCCGGCGACGCCCTGGGAGTTCGCCTTGGCGAAGTTGGGCCTCCTTCACTCGTTGGACAACGCGACTGTCCTTTATCCCAAACAGGCGATACTGGGCGGACTTCCAGCGTCGCAGTTGGGCTGCCAGCAAAACCAGCAGATGTCAGGAGCGCAGTCAGCCGCTTCCGTCGTGGCCCTGCGTGCCCTCGGTTACAAGGTGCCCGAGGACAACCGGGGTGCCCAGGTCGTAGAAGTCGTTCCCTCCACGCCGGCAGCGAAGGCCGGGGTGAAGTGCAACGATCTGATCACCGCTATCGACGGACATCCGATCGCCACGAGCTCCGCGCTCGCAAGCGCCATCGCTAGTTACCCCCCCGGTTCGGTTGTGACGGTCGCTGTTTCCAGGACGCCTGCGAAAGGTCCGGCAAAGAAGATCGACGTCAAGGTGAAGCTCGCCTCGGTCCCGCGAGAGGGCACGCAACCGGCCGACCCACACAAGGCGTTTCTCGGAGTGGCGACTCAGACGGACGCCACGTTCTCGTACCCGTTTCCCGTTTCTATCGACGTCGGGGCGATCGGCGGGCCGTCGGCGGGGCTTGCGCTCACACTCGGGCTTCTCGACTCGCTCACCCGCGGCAAGCTCACCGGAGGACGTCGCATCGCTGCCACCGGGACTATAAGTCTGAACGGAACCGTCGGAGACGTCGGAGGTGTGGCACAGAAGACCGTTGCCGTGCGAAAGGCAGGCGCCCAGGTGTTCTTCGTCCCGGTCCAGGAGCTCTCGGCGGCGAGAAGCGAAGCGAAAGGAATGAAGGTCTACGCAGTGTCGTCGCTGTCGCAGGCCCTCGGTGACCTGAAGGCTCTCGGGGGTTCCATCCAGTCGTCTGTTGGGGCAGCTTCGTAGCAGCCTCGTTGCCGCGTCCTAGCAGCGTCCTAGCTGAGTCTGCGGCGAGCATCGCCCACCAGAGTGGGAACGGGTCGTAATCTCTACACACATGGGACCTGACCCCTCACTGACCCCTGAGCTGATCCAGTCTCAGTCTTTTACGTCTGCGTTCCGAGGTTTGGACCCAGGG
>JAKBBS010000151.1 GCA_021808425.1 Actinomycetes bacterium
TGTCAGGCAAGGCCGGGTGCTGAGTGGGAGCCTTTGGGGGAATTCCCTCGTTGAGGGCGGTCACGAAACGGGCTTGCGCGAAACGGACGACCCGGGCACGGCGCTCACAGCGCTGGTCCGGGGACACATCGACTTCACCCTTATGGAGCGGGAGCTATGCGTCGTCTACGTCGGCGAGCTGAGAAGTCTTCCCCGCACCGACCGCCACCGGCTCCGGTGGAAGCAGCGCCATTACGTTGACCTGTGGATAGACCTCCTGCGCATGGCACGGCCCGAGCTGACACCCGAACAGGCACAAGTACGTGTCCACGCAACGATCTCGTCGATACACTCCGTACTTCTATACCACAGCCCGCTCGATCAACCCGGGCTAACAGATGAGATGGTCATGGTTTCTGGTGACGTTCTCGGCCTGCCGAGAACGTCACCAGTTACATCCGGGTGAGCAGGCACGAGTAGGGGGCATTACCGGACCTGATAGTGGCGATAGCCACGGCGTCGAGGGTTCCTTCGTGGCGCAGAGCCGCTCATTTCTGGAAAGCGGAGAGCGCCATGCGCTTCAGCACCCGGCGGGTTCGATCAGGATCCGGGCTCGCGCTATGGGGGGTGGAGTTGAGGAGCCCGAACACGCCATGGGTCCGAATCCTGGCCTCTTCGACCGACATTCCACCCTCTATCCGCATGAGTATCGACATCCACAACTCCACGTAGGACCTCTGCAGGCGACGGACCGCCCTTCGGTCTTCCGCGGTCAGATGTGTCATGTCCCGCTCCTGGACCCGAATGAGCTCTGGCTCTGTAAGGGCGAACTCGATGTGGAAGTCGACGAGTGCTTCGAGTGCCTCCTCGTCGGAGCCACACTTGACAGCCACTACGCGTCCTTCTTGAAGCAGCCTGCGGCTGATGTCGATGAGCAGCTCTCCCAATAGGTGCTGCTTACTCCTGAAGTGTTTGTAGAGAGCAGGTCCCGTCACGCCGGCGGAGGCACCCAGATCCTCCATGGAGACGGCCCCGAATCCCTTTTCGGCGAAGAGCTCGGCAGCCATCTTCATCAACTGGGCACGACGACCAGCCTTTTGGCGACTACGCGCCGTCTCTTGAGTTGATGGATGGGTCATCGGCGCACCTCTAGACAAGTCAGTAAAGATACGTTAACCTAACTATTCGGTTAAGAGTTACTTACTCACTCCTGAACGGGGGCTTTGGTTTGGAACGTTTAGAGACGCGAGTGGATCGACGTGATCCTGGGTTCCAGTCCAAAGCCGAGGCGCAGGACCAACTGGTTGACGAGTTAAGGCAGCGGCTCGCAAGTGCATCTGTCGGTCCCGAGAAGGCGAGGCTCCGGCACCTCGAGAGGGGGCGCCTGCTGGCTCGCGACCGCGTCGACAAGCTGCTCGACGAGGGTAGCCCTTTCCTCGAGCTCTCACCACTGGCGGCGTACGGCATGTACGACGGTGAGGCCCCCGGCGCCGGTCTCATTACCGGGGTAGGCAAGGTAGCTGGTCGTCTGTGCATGGTGGTGGCAAACGACCCCACCGTGAAGGGTGGAACTTACTACCCGATGACTGTCAAAAAGCACCTGCGAGCCCAGGAGATCGCCGGCCAGAACCGGCTTCCCTGCATCTACTTGGTCGACTCCGGTGGTGCGTTCCTGCCCCACCAGGACGAGGTGTTCCCTGATCGCGACCACTTCGGTCGTATCTTCTTCAACCAGGCCACACTCAGTTCTCGTGGTCTTCCTCAGATCTCAGCGGTTATGGGATCGTGCACCGCCGGCGGCGCCTATGTCCCGGCGATGTCGGACGAGACGGTCATCGTCCGCAACCAGGGAACGATATTCCTGGGCGGTCCCCCCCTCGTTCGGGCCGCCACCGGCGAGGTGGTGTCGGCCGAGGAGCTCGGAGGCGGATTGCTGCACGCCCGGACTTCCGGCGTGGTGGACCATCTAGCGGATGACGACAGCCATGCCCTGCGTATCGTCCGGTCCATCGTCGGGACCCTGCCTCCCCGCCCTCCCGCACCCTGGTCGATTGAGGCCGTCGAGGAGCCGGCGGTCGACCCATCTGATCTCTACGGTGCGGTGCCCACCGACCCGCGCATCCCCTACGACGTACGGGAGGTGATAGCCCGCTTGGTGGACGGCAGTCGCTTCGGGGAGTTCAAAGCCCAGTACGGTTCGACCCTGGTCACCGGGTTCGCCCACATTCACGGGCATCCTGTCGGGATCGTAGCCAACAACGGTGTCCTTTTCTCCGAGTCGGCGCTCAAAGGAGCCCACTTCATCGAATTGTGCGACCAGCGGCGGATTCCTCTGCTGTTCCTGCAAAACATCACCGGATTCATGGTCGGCCGGGACTACGAGGCCGGCGGCATAGCGAAACACGGGGCGAAGATGGTGAACGCGGTGGCGTGCGCCCGGGTGCCGAAGCTAACGGTGATAATCGGGGGATCCTTCGGTGCTGGGAACTACTCGATGTGTGGCCGTGCGTACTCCCCCCGATTTCTCTGGATGTGGCCGGGGGCGCGGATATCGGTGATGGGCGGTGACCAGGCGGCGGCGGTGCTCGCCACCGTCCGGAGAGCGCAGATGGTAGGAGATGGGAGGCCTTGGAGTCCCGCGGAGGAGCAGGCCTTCCGCGCGACCATCCAAGAGCAGTACGAGCTGCAGGGCAACCCTTACTATTCGACCGCTCGGATGTGGGACGACGGGATAATCGACCCGGCCGAGACCAGAACGGTAGTCGGGCTCGCCCTGTCGGTGTGTGCCAACGCCCCCCTCGAAGACGTCTCCTACGGCGTCTTTCGGATGTAGCCGCCGTGTTCGAATCTGTACTGATCGCCAACCGGGGGGAGATAGCAGTCCGAATCAACCGAACCCTCCGCCGGCTAGGGGTCCGCTCCGTCGCCGTGTTCAGCGACGCCGACGCCGGAGCCCGCCATGTGCTGGAAGCGGACGTAGCGCTGCGGATCGGGTCCGCGCCACCCCGCGACAGCTACCTGAACATCCCCCGGGTACTCGATGCAGCTGTCGCCGTCGGCGCTCAGGCTATCCATCCCGGCTACGGGTTCCTAGCCGAAAACGCAGCCTTCGCGACTGCCTGCGCCGAGGCCGGGATCGTCTTCATCGGCCCGACACCCCACGCAGTTGAGGTCATGGGCGACAAGATCCGAGCCAAGAACACCGTGAGCCGGGCCGGTGTCCCGGTCGTTCCGGGTATCGCCAAGCCTGGACTGACTGACAAGGATCTGATTGACTCCGCCGGGGAAGTCGGTTACCCGGTTTTGATAAAGCCGTCCGCCGGCGGCGGCGGCAAGGGCATGCACCTGGTTAGCGAACCGGCACAGCTCGCCCAGGCCCTTACCCGGGCCCGCCGAGAGGCAGCCTCCGCCTTCGGCGACGACACCCTTTTTCTGGAGCGCTTCGTTGTCAACCCCCGCCACATCGAGGTCCAGGTTCTCGCCGATACGGTGGGATCCACGGTTCATCTGGGGGAGAGAGAGTGCAGCCTCCAGCGCCGCCACCAGAAGATCATCGAGGAGGCGCCGTCGGTACTTCTCGACGGGGAAACGAGAGCCCGAATAGGTGAGTCCGCCTGCTCGACGGCGCGGGTCGTGGGATACGTCGGCGCAGGAACGGTCGAGTTCATAGTCGCTAGCGACCAGCCGGACGAGTTCTTCTTCATGGAGATGAACACCCGCCTCCAGGTCGAGCATCCGGTGACCGAGGCGGTGACCGGACTGGACCTGGTCGAGCAGCAGCTGCGCATCGCCGCAGGCGAGACGCTGGCATTCTCCCAAGCGGACGTACGCCTCGAAGGTCACGCCATCGAAGCCCGCCTCTACGCCGAGGATCCCTCCCGGGGATTCCTACCGACGGGGGGCACGGCCCGGCTGGTCCGGGAACCCCACGGGGAAGGGGTGAGAGTGGACAGTGCCCTGATCGAAGGACTCCAGGTCGGCACCGACTACGACCCGATGCTGGCCAAGGTGATCGCCTGGGCACCCGACCGTGCCACGGCCCTGGCTCGGCTGGACCGGGCGCTCGCCGACACTACGCTCCTTGGCTTCACCACCAACCTCGCGTTCCTCAGGTCCCTCCTCCGTCATCCTGACGTGCAGGCCGGCCGACTCGACACCTCAATCATCGACCGTGACCTGGAGGACCTCACCGCCCGGCGACCTGCCAGCGAAGTGTTCGCTGCTTACGGCCTTCTCCAACTGGACCGGGCGTGGAGCGAAGCCGCAAACCGTTCGGGAGACCTCTGGGATCTGCCGAGCGGCTGGCGTCTCGGCACCCCGAAACCGTTGACCAGCCTGGTGAGAGCTACCGGCGGGGAGGCGGTGTCTGTCAGCGCGAGAGGAAGGCCGTCCGCGGCCATGATCAGAGTCGGCGACGGGTTGGAACTGCCGGCGCGGTTGATGGCAAGCGGCGACCGGACGGTGATGGAATTGGCAGGTAGGACCCACCCCGTGCACGCCTTCCCGGATGGATCGTCATGGTGGCTGGCTGTCGACGACGAGACGTGGCAGATCAGCGTTGTGCCCGCCGACCGGCGAGCTTTTGGCCTAGCGGCGACCGACACCGACATCCTCAGCCCGATGCCGGGCACGGTTCTGACCGTGAACCTCCGCTCGGGAGACTCCGTCGGCACCGGACAGGTCGTAGTCGTCATCGAGGCCATGAAGATGGAACACAGCCTCACCGCCAGCGTCAGCGGCAAAGTAGAAATTCTGGTTACCCCCGGCCAACAAGTATCCCTGGACCAGGTGGTGGCGCAGGTCACCCCGGCGCAACCCGGGGATGGAAACGAGGAGCGCTTCTAATGATCGACACGAAACTGAGTGATGAGCTGGAAATGTTCCGCAAGACGGTCGAGGGTTTCGCCCGCGACGTCGTCGCACCGGTCGCGGCCCACCACGACCAGGAATGCTCGTTCCCCTACGAGGTGATGGAGGCGATGGGCCAGCTGGGACTGTTCGGGCTGCCCTTCCCCGCCGAATACGGGGGGATGGGAGGCGACTACTTCGCCTTGTGTCTCGCCATCGAGGAACTGGCGAGGATCGACCAGAGTGTGGCGATCACCCTCGAAGCAGGAGTGTCCCTGGGGGCCATGCCCATCTTCCGCTACGGCACAGACGAGCAGAAGCAGCGGTGGCTGCCAGACCTAGTCTCGGGCCGGGCACTAGCGGCGTTTGGGCTCACCGAGCCGGGAGCCGGCAGCGACGCCGGAGGAACGCGCACCACCGCCCGCCTGGAAGGCGGCGAGTGGGTGCTCAACGGCACGAAGGCGTTCATCACCAACTCCGGCACCCGCATCACCCGGCTCATCACCGTCACTGCGGTCACCGGTCCGGACCAGCAAATCAGCTCCATCGTCATCCCCACCCCGACACCGGGCCTCACCGTGGACCCCGCGTACTCGAAGGTCGGCTGGCACGCCTCTGACACCCACCCCCTCAGCTTCGACGACCTGCGGGTCCCAGCCGAGAACCTCCTCGGCCAGCAAGGACGCGGGTACGCCAACTTCCTGACCATCCTCGACGAAGGACGCATCGCCATCGCCGCCCTCGCAGTGGGAGCGGCCCAAGGATGCCTAGACGAGAGCGTCCGCTACGCCAAGGACCGGGAGGCCTTCGGGAGGCCCATTGGCCGAAACCAGGCCATCGCCTTCAAACTGGCCCGCATGGAAGCCCGCACCCACACCGCCCGGCTTGCCTACTACGACGCCGCCGCTCGGATGCTTTCCGGGCGACCGTTCAAAAAGCAGGCCTCGATCGCCAAACTTGTAGCCGGCGAGGCCGCCATGGACAACGCCCGGGACGCCACGCAGATCCACGGTGGCTATGGGTTCATCAACGAGACCCCGGTCGCTCGCCACTACCGGGACTCCAAGATTCTCGAAATTGGTGAGGGTACAACCGAAGTTCAGCTCATGCTCATCGCCCGAGACTTCGAGCTGTGAGTCAGATCCCCTCTACTGTCGATCACCCAGACGGCCGGCGCAGGATCGAGCAGCGCGGATTGTGGTTCGAGGATATGCAGACCGACGTCGTCTACCTGCACAGGCCTGGCCGGACCCTGACCGAGTCAGACAACGTGGCCTTCACCACCCAAACGATGAACTCGCAGTCTCTCCACCTCGACGAGGCGTGGAGCTCCGGCCAACCCTTCGGACGCCGCCTGGTTAACAGTATGCTCACACTCTCCACTCTGGTCGGGCTGTCGGTGAGCCAGCTCACCCAGGGAACCATCGTCGCCAACCTCGGTTTCGAAATCGTAAGGTTCCCCCACCCAGTGTTTCACGGCGACACGCTCTACGCCGAAACTGTGATTGTGGACAAGCGGCTCTCCCATTCCCGCCCCGGGGAGGGAATCGTCCGACTCGAACACACCGGGCGCAACCAGCACGGCGAGGTGGTAGCGAGCGCGATCCGCAACACACTCGTGCGACTCAGGCCCAGCTGATATGAATGTCGATCTTGCCTCCGGGCCGGCGTGGCTATTCTGCCCGGCCAACCGACCCGAGCGATATGCCAAGGCGGCTGACGCCGCAGACGTCGTCATCATCGATCTAGAGGACGGGGTGTCGCCGTCGGCGCGCCCATCGGCCCGCGATGCGCTGGCCCGGGAATCCGACGCGTTGGACCCGGGGCGCACAGTGATCCGAATCAACCCGCTCGGCACCGCTGACCACCAGCAGGATCTCGCGCTGCTCACCCGGCTGCCGTTCAAGGTGGTGATGCTGTCCAAGGCGGAATCCGCTGCCCAGCTCAGACGTTTGGACGATTTCGATGTCGTCGCCCTGTGCGAGACACCGGCCGGCGTGCGCGCGGCCGGGGAGATGGCCGCCGAGGACAACTGCGCGGCTCTCATGTGGGGAGCCGAGGATCTGATCGCCGCTCTCGGCGGGCTGTCCAGTCGAGACGAGACCGGCCTGTATCGCGGTGTCGCAGCTCACGCCCGCAACGAGGTCCTCCTTGCGGCCGGGGCAGCCAGGACTGCAGTACTTGACAGCGTGTATCTCGACATCGCAGACCTGGAAGGACTGCGACGCGAATCCGCCGACGCCGCAGCTTCGGGGTTCACGGCGAAGGCGTGTATCCATCCGACACAGGTCGCCGTTGTCCGCGACGCCTTCCGACCGGCACCGGCCGAGCTCGACTGGGCGGAGCATGTCCTAAGCGCAGTGGAGGCAAATCCGGGGGGTGTGTTCACCCTGAACGGGCATATGATCGACGAGCCTCTGATCAAACAAGCTAGGCGGATCGCCGCCAGAAGCCTCGCCATACCTACCCCGGCGACCTAACTGCGACCACTTCCCGACGCGCGAAATCCTTTGACGGCGCCTGCGCACTGGGACTCCCTCGGGATTGGCGTGTCACCCAGTCAGATGCAAGGAGAACCAGTCGCGGACTTTCTTCCATCTGTCGAGCGCCGCCTCGGTTCGGTACCTTGGTCCCGTCCACCGAGAAAAAGGCGTGGCCAGCGTCGTCGTAGATGTGGAACTGGTAGGTATTGCCCAGCTCCCCTTGCAGATAATTGAGGACGACAGGTGACCGGTTGATGCCGTGTACCACCAACGATTTCGAACAAGCTATGTCGGTGGCGCATCGAATATCCCGATCGCCTCTCACTAGTAACTGGTGGGCACGGGGTGACGCGAAATGCTGCGCTTCGCGTCTCCCGAACAGCATGTCAGTATGACAAAGGCGATCACCGTCCGCCTCGACGACGCCGACCACGAG
>JAKBBS010000152.1 GCA_021808425.1 Actinomycetes bacterium
ACGCAGTCCCCGTACCATGACGGTTTGAGGGCGCCTCCTCGGCCGAAGAAATCGATCATCGCTAGATCCGGCATGCGCATTGCGGGAGTCGGCACGCCCACCTGGACCACCGTTCCCGCGAAGTCCCTTGCGAAGAAGGCCTGCTCGAGCGTCGCCGGGTTTCCGACAGCTTCGATACAGACGTCCGCCCCGAAACCGCCGGTCGCCTGTCGTACAGCGTCCACGGGATCGACCCGGGAGGCGTTGACGGCGTGCGTCGCCCCGAAGCTTCTCGCCCAGTCAAGTTTGCGGTCGTCGACGTCCACGGCGACGATCGTCGCGGCGCCTGCGAGCTTCGCCCCGACTATCGCAGCGTCGCCGACGCCTCCGCAGCCGAACACTGCGACCGAATCACCCCGCGAGACATTCCCCGTGAGCATCGAGGCGCCCAACCCGGCCATCACGCCACAGCCGAGGAGCCCCACGGCTGCAGGGTCCGCCGCCGCAGATACGGGGGTGCACTGGCCCTCTGCCACCAGGGATTTTTCGACAAAGGCTCCGATCCCTAGCGCTGGGGACAGAGCCGTGCCATCCGTCAGGGTCATCTTCTGCGAAGCGTTGCGCGTGGCGAAACAGTACTGCGGTTTCGCCTTACGGCACGCCCTGCAGCTACCGCACACGGCTCGCCAGTTGAGAACCACGAAATCCCCCGGGGCGACGCTTGTCACCCCGTCGCCGACCACTGAAACCAACCCGGCGGCCTCATGGCCGAGCAGGAACGGGAAGTCGTCGCTGATCCCGCCCTCCCGGTAGTGGAGGTCGGTGTGGCAGACCCCGCACGCCTGCACGTCGACGATGACCTCCCCGGGACCGGGGTCGGGAACCGAGATCGTCTCCAGGCGCACCCGCTCGCCTTTTCCCATTGACACAACGCCTCGAACCTCGTATGGCATGCCCCAATCGTAGTCAGCCTGCGACAATCCGCCGGTTTGCAACTCCGGCCGCTGACAGGCAACGATGGCAGCGTGGACGATGTCGCAACTTCGACGACCCAAGATTGGCGACTACTCGGAGAGGCCTTGGCGAGCACTTTGCACCTGTCAGTGCCGCCAGTCGCAATCACATTCTCCAGCGAAGCGCCAGCTGGCGTGGATGCCTTCGCAAAGCCGATGTCAGAGGCGGCCAGTGACGGCCGCAAAGGTCGGGTTCCAGCGGGTTGTGTTTTTTGGATAGAGGCCGCAAAGTCGACTTTCAGCACAGTCCCCGAGGACCACGGGAACTGTTCGGTCGGTAGGTACACGCACGGCCTCGCGTCCTTTGCTGACATTGCAGGTAATGACGACGTCAGTACGCTCCTCGAATCAGGATGGGTGGACGAGGCGGCGGTGTCTGCAATCCCTGCCATATCTGAGCGATTCGAGTCGATCACATACGGACCTCTGCCCACGACATCGGTCGCACCGGACGTGGTCCTGTTGCGGGTCAACGGCCGCCAGATGATGGTGCTCAGCGACGCGGTCCCGGCGCTTCGCATCGAGGGCAAGCCGCAGTGCCACGTGGTGGCCATCGCCAAGGACAAAGACGACGTTGCGGCGAGTGTCGGCTGTGCGCTCAGTCGCGCGCGCACGGGTATGAGTCCTGACGAGATGACCGTTGCGATACCGGCAGGTCGGCTGAGTGAAGTGGTCGACGCTGTCAGGCGGGCCGCAGCCATCGACACTGCGGTCGCCAAGTATGCCGCCGACGACGCCAGGCGATTTGCCTGAGCGCGATCGCCGATTCCGGAACGCCTAGTCGCCGAGCGTGAAAGCGCCGAAACGGCTCCGGTAGAAGATCAGCGGTTCGCCTCCTTCGACTCGTTGGTCGACTACAGCGCCGACAACGAGCTCGTGATCGCCGGCGGCATGCACCAACTCCACCCTGCAGTCCACCCAGGCAACCGATCCGGCGAGAAGGGGCGACGAGGTGACAGGCGACCTTTCCCAGTCCACTCCGGCGAACTTGTCGGCTCCCGTGACGGCAAAGGTGCGGCACAGGGCTTCCTGGTCCTGTGAGAGGATATTGACACAGAAGGTGCCCGATTTGGCTATCAGCGGCCAGGTGGTCGACGTCTTCGCCGGGGCGATCGCGACGTAGGGCGGGTCCAGGGACAACGAGAAGAAGCTCTGGCATGTGAACCCGACAGGCGCGCCTTCCCAGAGTGACGTGACGATCGTGACACCGCTCGCAAAATGAGAAAGGGTGCCTCTGAGTTCTGCCGTCATCCCGGAGCGCCGATCATTGGGCGTTCGGCACTATGACGGCTCTCCCCTCGATCTCTCCGGCAGCCAGACGCTGATAGGCAATCGGAGCATCCGCCAAAGAAAAGGTGGTGGTGGTGGCTTTGATGATCCCTCGCGCCCCGAGGTCGAGTACTTCTTTGAGCTCGGGAAGCGAACCCCAGAAAGTGGTCTGCAGCGAAACCTCGTACGGCACGCTGAAAAAGGTCCAATTGAAGGAAGCTCCCGCTATACCCACGACGGTGACGTCGCCGCGCATGCGGGCTACGGCGATCCCCAAGGCGAGCGTGGCGTCTGACCCTACGAAGTCGACGACAACATCCGCGCCTCTGCCGCCGGTGAAGGTTCGGATCTCGGAGGCGAGTTCGACCGAAGGCGCCAGGGCAAGGTCGGCACCACCGGCGACGGCAAGCGCAAGGGCTTCTGGCCGGCTGTCGACCGCCACTATTTTCGCCGGCGTCGTAGCTTTCAGGATTTGAACCCCCAGATGACCGAGACCACCCACACCTATGAGGACCGCCGTGGATCCTTCGGTCAGCTTGTGGCGTGACCTTCGGATGGCGTGGTAGGGGGTCAGGCCGGCGTCTGTGAGCGGTGCGGCTGCGACGGGATCTAGGCCGTCGGGGAGGGCGACAAGGTGGCGTTCCGACGGAACGAGCATTAGTTCCGCCATTCCCCCGTCGAGCCCGAGCCCGGCACCGCCGCCCGGCGCCTGGGTTGCGGTCGGGTTCTCGCAGTACGGCTCGTTGCCCGACCGGCAGGGGTCGCAGCCTCCGCAGCCCCACCCCCCGTGTACTGCTACCGGCTGTCCGATATCGAACGCCTCGACGCCCTCGCCGACAGCGTGGACCCAGCCGGCATTCTCGTGGCCGAGCGTGAATGGGGGTGCCCACGGTGCCATACCGGGCTCGAAATCATGCATCAGATGCAGATCCGAATGGCACGCGCCGGCTGCTCCCACCCGCACCACGACTTCGCCGGGACCTGGCGTCGGTTCGTCCACCTCGACGATGACCGGGTCCGACTTCCAGTCAAGAAGCCTCAGCGCTCGCATCCCGACATCCCTCCCTTCGGCTCTGCCGACTCGACTATAGGTCAGGGAAGTCTCTCGGCGCGCCATCGCCAGCTGCAGTGCCGGGGAGTAACGTTGAGGCGTGGCGGCGTTTCTGAGGCTATCGAAGGTCAAACTTGGAGCCGTGGGAATCGTCGCAACGGGCCTGGCCGCTGGCTGTGGATCCTCAGCCAAGGCCGTCCTGCCCCCTGTCGCGACAACCACGTCGACTCTGCCGACGCCCTCGACAACGGTAACAGTTACGACGACGACGACGACCACCACGGTCCCCGGCGCCACGACGACCACAACACCACCATCGACTGGGACCCGGACGGTTGTCTACCCACTCGGCATCGACATGCGCGACGGTCCGTCGACGTCGGCAAAAGTTCTCGGCACCCTCGTGAGGGGCGCAGAGGTCTCCGTCAACTCTTACAACCCTGCCTCCGGTGGGTGGTTGAACGTCAAAGGAGTGTCTGTCACCGGCTGGATCAGTGCCAATCAGCAGCTGACCGCACCGGGGACGTTCTATCCTTTCGCGTCAGCCAGCGGCAGTTTCTCGACTTTGTATCCCACGACGTGGTCAGCGACGGCGACGCCGTCGGGCGGTGCGGTCCTTCGAAGCGCCTCGGGGACAGAGACAATCTCGTTTTCGGCCGGTGCGTCAGTTTCGGCCCTTCCACCGCTGCCGGCGGGAGTCCAGCCGCTCGCCTCCCAGCAGCTTCTGGTCTGCGGCGTCACTGGGCACCTCTTGTCGTATACCCGCGGCTCCACCACGACAACGTCCGTTGCCCCGCAGGGGCAGGCGGTGACCGAGCCGTACCTTGCCGTCATCAACCTCGCGATCGACAAGACCCATGCGCTCGGCATACAGGCAAACCTGACGAGTCCTTCTCAGATCTCGACGGTCATCTCAATTGCGAGTTCGGTGACGTTCCCGGCGAAAGTCTGCGGCGCCTGACCACGGACCCTCGTACGCGGTAGCGCCCCGGCCTTTTCTCAGTTGCCGATGCTTGCGCCGTTGCTATCTATCACGGAGCGGTACCAAGAGAAGCTCGCTTTCGGTATCCTCCGGCCGCTCGGATAGTCGACCCAGACAAGGCCGAAGCGCCTCGAGTAACCGAACGACCATTCGAAGTTGTCCATGAGGCTCCACGCGAAGTAGCCGCGGACGTCCACGCCTGTGCCGATGGCGTCGCGCAACGCTTTGAGGTGACTTCGTATGTAGGAGATCCTCGCCCCGTCTTGGATAGCGCCGTCAGGGTCGACATAGTCGTCGCAAGCAGCACCGTTCTCTGTGACATAGATCGGCGGGGCCTGATATTCCTCGTGAAGGCGTATCAGTAAGTCGGCAAAGGCCGTCGGGTCTTCCTCCCAACCCATGGCAGTGCGCTTCAAGTCGGGACGCCTCAGGTGCAAGGCTCGGAGGTCATCGAGGACCGCGTCGCTCTCGATGCGTCCGATGTCGAAGCCAAGCTGCCGGGCTGCGTCAACGCGCCCCCGGTCGGCTACCACCGTCGAGGTGTAGAAGTTGACGCCCAGGAAGTCGATGGGCGTCGATATGACTTCAGAGTCTCCGCCCAATGCTACTTCAAAAGCCCCGAAGGGACCGTAGTGCTCCACCATGTCGGCGGGGTACGAGCCCCGAAGGACAGCGTCGAGATACAGCCTGTTCGACTGGCCGTCGACCCGACGCGCCGCGTCGATGTCGTCGGGATGGTCGCTTGCCGCTATCGCCGTGGTGAGGTTGAGGGTGATGCCAACCGGCGCGGAGTCGTTGGCTCGAAGCGCCGCAACCGCCAGGCCGTGGCCGAGGAGCAGGTGATGGGTGCTTGAAAGCGCCGCGCTCACATCTCTTCTGCCCGGTGCGTGCAAGCCGCGGCCGTAGCCGAGCCAAGCCGAGCACCACGGCTCGTTGAGCGTGATCCAGCGATCCACCCGCCCCCGCAGCGCCTCGCCCACAACCGATGCGTAGTCGGCGAATCGCATCGCAGTGTCTCGGGCAGTCCAGCCCCCGGCGTCCTCCAGCGGCTGGGGAAGGTCCCAGTGGTAGAGGGTCGCCATCGCAGCGATACCCCGCTCGGCGAGACCGTCCACGAGCCGGCGGTAAAAGTCCAAGCCAGCTGGATTTGCGGACCCGACACCGTCTGGCTGGACCCTCGGCCACGAAATGGAGAACCTGTACGCGCGAAGCCCCAGTTGCGCCATGAGGTCCAGATCTTCTTCAAGATGGTCGTAGTGGCTGCAGGCTGTGTCACCGGTGTCGCCATTGCGGACCGCACCAGGCTTACGGGAGAACACGTCCCAGATCGATACCCCGCGCCCGTCGCGGCGGGCCGCACCTTCGATCTGGTACGCCGCCGTCGCAGCACCCCACATGAAGCCCTCCGGAAACCCATCGCCGGTCCCAGCAACCACGAAGCCCTCCTCGAGAAATGATGCGTAATCACGCGGCAGGCTTCGACACTAGTGCCACCGTGGGTTACGGCCGAACCGAGCAGGAATCGTGTTGACGTCACGTTTTCCGTCTGCAATAGTTGGGCATCACTTTTAAAAGTATGTTTCATTTCTCGAAAGTCAGCTACTTGGGGAGGGACGTAAATGGATAGACCCATCTCGTACAAGCGCAGGGCTCTTGGCGCAACCATCGGAGCGCTTTGTCTGCTGGGGGCTGCGTGCGGCTCGACGAAGAGCTCGAGCGTCTCGAGCGCGACGACGGCGGGCAGTTCGCCGACATCATCGACGCCTGGGACGACGACGTCAGCCGCCAGCACCCCCGCTCAGACGATCAACGTCGGCGTCCTTCCGATTGCAGACGTCGCGCCATTGTACTTGGGTATCAAACAAGGATTCTTTGCTGCGCAACATCTCAACGTGACTGTCCATAGCCTTCAAGGCGGAGCCGCCGTCGCAAGTGCAGTCGTAGGAGGTTCGCTGCAGTTCGGCTTCGGCGCGACCGCCAACATCGTCCTTGCACGCGCCCATGGGCTTCCCCTGCAGTTCGTCGCCAACGGCGACCAAGCCGGGTCAACTGCGGCGACCGCCTGGTCCGGAATCCTCGTCAGCGCCAACAGCGGCATCACCTCGATCTCACAGCTTGCGGGCAAGACCATCGCCGCTAACGCGACCCAGGGCGAGAACGAGCTCGCTCTTGACGCCATATTGCAACGCAATGGTGTCCAGCCCTCGTCGGTGCATGTGGTGGCCCTCGCGTTCCCGACCATGCCCGCTGCGTTGACTTCGGGCCAGGTGCAAGCGGTGACTGAAGTCGAGCCGTTCGTTTCCTCGATAGAAGCGAAAGGAGGCAAGTTGCTGAGCCCGCTCTTCGAGGGGGAGCAGCCTTCGGAAATGGTCGCAGGCTACTTCGCTTCCACGAAGGAGATCAGCAGCGACCCCGCGCTGGTCAGCCGGTTCGTCACCGCCATGAACAAGTCACTCGCATACGCCGCAGCCAACCCGGCCGCAGCCCAGGCGATAATCCCGACCTACACGAGCATCCCTGCAGCGGTCGCATCCAAACTGATCCTGCCCGTTTGGAGCCCGACACTCAACACGTCGAGCATCCAATCCCAAGAGCAACTCATGCTGCAGTTGGGATGGATCAAGTCCTCCGTAGCAGTCTCCAGTCTCGTCTGGGCCGGTGCAAACGGCTGAGATAGGCTCGGCGGCGGACGGCGTGCGCTTGGCCGATCCGAGCCTCGTCGGTTTAACCTCAGATGCTCCGCGAAAGTTCTGGGGCTCTGGGCCGGACTTGCGCCGGTCAGCCAGACAGCTTGGCGGCGTCGCAGTTGCCGTAGGGTTGTGGGAAGTCGTGAGTGTTAGCGGAGCCGTCACAAACCAGGCGCTCGCAAGTGTCAATGACACGGCCGCGGCGATTTGGACTCACGCTGGATCACTCTTCGATGCAGCAGGCGCCACGCTCGAAGCTTGGGGCGTCGGTCTCGCGATTGCGACCACCGCCGGGATCGTCCTAGGAACGGTTGTGGGCCGCTCGAAGATCGCGGAGGCGTCGACCGAGATCCTGGTCAGGATGATGAGACCCTTACCCTCGCTGGCGCTGATACCGATAGCGATACTTGCCTTCGGACTCGGCCTCAAGATGACCGCGGGACTCGTCGCGTTTACATCGTTCTGGCCGATCTTCATCAATACGCGCTACGGGGTTCGCCAGGTCGACAATCTGTTCATCGAGACAGGCAGAACGCTGGACCTGAAAGGCGCGTCGCTGATCGCCCGAGTCATCATTCCTTGCGCAGCCCCGCTGATCGCGAGCGGCATCCAGGTGGCTTTTGGGTTGGCATTGGTCGTGACGGTATCGGTAGAGCTCGTAGGAGGCACCGGCGGCATCGGCTCGTTCGTACTGCAAGCTCAGCAGGCTAATGAAGT
>JAKBBS010000153.1 GCA_021808425.1 Actinomycetes bacterium
GACGAGCCTCACGTCTCCCACCCTACGACGGCGAGAAGCTGCCCGGACCACAAGCCCTCGGCTAGCTGGCTGTACGGCCACTGGCGGGCGGCGGCCCGGCTACGAGGTCCCGGGATCGCCAGCCGTGCGGCGAACCGGCGGGCCACACGCACGTACATGAATCCGTGCTCGTCCTCACCGGCATAGCCGCGCCGATCAAGCGCCACGTGGCCGAGCTCATGGGTCACCATCGCAGCCGTGGCTTCCCACCGGTCCACGGCGGCGCACTCCGCTGGCCACATCGTGCCAGCCACCCATTCGGGCGAAATGTGGATGACACCGGAGTGGTACTCGGCGGCGGTGCCTTCGGGCAGCTCGCCGAAGGTGATGTGCGGCACTGGCTCGTCGGGCAGGAGGATCGAGGACAGCTGCCGGGTGGTGTAGCGCAGGCGGCCGGCGTCGTCCTCGAGTGCCTCGGGGGAGATCACGAGCGCGCCAGTTCGATAATTGCCGTCATGGTGCTGCTGACTGCGCTGTCCAGGTCGAACGACGCACCCGTTACATCCCGACCGCGGGTGGCGTTGCGGATGGCGCGGAGCCGGCCGGCCATGGCGTCGACCCCCGCCCGCGCCGCGTACGTGCGAAGCAGCTCGTCGTCGCTGGCGTTGGCCGGTGGCGCTACGACGAGCAAGTCATCCAGCGGGCGGTACGACCCGCTCATCGTCGAATTCCGGGGCGTGCGTCGCGACAGGCGCCAATGGTCGGGGCTCCACCGGGCGGTCCATTCCCCCAAGCCACCTAGGTCGACACGACAGCCAATCGCTCGCACCATCGCAGCCCATCGGAGCAGCGCCAGGAGCGGGCCCGCCGAAGGGAGCCGTTCGGCTTCCGGGACCGACAACGTGGCATCCCGTAAGCCGGACGACGGGATCCGCCCGGACCCCTCGGCTGCGAGGTGGTGCTCGCGCAGGTCAGCGAGGGCGGCGAGATCGGGGGTGAACAACACCTCGAGGACGCGTTCACTCTCGACCACCCGCCACGAGGTGGTCGCCACGAGGTCGATATCGGCGGCTGTGCGTCCCCATCGGGCGGAGACAGCGGGCGGAGGGCTGCTAAGGCGGGGGGGCATCAGGTTTCCTTCGGGTGGTCGGGCCGGCAGGAGCCGGCTGGTGTGGTGGCGTTGGGCGCCACATAGCAGGCGACGCGTCGGCCGGGGCAAGTACTTCGGTGCGTAACGGTTACGGCGCCGTCCCTGGCCCTCACGTGGAGTCGCGCTGCACATATCCGGCAACCGCTATCGAGGTAGGCCGATCGGGCTGCGGCGATCGCAGTTGCGGCGTAGGGGTTCGCCCCGGGCGGCACGATTGGCACTGCGAACGTCATGTCACCCCGCCGGAAGGTGTCGTAGCCGGCACGACTGTCGACGAGGAGCGGCTCCTCAGCCATCGCCTCCCGCAAACGGATCTTGAGGTCGGCGGTCATGGGCACGACGGGCATGTCCGTCCGGCGCGGTGGTCGTAGCTGACTGCCTGCATCGACCGGACGCCGGTCTCCCATAAGTGGCGGTGACGGACGAGCCACTCAAGAGCCTGGCGGTCGCCGCTACCGTTCCGACCGGCGGCGTGGCGGGCTCGATGCTCGGCTCTGGTCAGCATCTCGAGATGCCCGGGGCGCACACACCCCGGGTTGGCACACTTGTGGTGCAGCACCAAGCCCGGGCCGATAGGTCCAACCAGGAGTTCCCAGTACTCACGGGTCCGGCCGCGGTGATGGCGAGCAGGAGTCGCGGCCCGGTCTTCCCAGCACGGCCCGGCGCCGGTCGGGACCTGTCGAAGCGTCACCGCCGCTCGTCGGCGAGGAGACAGGCGGCTCAGGTCGTCGGCCGCACCGGGCCAGGGGCCACCGACCCCCTCCTTATAGAGGGGGGGTCGTGTCCGGTCGCTCCCGTGTCCGATCGGTCCGGTGGCGTGTCCGATCGCCTGACCAGCACTTCTGCTCTCGGTGTCCGATGGCGGAGGTCGCTGTCCGATCGGGGGCATGGATGTGACGTGTCCGGTCGGGTGTCCGATGGCGCTCACGGCTCTTCTCCTCGATCGACGATGGCGAACCAGCGGTCCGGCGCCGCCCCGCCGCTGCCGCCGCCCCGTCCACCGGACTGCCGGTGCGCCTTGCCGCTCTTCTCCAGCTCACCCAACTGGCGGCGGGCACGTTTCAACTGCGCGTCGGTCAGTTCGCCCCCGCCCGCAGACCTCGCCGCGAGCTCGTGAGCGTCAAGACCTCTGGGGGCATCTTGAAGCGCCCGCAGTGCGTCGGGCCCGCTCGAAGTTCCACCGCCGTCGGCGGCGAGAGACGTCGTGCCGGCCAGGTGGTCGTGGACTAGCCGCAGCGGGCCGACTGGCTCCGCTGGCTGCTTCAGATGGGTGAGCTGGACGTGCGGGCCGCCGGGCTCGCCCCACAACAGAAGGACGCTGCCGGCGCCGGCAGCGATCCACGTCGAGCCGTACAGGTCCTCGAGCGATTTTGGTTTGGTCCCCCCTGCACCCTTGCGCTGGTGGTGGAGGACGATGAGTTCGCACCCGCTCGCGAGCAGCCCCTGCGCCGCCCGGTTCCATCCGGCGCCGACCTCGTCGTCGGTGAGACCGATGGCAGCGTCCTTCAACGAGTCGACCAGCACGATGCCGGCGTCGGCTTCCCGAGCCAACGCCGCGAGCATGTCTGGATGTCGGGCAAGGTCCTTCGGCGGAGGCCCTCGTAGCACCCGCAGCCGTCGGAGCCCGGCCGCCGTCGCTTCGTCGGTGGGATTGACCATGCGCCGCAGGGACGCCGCAGCCTGGTCGGGTCGATCCATGGACAGGGCGAGCAGGTTGCGGTCGGTCGGAACGACTGGCATCCCGAGAAGGGGGTCGTCACAAATGCCGAGCAGGCGGCACACGAGCTGATGAGCCAGGGTCGTCTTACCGATCCCCGGAGGCCCTGTGATCATGAGCGACTCCCCACGAACCCAGGCTGGGCGGTCGGGGGTTCCCCACAGTGCCCGGCCGCTACTATCCACCCCCTGCAGCCAGGTGACCCCGTCCACCATTCGAGTGCGATCGGCGTGGCTGCCCTGTACAGCGCCGATCAGGCGGGCGGCTTCGACGAGGGCCTCGTTGACATCGACGGTTTGGTTGTGGGCCAGCTCGATGATCTCGGCGCCGCCGGCGGCAAGGCGACGGGCACGCGCCGTATCACGGATGATGCGTAGATACGAGGAGGCGTTGCGCGTCGAGGGCGTGTCGCTCTGTAACTCGATCAGGCCGGCCACCCCGCCGGCCATGTCGAGCACGCCGGCTTTGGTCAGCTCGTCGGCGACGGTGACCGGGTCGACGGACTCGCCGGCGCCGGCGAGTCGCCGGATCGCCTGGTAAATGTGGCCACGGGCAGGGGAGTAGAAGTCGTCGACCTCGAGCCCGCCGACCAAGGCGTCATCGATCGCTGTGCGGGACAACAGCATCGCCCCGAGCAGAGCGCGTTCCGCGTCCTCGTTGGACGCCGGGGTCCGTAAGGGGGTGATCGAGCTCAGCTTGGCGGGGGCGGTCATGGACGCCCAGGTGATGCATCAGCTGCTAGACGTTCCCGGCGTCGCCGGCGTGCCTCCTCCCGCATAGCCTCCGCCTGGCGGCGGATCCGTCCGACCGCCTCATCGGCGTCCCACCACGCTGGCGGCCGGCCCGAGCCGTCGGTGAGTCTGCCGCGCTGGTCCGGTTCGGTGACGCTCTTGGTACTCACGACTCCGCGCCTGACCCGTAACCCTCTACCAGCACAGCGGGCAGGCCGACGGCTTGAGCTATGAGAAGGGTAGGCCAGCGAAGGCGGTTGCCGAGCCTCAGAGGCTCCACCGGTAGCTGCCCCTTGCCGGCCTGGCGCTGTAGCAACTCAGCCGAGCAGTCGAAGAAGCCGGTGGCGACCTCTTCGGTGCTGAGCGTCGCGGGGTAGTCGACATCGCCCACCCTTACGCGGATACCGGTCACGCCGGCACCTGAGTGCGCTCGGCCAACGCTTGCAAGAGATCCGCGTACTGGCGGGCATGGTCGTCGGTGGGCTCTCGATCTCCCCGTTCCCAACGTCCGACCGTCTGGACCGTCACACCGAGGGGGACGGCGAAGTCCTGCAAAGTCAGATTGTGGCACTTGCGGATCTCACGGCGCACCGGCACCGGGGGCAGCCGGGGTCGGGTCGCGAGCTTCGCCTCGATAGATGTGGGCAGTCTCACGGCAAGATCGTCATCCCGTCTCGCCTGTATCCCGGGTTCTCGGCGGGAGAAACAAATAGTCCTCCGGAGTATCCGTCACTGTCACGCCGCTGGGTTACCGTGTGGGTCGTGACTCTGGTACAGCCGCCGTTGATGGTTCGTGGAAGCCTGGGTTCTGAAGGCGTCCTAGAGCTTGAGAGTGTCGTCGAGCACCGTGGGACCGAATGGGTCGTGACCGCCACCATGGCTATCGCCCGCGGTGACCTGGTGGTCCGGGAGGTACGAGTCAAGGCACGAGACGGCATGTCAGCTGGCGACCTCACCTGGGAGGTGCTTCGCCAGGTGCCTTTCACCGGCATGCGGAAAGCGGTCCTTGGCGAGCCGGGCCACGTCGGCTATGAGACCACCAACGAGCCGGGAGCTATGACCGCCGACGAGGTCGTGCGCGGGATCCTGCAGTTAGATCGGGTCGAACGGAGGCGCTCCCAGGTGAGTCTTCCCGATACCGATCTGGCACGAGTGGCGGAGGCTTATGTTGAGGCTGTTGCTGCAGACCCGCGGCGCTCGAACGTGGTCTTGGCTGACCGGCTCGGCCTGACTACGAGGACAGCGACCCGGCTCGTCCACAAAGCTCGCGAGAAGGGCCTGCTGACGAAGCCAGCTTCTCCTCGAGGAAAGGCAGGCGGGCAGCTCACCAACGAAGCGCGCCGGATCCTGGCGGTCTCGGCGTGAGGTCCAAGGGCACCGGCTCGGTCCGCAATCGGGGCACCGAGCGAGCGCCGCGGTGGTTCGTCTACTGGAGCTACACGACCGGCGAAGGCAAGCGCAGGCAGGCAAGCAGGGGGCCCTTCCGGCTCAAGCGTGAAGCGGACGACTTCCTGGCCGATCAGCTGGCCCGAGCTCGCGACGGCCGCTCCGTCTCCCCCACGCGTCAGACGGTTGGTCAATTCCTCACCGAGCTCTGGTTGCCGGTCGTCAAGCATGACCTAGCCCCGTCCACCTACGCCAGCTACCAGGGCATCGTCACCAACCGGCTCGTGCCGCACCTGGGGGCGGTGCGCCTGCAGGACCTCGGACCCGGCCACATCGCGAAGGCTTACGACGCACTACGCGAGTCCGGGGCCAACCGGCGCGGCAAGGTCAGCCGGCCGCTGTCGGAGACGACGATCGAGCACAGCCACCGGACCCTCCACGCCGCTCTCGGCTACGCCGTCGCCCAAGGTCTGCTCGCCCGCAACCCCGCCGACGGGGTCCGCAAGCCGAAGCGGGCCCGCACAGAGATGCAGGTGTGGGACCGCACGAGCCTGGCGCAGTTCCTCGAGGCTACGGACACCGAGCGGCTGGCGCCGCTGTGGCGGGTGGCAACGCACACCGGTCTACGGCGCAGCGAGCTGCTTGGGCTGCGCTGGGAGGACATCGACTTCGACACCGGCCGGCTGTCGGTCCGTCGCAAGCGGGTGGCCGTCGGCTACGTAATGCTCGAAGGGCTAGGCGGGAAAACGGACAGGTCGGTGCGGGTCGTCGACCTGGACGACTCCACCGTCGCCCGGCTGCGCTCGTGGCGGAAGGCTCAGACGGAGGAGCGGCTTGCCTGGGGCCCAGCCTGGACAGCGACCGGTCTGGTGTTCACGCGCGAAGACGGTACGGGCCTGCACGCCGACCACCTGGCGGGAGCCTTTGCTCGGGCAGTGAAGGCCGCCGCCGTGCCACAGATCCGGTTCCACGACCTGCGCCACGGGCACGCCTCCCTGCTCCTGCAGGCCGGCGTACCGGTGAAGGTCGTGTCGGAGCGCCTAGGCCACGCGTCGCCTGCCTTCACGATGGCTACCTACCAGCACGTCCTGCCGGGCATGCAGGCGGAGGCGGCACGCATGTTCGCTGCGCTCGTCAACGACCTGTAGACCCTCAGATCGCTGCCCGGATGCTGCCCGGCCGTTGGATCGCTGCCCGATCGCTGCCCGAGAGGCCGATCGCCGCCCCGGAAGCAAGAGAGCCGGTGCTCTCGCACCGGCCCTGACCTGCTGTTTCTTGAGTGGCGGGGGTTGGATTTGAACCAACGACCTTCGGGTTATGAGCCCGACGAGCTACCAGACTGCTCCACCCCGCGGCGGTCCCGACAAGTTATCAGACCGAGCGCCGGATCGGCACACGGAGGCAGCATCCCCACGAGGTGGACTTCGTGGAGCGGCCCCGGAGGCCGGCGAGTGGACTGCATCACGGCTGCCCCTTCGATGGTGGCAGCCGAGCTCGGATACTCACCAAACTCTCACATCTTTTTCATGATCGCGTGACACGCGAGCCGGTAGACCAGTGGGGTGCACGAGCGACGAACGACGCCCGCCTCGACTCGTTCGCCCCTCCCCCGCCTTCCCTCCCTCGACGCCGTGCGGGTGGCCACGGTACTCAGTGTTGTCATCGTCCACTCGCTCTCTATCCTGGTCCCCGAGGACGGCGGCCCGGCTGGCGCGGTGCTCATGGTGTTCCACTCGAGCCGCGAGGTGTTCTTGCTGTTGAGCGCCTTGGTCCTGACCTACACGGCTAGCTCTTCGACGGTGGCACCCCTCCGATTTTGGCGCCGCCGGTTCCCGATCATCGCTGCCCCCTACGCGGTGTGGACGCTGATCTACTTCTTGACCGATGGCGATTTGGTCTCCCCCGGTTCAGCCCTGAGCCGCCTCGGTCTCGACCTCCTGACCGGCGACGCCCGCTACCAGTTGTACTTCGTGCTGCTGACCTTTCAGCTATACTTGATTTTCCCGTGGCTCCTGCGGTGGCTGCGCGCGCGCCAGGGCCGTCTGGCCCGGATGGTGGCCATCAGCCTGGTCCTGCAGTTGGGGTTCACGGCCCTCTCCTACTGGCGGCTACCAGCACCTCCTCCCCTTGTTTGGCTGTCGGACCGTCCGGGTTCGTGGCTCCCCGCCTACCAGTTGTACGTCGTCGCCGGAGTGGCCGTCGGTATCAAGATCGGCGATGTCGCTGCATGGTGCGAGCTTCACGTCCGCGCCTTGGTGGCGACGACGCTGGGGGTCGTCGGGGCTTCGCTGGTCTGGTACGCCGTGTCGGTGCGCATGCTCGGTACCGGCCCGGTCCAAGCATCCACGGTCTTCCAGCCCGCAGTGGTCATCGAGAGCCTGGTGATCGCCGCCCTCGAGCTCGGAGTGTTCCAGGCCTGGAGCGCGCGGGCCAGCGAAAGGACGCTGCGGACCGTCGCCACCGGAGCGGATGTGTCGTTCGGGATCTACTTCCTTCACCCGCTCCTGCTCGAGCTGGCCGTCGACGTCGCCGCGCGGCCAGAGCTGGCGAAGTTGCCGCCGGTCGCAGCGGTAGCTGTCATCACCCTCCTCGTCGCCCCGCTCCTCTTGATCTTGGCGGGCACCGCAGTCTGGCTGGCGCGCCGAACGCCCCTC
>JAKBBS010000154.1 GCA_021808425.1 Actinomycetes bacterium
AGATGCGCAAGGTCAAGCACGCCTATGACCGGGGAATCAAGGCGAAAAAGGGCATCGAGTACTGAAGTCCTCCCCGAAGCGAGGCCAAAAACGGCTCAATTAGGCATGTATTATCATGTTATGATGAAACGCCGCGTCACATTGAGTCTCGACGAGGACGTAGTGCAGGCCTTAGAGACGCTCGGCGGGCGAAGCTTGTCCTCTACTGCGAACGATGCGCTTCGAGCGGCCGTCGCCTTAGAAGCCCACCGCGCTGCTCTCGGTCGTTGGCTCGACGAGCTCGATGTCATACACGGCGCGGCGACACCCGAGGAGACTGAGTCGATCGGGAGGTTCGTCGACGACCTAACCCGATCAGCAATTGGCGCAGAGGTAGCGTGAGCCTCTCGGTGGTGCTAGACGCCACCGCATTCGACGTAATCGACCGTGCTGAGGGGGCCGCGTTAGGTCAACTGATGCGTTGCGTTATCGAGCGCGGCGGCGACGTCAGGTGTGCAGCAGTAACGCTGGCGGACGTATGCAGGGGCCAGTCGCGTACCCGACGCGTCGAGGTGGCCACGTCCCGTGACCGAGGTGGGAGGCGAATCATGGTCATCCCGACGGATGAAGACTAGCCAAGCTCGTCGGAAGCGTACTCCACGCTGTCCACCGAGCAAGTGACCGCATCGCTGACGCTCGTGTCGTAGCTGTCTGCGCAGCGACGGACGTCGCTGTTGTAATCACATCCGACCCGGAAGACATCATGGAGATGGCGATGGCGCTGCCCGCTACGAGGATCGTCGTCCGGCGCCCTGGAGCCATAACCCCATAATCGTCGGTCAGATGTCGGTGCCAACGGGCGTGGGATGGCAATGGGATTTGACCGATGGCGGTCAGGCGACCGTCGTCGAAGACCTCAGCCGGGATATCCCACCTTTTTTCCAACCTCCTGCTCTAGCTCGACGTGACCTCGACAGTCCACGCCGGCTCGGACATGACGAGCCGGCGTCGCGGACCGGGCCTCGACATGTTCCCGTCGGCAAAACCGGCGTCGCCCAGCCATGCTGCTACCGCAGGCGTGTCACCTGAGGCAGGAAACATTCGGGTCTCGTAAGCCTCGACGGGCCGGTCTGCGACCGATGCGAGCGCCGACGCTGCGTCGCCGTGCCTGGCGATCCACCACAGCGTCATGTAGGTCGGGGGGGCCATTGTCATCGCAGCCGAATTCCTGGCGTCCATCGCCGCCTGCGCGGTTAGCCAGCGGAACTCGCGTATCTCGGAGTCGTCGACGACGACCTCCGAGTCGTCCGGCGCGACCCCGAGGAAGAACCAGGTAGCGAAACGCCGTGGGGCTTCGGGCGGTGGCATCCAGAACGACAGCAACTCCAGCCCCTCAACGTCGAGTTCGATGCCCGCTTCCTCGCGCGCCTCTCGCACAGCAGCGATGCGCGCCGCGTCAATCTCGTCCGGCCCCGCAACCGTTGCCTTGCGCCCCCGCTGAAGCCTCGCAGCGGCCTCCGCCCGGTCAGCGTCGTCGACCTGGCCACCAGGGAAAACCCACATGCCGCCGAAGGCTCCACGGGAGTTTCGGCGAACCAGTAGGACTTCCAACTCGGCTGCGTTCTCACGAAGCACGACGACTGTCGCTGCAGGAGTCGCTTCGCTCGGTCGAGGTCGGGTTTCAGGCACGAGACCATGCCGTCGGGGCTCTCCGAGGCCCCTCGTCGCCCGAGCCTTCCTGCCAGGACGCCTCTTCGAATGCTGCCCCAACGCAAGAGGCGATCCTCGCGATGTCGGTTCTGCTCAGCGCGCGCCGTCCCCGGCGAATGTGCCTGGCGAGCTTAGAGGGCTCAACGATCCGCACTCCGCCCTCTTCGGCGCGCCGTGATAGCCGACGTTGCCGGGCCTGCGACGCCGTGCCGATGGAGTGCAGAACAACCAGGGGATACACCTCGACGGGGGCAGTCTCACCGACAAGCGCCGTCAGTTCCCGGGCGACGATTTCTGCTTCCCACGCCGTAGCGGAGGTGTCGAGGAGCCGTCCGCCGACCCGTATCCTCCTGCCCCAACGGCGGGTGACGTTGGCCCTGGTGGTCTTCGAGTCGACCAGCCACACTCCGGTAGGGCCTACTACTAAATGGTCGATGTTCTGCCTCCTCGTCGGGACAGCCAGGTCGTGCCATACCTTCCAGCGTCGTCCGGCCATGGCGTCGAGGATCGCGGCTGTGCAAACCTCGCCGGCCGCGCCTTGGCGCCACCGGTCCATCTCGGCGCGCCCGAACGGACCCCACCACGCCAACGCCAGCCCGGCCAGACCGATCGCAGCGAGTGTTCCCGCGAATATCCCGTCCGTCCCCGACGTCCCGAAGCTCGACGCCACATCAGCGCCGGCCGCTGCGAGGGCAAGCGAGACGAACGCGAGAAACGCACGGCGGGCGACGTGGCTATAGCGAAGGCGGCGGTAGCGTTGCATCGCAGAACGCCCGGCTGATGTGGCCACGGTCACGAGACTACTAACTACATCGTTGCTATTCGTCTCATCCGTCTGATTGGCTTGAGGTATGCGCATTGCTGCACTCGGAGACGCACACCTAGGTCGCTCCTACTATCCGGTGACAGCCGGATCGGGGGTCAACCAGCGCGAGCGGGACTTCGAGGTGTCTTTCGAGGCTGCGGTCGCCCTCGCGCTCAGCTTGGAACCTGATCTGGTGCTGTGGCTCGGCGACATTTTCGACCATCCCCGGCCCAGCTACCGCTCCTACCAGGTGGCCCAGCGCGCCCTGGCTTCAATCCGCGACCACGGCGTCAAGGCGGTGGTGATCTCCGGCAACCACGACACACCCCGCCTGCCGGGGAAAGGAAGCCCGTACGCGGCGCTCGCCGACACCTTTCCCGAGATGGCGTTCGCTCACCGAATGTGTTACGAGCGTTTCGACTTCCCGGGGCTCGCTGTCCATGCAGTCCCCCAGACGCTCACCGTTAAGGCGGCGGTCGATGCTCTAGATGAAGCGGCGCGAGGACGCGTCGCCGACCGCACGAACCTGCTGCTCACCCATCCGCGGCTCAGGCAGCTCCAACCCCGCCACGCCGATATCAACGAGATAGAAGTCGACCAGGACCTCCTCCGCTCCGACCTCGTACTTCTCGGGCATTACCACACGTTCACGACGGTCACCGAGACCATGTGGTACGCCGGGGCGCCGGACAGCTTCAGCTTCGCCGACGAACCGGAACGCCCGAAGGGGATCGTACTGCTCGACACCGACACCGGGCACTGCAAGGCCGTCGAGCTCACCGGCAGGCGACCTTTGGTCACCTTGGAGTCTGTCTACGCGCTCGGCTTGGCCCCGAGCGAACTGCAGGAGCTTCTGGAAAAAAGGGCGGCCACTATCCCCGAAGGCGCCGTCGCGAGGGTCTACGTAGATGGCGTCGACCCCGACGTGTGGCGCCTGGTGGACCGAAACGCTGTCCGAGACGCCGCCCGGTCCGGTCTGCACTTGAAGGTGGAGCCGCAGTTCGTCAGCCGCTCGATTCCCGCGGAGCTGCCTGAGATCGCAGGCCTCGGGGCACAGTGGACCCGCTATCTCGCAGGTCAGGACTTGACGGGCCTCGACTCGGAGGGTGTCCGCCAGCTCGGGCTCGACTACCTCGACGCTGCGATCCTCGGCGGCCCGGGACCCGCACCGTCGTCGTGTTGATCACCCGGCTGCATCTTCGCAACTTCAGGGTCTACGAGCAAGACCTGGACCTCGAGATCCCGCCCGGGCTTGTGGGTATTCACGGGCCGAACGGTTCGGGGAAGTCGACGCTTCTAGAAGCGATCCTCTTCGCGTTGTGGGGCAAGTCGCGCACGAGTCGTGAACTGATCCGGACTGCCGGTGTGGTAGCGGACGGGGTTTGCGCGATCGAGTTCGAGCACGAGGGCCACCTCTACACGGTGCGCCGGACGGTCAAAGGGGTCAACTCGTCGTCGGCGGTCGAGGTGACCTGCGACGGTGTTGTGATGGCGACCGCGAACCGCGACGCCCAAGCCTACGTGGAGTCGATTCTCGGGCTGGACGTGGACGCGTTTCGTGCCTCGGTGTTCGCCGAGCAGAATCAGTTGGCGGCGTTCTCGGCGCAACGTCCCGAGGAGAGACGGCGCCTCGTGATGGCCCTGCTCGGCATAACCCCCCTTGACGCGGCTCGCGACGCGGCGCGACGCGACGCCCGTGAGTGCGGCGCGGACCACGACCGGCTGAGGGCCATGCTTCCCGACGTCGAAGCCCTCGAAGTCGAGGTGTCGGACTCCGACGCGGCTGCCTCTGCGGCCGAGGTCGCAGCGACGGAGGAGGTCGGGGCCGCGACAGCCGCCCGGGGAAGACTCGAGGATGCCGAGCGGGAGCTTCTCGCTCTCGACTTGCTCCGCCAGAGACACGAACGCGTCGTCGTCGAGGGTCGTGCGGTACGAGAACGCTTGGAGAGGGCGAGAAGCCAGGTAGCCGGCCTCGTCGAGACGCTCGCCGGCCTCGACGAGGCCTCGGCGCGCCTGAAGGTGCTCGAAGAGCAGTCGTCGGGGCTCGACGAGGACTCAAGGCGCTTAGATCTGCTGGTCGAAGCTGCGCGTGCGGCCAGGACGGCGGACGCGGCGCCAGCGCCCGAACCTCCCGGCGACTTCGACGACGTCGCAAGCAGCGACGCCTCCAAGGAGGCCGAACGCGTCGCGAACGAGCTCGCCGCAGCCGCGGCATACGAGGACGCTGCGCGGGAGTCCCTCCGTGTTGCGCTGGCCGCCCAGCAGAGCGCCGAGTCGATCTCGGACAACTCGACGTGCCCCACGTGCGGCCAGGTCCTCGGTGAGTCTTTCGACGCGGTAAGGGCCCATCACCGCCGGGAAGTCGATTCGGCGAGGAAGTTACTGGAAGCCCGCAGCGGCCGGGTCGCGGAGCTTCGCGAGGCGGCGGCCCGGACCCGAAAGCTCGCAGACAAGCTGCGCCGGGAGCAAGCCGCTCACAGCGAGAGGGTCGCAACGTTTGACGCTGCGCTACGCAAGGCCCACGAGACCCACGCCGAAAGGCTCGCAGCATGGCTCGCCGTCGCTGCACCGAGCGACACGCCGAGCGACACACCGGGCGACACGCCGGGCCTGTCGCTCCCGTCTACGAGCGCCGTCGAAGCAATGGTCCGTTCCCTTCGAAAGCGCATCGACGTCAAGCGTGGCGCCCACGCCGAAGCGCTCGGCCTGCGTGGGATGTTCGCCACTAGGGCGACAAGCGAAGCCGCTCTCCACGCAGCGCGGAACGAGATGGACCAAGCAGCCTCCCTGCTCGACGGCCTACGCGAACAGGCCAGAGCGCTCCACTATCGTCCAGAGGACCTCGAATCTGCGTCCGGGAAGCGCAACTCCGCGGCCAAGGTGTCGCAACGCTCGGAGGAGAACGCCCAGGCGGCAGGACTGCGCGCGGCGAGGCTGAGGGAGCGAGCCGATGGGGCTGCTACACGCTTGGCGGACGCCAAAGCCCAACACGACAAGCTTCGCGACTTGGAGAAGCGAGCTCGCCATCTCGCCCGGACTGCAGAACTGCTCGCCCGTTTCCGTGACACTGTCGTAGCGAGCGTCGGCCCGAGGCTCGCTACGCAGGCGGCCGCCCTCTTCGGCGAGCTCACCGACAACGAGTACGAAGGTGTCCAGGTCGACCCGGACACGTTCCAGTTGCAGATCCTCGACGGTGGCCAGCTCTTTGGACTCGACCGCTTCTCGGGGTCGGAGGTGGACCTCGCGAACCTTGCGCTTCGTGTGGCGATAAGCGAGCACGTCAACTTCCAGTCCGGGGGGGCTATAGGCCTGCTCGTGCTCGACGAGGTCTTCGGACCACTCGACGACGACCGGAAGACCAGGATGCTGCTAGCGCTCGAGCGCCTGCGGGGTCGTTTCCGCCAGATCCTGATCGTCACCCACGACACCGAGATCAAAGAGCAGCTCCCGAGCGCCGTGGAGGTCGTCAAACTGCCCGGGCGTCGCGCTACGGCACGTCTGTTAGACGCCTAGTTGCCAGCCTGCGATACTCACGGGCGACGTGAGACCGCTACCGGCCACCCAACCAGTCTCCACAGCGGTAGCGCCGGCGACGGCAACCGCCGCGGCCGCCAGGTTCGCTTGCTTCGACGGCCTGCGGGCTATGGCCGCGCTCATGGTCATCGGCGTGCACACCGCGTTCGTGAGCGGTTTCACTATCCGAAGCGGCCTGGGTCGCTACACGGCGCGGATGGACGCCGGCGTCGAGGTGTTCTTCGTGATCTCCGGCTTCCTGCTCTACCGGCGCTTCGCCGTAGCGCACCTCAAAGGTGCACAGCCGCCGGGGACCGTCGAATTCTGGAAGCGCCGGCTTCGAAGGATCATTCCCGCGTACTGGCTCGCATTCTTGTTCATCTCCTACGTGATGGGAGCCGATACAGTCCGCCACAGTTGGGAAGCGCCGCTCGTGTACCTCGGGTTCGCCCAGATCTACTTTCCCCACTACATCCTCACCGGGATAACTCAAGCCTGGTCGCTGTGCACCGAGATGACTTTCTACCTGTTCGTGCCGCTCTACGCTGCGGCGCTCGGGCGCAAGCCGAGGGGTCAGTCGACGCAGGTCCGCCTCGAAGCGATCGGAGTTGCGACACTCTTGTTGTCGGGCTTCGCGTACCGTGTCGCAATCCATTCGATTCACGCGCCGATAGCTGCGACGATGCCGAACTGGCTGCCCGGCTATGTCGACCAGTTCGGCATCGGCATGGGACTTGCCGTCGCGAGCGCATGGGTCGAGGTCACTGCAACAAGACCCCGCTGGTTGTGGCATCCGTACATGCCGTGGGTGGCATGGACCCTTGCCGGCGCGTGCTTCCTGGCTGTCGGAAACCTCGGTTTGCCGCTGTCGCCGCTCGGTAACGGCAGCGAGGCGGCCAGCCTCGCCAAGCAGGCCCTCTACGGGGCGTTCGGTTTCTTCGTAGTCGTCCCAGCAGTCTTCGGCCGCTCCGAGGAGGGCCCGATCCGCAGGCTGCTTCGCGCTCGCGTCATCGCCGCTGTCGGTGTCGTCTCCTACGGCGTCTACTTGTGGCACCAGGCGTGGCTGACGAAGGTCCTCTCGTGGAGCAACGAGCAGATTTTTCACATCTCGCTGCCACTCTTGGCTGCCTCCGTTACCGGCCTTGCGCTTGTCAGCGCGACGGCCAGCTACCTCGTCGTGGAGAAGCCGATCCTGCAGGGGAAGTGGCCGCTGGTAGGGTCAAGGGTTCTCATGATTGGTCGAGCGGCTCGTATACCCAACTTTGTGGTGGCCCCAGCGGAGGAGTCTGCCCGCACTACTCGATTTGGCCGGGACGCGTGATCGACGAGACAGCAGATCTGACTTCGACGCCCCGCGTCTCCATGCGGGCCGGGAAGCGGCCTGCCCGGTCCGCCGTCTCGACGAGCGCGGCCGGACCGACGAGCGCAGTCCGTGCGCTGCTTCGGGAATCCGGACAGGAGCTGGCGCCGGCGGATCTCGCAGCGGCTGCGGGCATCCGATCGGTCGAGATCATCGCGTGGCGTGACCTCGGCCACCCCGAAGCCGGCGGGTCTGAGCTGCACTCCGCGCGCATAGCGGAGCGGTGGGCGGCCGCCGGGATCGACGT
>JAKBBS010000155.1 GCA_021808425.1 Actinomycetes bacterium
GTGAGGACATGGAAGTCCGGCGTTTCTCCGACGCAGCGAGCAAGCTTTACGCGTCGCGGCTTCGCAACATCCGCCTCAGGGCCCGGATGACCGCCGAGCTTCAGTCGATCCCGTCGTTTGGCCAGCTCGGCGTACTTGCTCTCGGCGGGTGGCTTGCAATCCATGGGAGAATCTCGATCGGGACGTTCGTGGCTTTCGCCACCTACATGACGCAGCTCGCCGCGCCCGCCCGGATGCTGGCGGGAATCCTTACGGTCGGACAGCAGGCCAGGGCGGGCGTAGAGCGGATCTCAGAGATCCTCGACTTGCAGCCGGGCATGGTCGAACGGCCGGACGCCAACGATCTACCTCCGATATCGGGGGCCGTCGACCTGGAATCCGTCACCGTCTCGTACGCTGACGGCCGAGCCGTCCTTGACGAAGTTAGCCTGCATCTAAAGCCCGGCGAAGCGGTCGCTGTCATAGGTCCGTCGGGCTCAGGCAAGTCGAGCCTGTGCAACCTCTTTGGTCGGATGTACGACCCGAGCTCGGGAAGCGTGCGCGTAGACGGCATTGACATCGCCAAGGTGACCCTCCGGTCGCTTCGGTCGCAGGTAGGAATGGTCTTCGAGGACAGTTTCCTCTTCGGTTCGTCGATCGAGGACAACGTCAGTTTCGGTCGCCCCGACGCGACTCGCTCGGAGGTGGCAGCCGCCTGCCGTCTAGCGCAAGCCGATATCTTCATCGACGCGCTACCCGACGGTTACGCGACCGTGGTCGGCGAAGGCGGCATCACCCTCTCGGGCGGGCAACGCCAACGCCTCGCATTAGCCCGGACACTTCTTTCACGGCCTCGGCTGCTGGTATTGGACAACGCCACCTCGGCGGTCGACCCTCACACCGAATCGTTGATCCTTTCGGCGATCAGAAGCCTCGAGCCCCAGCCGACGATCGTCGTAACGTCCCAGCGGCCGTCGGTCCTCGGACTTGTCGACAGGGTGGCGCTGCTCGGCGACGGCCGGCTCACCGACGACGGTACGCCGGCCGACGTCGCTGCGCGCTCGGGCTGGATGCGCACCTTCATGGACGTAGGCGGGGACGGCGCTCACAAGCTAGGTTCCACGCACCGCGACAACTCCCCACTTGCCCCCGAAGCACCACCTTCACGATCGTCGCTCGGAGCGTGGCCGATGGCAGGTCCAGGCCGGGCCGGCCGGGGCACGTCGGGCGGTGGCCAGGGCTGGGTGGCCATGCTTGGGCAACCTCCTCCTGCGATCCGGGACCGCATCGCCGCACTTCCACCCGCCACCGACGTCCCAAGCGTGGACGTCGCCGCCCAGGCGAACGCGACCGGCCCGCTCAAGCTGCGTCGCTTCCTACGCCCGTGGCGGAAGGCTCTGGCTCTAGGCGGCGTTCTTGTGGCGCTCGACGCTCTTTCGGGGATAGCGAGCCCTCTGCTGGTACGCACGGGTATCGACGGCGGGGTCCAAGCGCACTCCACAGGGGTTCTCGCAGCCGTGGCGGCAACCTTTTTCCTACTTACTCTCCTCTCGTGGTGGGACCAGTGGGCGGAGACGGTGCAAACCGGCCGGACCGGCGAATCGATACTCCTCGGCTTGCGGATCAGGGTCTTCGCCCAGCTGCAGCGGCTCGGCATCGACTTCTACGAACAGGAGATGACCGGCCGGATCGTCACCAGGGCGACAAACGACGTGGCCGCCCTGACGCAACTCCTCCAAAACGGCCTTGTCAACGCTCTCGTCAGCCTCGCCAGCTTCGCCGGGATCACCGTGATCGTATTCGCCATGGATGTGAAGCTCGCCGTCGTTGCCCTGGCTGTGCTTCCCGTTCTCATTGCTGCCACCGTCGTTTACCGGTCGCGCTCGGCCAGTGCATACGACCGCCAGAGGGACGCCGTCGCCGCTGTCAATACTCACCTTCAGGAGAGCATTTCCGGCGTGCGTGTCGTGCAAGCGTTGGGGCGCGAACAAGCCGGCCTGACCACTTTCGCGTCGATCGGGGTCGCCTACCGCGAGGCGAGCCTAAGTGCGCTCGGGGTGCAAGCCACCTACGTTGCGCTGTCCGACCTTCTCTCAGCGATCTCAACGGTTCTGGTCCTGTGGGTTGGGTCGGGCCTGGTGGTGAGTCATCGCCTCGCTATCGGAGTGCTGGTGGCGTTCGTCCTCTACGTAACCCAGTTGTTCTCCCCCGTCCAGCAACTCGCCCAGACCTTCGACTCCTATCAACGCGCCCTCGCCGGGGCGCGAAAGATCAACTCCGTCCTAGCCGAGGAACCCTCGGTCACCTCGCCTCCGAACGCCGCGAGGACCGTGACGCCTTCGAGGGCCAACGCTGTCACGCCGGCTGCAGGCACCGACGTGGCACGGGCCGAAGACGCCCGCGGTCACCTGGAGCTGCGCTCGGTATCGTTTCGCTACCAGGGTTCGCGGCGCAACGCTCTGACCGATGTCGACCTCGACGTGGCCCCCGGCGAGCACGTGGCGCTCGTGGGTGAGACCGGGGCGGGAAAGTCGACGCTTCTCAAGCTGGTTGCCCGCTTCCATGACCCTACGCATGGCTCGGTCAGCTTGGACGGCACCAACCTGCGCGACCTCGACCTGCCTGCTGTCCGCTCGAAGCTCGGGTACGTGCCGCAGGAACCGTTCCTCTTCACTGCGTCGATCGCTGACAACATCGCCTTCGGGCGTCCACACGCCACTCGCTCAGAGATCACGACGGCAGCCCTGGCAGTCGGCGCACACGAGATCATCGAGGGGCTTCCGGGCGGCTACGACCACATGGTAGGCAAGAGAGGCCGCTCGCTCTCGGCGGGAGAGCTTCAGCTCGTCTGCCTGGCGCGCGCTCTGATAGTCGACCCGGCGATACTGCTCCTGGACGAGGCGACAGCTAACCTCGATCCCCGCGCGGAGAATCGAGTGCAAGCCGGCCTCGACGCAGTAACGTTCGAAAGGACCACTTTGGTCATCGCCCACCGGCTCTCCACTGCGCGTTCCATGGACCGGATCGTCGTCGTGAGCGCGGGGCGAATCGTCGAAGATGGCACACACGAAGACCTCGTCGAGGCAGGCGGCTGGTACCAGCGTTCCTGGCAGGCAACCCTCGCGGCGCAAGGACCTACCGGCGCAGGCCGTGCCAGGACATGAGTCTTTTCTAATCGGGACCTCATCGAAGCGTCACCCACGACGCCGACACTGTCTCCGTAAGCCCATTGCGAACCCCGAGCGGGTCGCCGAGCCGGAGCAAGAGAGGTCAGCTAGTGACAGAAGATTCCCACATCTCCGCAGAGATCGACGCTGCGCTCGGCAACGTCGGGCGCCGAGCCTTGGTGACTGGAGCGGCTGGATTCATCGGAAGCCAGGTCTGTCGGGCGTTGCTTCGCGACGGCTGGAGCGTCACAGGTATCGACGGCTTCACCGACAGCTACGACCCTGTGGAGAAGATTATGCGGGCCGCTTCCCTGGCCCGCCTGGCGGGGATGACCCTCGTCGTCGGCAACATGGCGGATATGGCCCTCGACGCTCATCTGAACGGGGTGGAAGTCGTCTTCCACCTTGCCGGTCGCGCCGGAGTACGAGCGAGCTTCACGAACGAAGCGCTCTACATCCGGGACAACGTCGTAGCGACGGAGCGCCTGCTCGCCGCCACACGCAGAGCGGGCGTGAGACGTCTCGTGTACGCATCGTCGTCGTCGGTCTACGGAGACGGCGCTGTGCCGTTTCGCGAGGACGGACCACTTGCTCCAATCTCGCCGTACGGTAAGAGCAAACTCGAAGCCGAAAAGGCCTGCCTTAAAGCAGACGACCGAGGTATCGAAACAACTGCGTTGCGCTACTTCACGGTCTTCGGACCGGGCCAACGACCGGACATGGGTCTCCGTCTTTTCGCGGAGGCTGCCCTCACCGGACAGCCAATAAGGCTCCTCGGCGACGGAACCCAACGCCGGGACTTCACGTATGTCACCGACGTGGTGGCAGCGACAATCGCCGCTGCAGACGGCGAAGTAGCCGGGCTCGCCGTCAACATTGGAGGAGGCAGCGACGTGAGCATCAGCGAAGTCCTTGCGATTCTCGCGAGACTGACTGGGGCCGACCTGCTCATCGACCAGCAGCCCTTCGCCCGAGGCGACGTGAGGGTAACCTCGGCGGACTTGACTCGTGCACGCAGGCTGCTGCGATTCACTCCTCTCGTGCCATTCGAAGTCGGCTACGAAAGTCAGGTTGCCTGGATTCGAGAGCGCCTCGAACAGAAAGTGGGGGTGCCGGTATGACAGGCGCCAGGTCATTGCAGCGGGTGCTGCTCTACTCCCACGACACGTACGGTCTCGGACATCTCCGCAGAAATCTATCGATCGCACGAGAACTGCTGAGTCTGCCAAAACCGCCTCGTGTGGTCCTTGCGACGGGCTCAACGGCAATCGGCCGGGTCCCGCTACCGACCGGTCTGGCGACGGTGATGCTACCCCCGGTCACAAAAACGCCGCAGGGCGAATACCGTCCCATGGAGGCCTCGCTCGGCATTTCGCTGGTAAGGCGTGCGCGCACCGCCGTGCTGGTCGACGTGGTGTCGCGCTGGAAACCGGACGTGATGCTCGTCGATCACGCGCCTCATGGGATGAAAGGCGAGCTGCTTCCCGTGTTCGACCACATCGGCCGCGCCCGTTTGTCCACGATGCTGACTCTGGGCCTGAGGGACATCCTCGACGAGTCTTCGCGCGTCGTTGACACTTGGAGGGCCGAAGGCGTGTACGCGACGCTCGAGGACGTGTACGACTCGGTGATCGTCTACGGCGAACGCGACATGTTCGACGTCGCGAAGCTCTACAGCCTGCCAGAGTCACTCGCAGACCGGATCGAGTACTGCGGATATGTGACGACACCGGCGCAACGCTCCGAGGCCCTACCAAGCGAAGTACCCGACGGGAGACCGTTCGTTCTGGGCGTGATAGGTGGTGGTGGTGACGGAGTGGAGGTACTGATCGACACAGCCGTGGCCGCCGCCTCGATCGGCGTCGCCTCAGTATTGTGCAGCGGTCCCCTCATGTCACCAAACGACCAGCTGCGTCTCCGTCACGCCACGAGCGAACTGAGCGACGTCTCCATCGTCGAGCACCTCGCCGAGCCAACCACCATCGCCGCCCGCGCCGCCGCAGTAGTGTCTCGCGGAGGCTACAACAGCCTTTGCGAGCTGATCGGTCTAGGGGTGCCGACGATCGTCGTACCACGCCGGACACCACGACTAGAGCAGCTGATGAGAGCTAACGCTTTCGCAGAGCGAGGACTGGTCGAGGTGGTCGAGGACAGCGCCGAGCTCGCCTCGACCCTGCCACGGGTCCTCCGCGGAACGTCCATCGGCTGGAGCCGCGCCGCGCTCGACCTGGGCGGCGCTGCCAGGGTGGTCGCCCACCTTCGCCGCCTTGTCGGCGGCATGGAACTCCAGTCGTTCTCCCGTATCCCTGCTTAGCCGGCAAACCGAATGACAAAGCCAATCCCGACCCACAAGCCGCCGCGGCTCCCGCCCGCCCTGACGGTCTGCTACCTGACGAAGCGATTCCCGAGACTGTCGGAGACGTTCATCCTCGACGAGATCCTCGGGGTGGAAGCAGCCGGTGTACCCCTGCGACTGTTTGCGATAGCACACCCCGCAGAGCGGGCAGTACAAGCCGGGGTCGCCCGCGTGTCGAGCCCCGTCACATACCTTCGAAGCGGGACGAGCTTCCAGGTCTCGCTCAAAGACAACGGGCGTTTCCTCCTCGCCCACGCCCGCCTTTTGCGCCGTCACCCTCTTCGGTGGATAGCGGTCGTCGGCCACGTCCTCGCGAAGAGAAGGAGTCGCGCGACGTTTCGCCACCTACTGGAGGCGGGATTGATGGCCACGGAGATGGACCGCGTCGGCGCGACCCACATCCACGCAGCGTTCGCCCACGGACCAGCAAGCATTGCGCATTTTGTGTCCCTTCTGACTGGTCGGACCTTCTCCTTCGCAGCACACGCCAAAGACCTCTACCTTTCAAGCCCGGACATTCTCGCGATCAAGGCCTCGGCCGCCGAGTTCGTCCTCGCGTGCTCGCAAAGCGCTGCCAACGAACTGAACCGCGTGGCCGACGCGTACCTACCGAAGGACGCCGGATTGCGACCCCCGAACGTCGTCTATGCGCCACATGGAGTTGACACCGAGCGCTTCGCGCCATCCGACGACGCAATCGACGCGACGTCGGAGGAACACCTTCGCGTCCTTGCTGTCGGAAGGCTCGTTCCCAAGAAGGGATACTCGACTCTCATCGACGCCCTCGGTGCCCTACGAGATCTCGGAGAGCCGTTCGAGTGCCGGATCATAGGAGGTGGAGAGTTGCGCGACGAGCTGGAGTCTCAGGTGGCCGCCATGGATCTTTGCAGCCACGTCACATTTGCCGGCACTTTGACCCAGGACGAGATCATTGGCGAATACCACCGTGCAGACGTGATGGTTCAAGCGAGCGTCGTGACCTCCAACGGGGACCGCGACGGGATCCCCAACGTCGTCCTCGAAGCAATGGCATGTGGCCTGCCTGTCGTCGCGTCCTCAGTCGCGGGAATCCCAGAGGTGATCGCCCATGCGAAGTCTGGGATCCTAGTGCCGGCCGGTAACCCGGGCGCGCTGGCGGCAGCGTTGCGCGATGTGGCGATTGATCCCGGTCTGAGAGCGCGCCTGGCAGCGAGCGCCAGAGCGTACGTGTCGGTCAATTTGTCACGGACGTCGTGTATCGCCCCCGTAGCGGAGCTTCTTGGAAGGAGTTGCGGCACCGAGACTGCGGCCCCCGCCGACAGACGAGTGCCTCTAGCGTCAGGTCAGCTCCGGTGATCCGCCACGAACATGCTGGGCTGGAAGTGGCATATCTCCTCCCCGATCCTGGCATTCCCGTCGGGGGATCGAAAGGCGCGTCCGTTCATGTCGAGTCGCTTTGCGCCGCGCTCGCGCGTCGCGGCGTGGACGTCACTCTCTACGCCGCACGGGTCGCGGGCCCGATGACGGCCCGCGGTTCGGAGTCAGTCCGCGTGGTGCCGATCGACATAGGTCACGTATCGTCGGGCAAGCAGGCCGACACTTTGCGAATTGACGCCGCAAACGCCTACTTCGACAAGTTAGAGCGATTTCTGTCGTTTCGCGAGCCGGGCTGCATAATCGAGCGGCTCAGCCTCTTCGCTGGCCGCGGGTCACAGCTAGCGGAAGGCCTCGGTCTGGCGCGTTTGGTCGAGGTGAACGCGCCGGTAGCCGATGAGCGCAAACGACATTTCGGCTTGAGCCTAGAGGAGGTCGCTCGCCAAGCAGAGTCCGATGCGCTCTGCGGAGCCAGGGTCGTCGCCGTTTCCGAGCCGCTTGCGCGCTGGGCGCTCGACATGGGTGCCGGTACGGCCAGAGTGATCCCCAACGGGGCCGACGTAGAGGGCTTGGACCCGAATCTGCTGTCTTTTCTTGCGCCCATAACCAGAAGCCGGATCGGCCTCGCGAAGTCGACTCCGGTGATCGGCTTCATCGGAAGCCTCAAGCCTTGGCACGGTGTGGACGTACTAATCGAAGCCGTCTCGCGTGTCAGTCAGACGATGCAAGTCGGATTGCTGATCGT
>JAKBBS010000011.1 GCA_021808425.1 Actinomycetes bacterium
TGGACGGTCCCGTCGCGCGCGTCGAGCGGCCATCGATCAGAACTTCGCCGCCGTCCGGGCGGGCCAGCGCGCAAATGCAGTCCAGGAGAGTCGTCTTGCCTGCGCCGTTCGGTCCGATAAGAGCAAGTACCTCACCCTGGCGGACCTCCAAATTCACGTCGAGAAGGACTGCTCGACCGCCGAATCGTTTGGTGACGGCTTTGAGTTCCACGATCGGGCTCTTAGCGGAGGTTTCAAGCCCCGTCGGAGCTCGACCGTATTGCCTGAGCGGCTCGGGCACCACCGCTCCAGCACTCACCACGCCGTCTACCTCGGCAGGGAGATGCGCCGACCACTTGGCGGCTCGAGACGAGACGAGACCCCGCGGATCGATTACGATAGCGGCCACCGTGACCGCAGCCAATGCGAGCTGGTGAGCTCCAGGCACCACGTAGCCGACCGCCACCTCGAGACCTGAAAGGGCGAGAACCCCGATGACAGGTCCGGCGACGGTCGCTCGACCGCCGAGCACGACTGCCGCCACGACGAGGACGCTGAGTCCGGGGTCGAACATTGTCGAGGGTTCGAGGACCACGTCGTGAATCGCAGCCACCCCTCCTGCGAGTCCGGCGATAGCGCCAGAGACGAGAAATATCTCAAACGGGATTACGCGCGACGCCACGCCGCAGGCCTCCGAAAGCGTGAGGTCCGCTCGCTGGAGCGTGGCTCCAGCGGCCATACGACTGCGGCCCACGAGCGCTACGACAAGCGTTGCGATTACTGCTACCGCTCCGGCAACAAGACTAAAGTCGGCTGATCCTATGTAGGCACCGGCTCGACGCAAGCCGACCGTACTGACGGTCAATCCGGTGCCACCTGGCGAGACAGCACCCCACAGACTGAACAGTTCCTCGGTACCAGCGGCGACAGCGAGGGTAACCACGGCGAAGTTCACGGCCCGTCGGCGCGGCGCCAGCAATCCGGTCGCTGCGCAAAATACTGCTCCCCCAGCTACCGCCAAAGCTAACGATGAATAAACATTGAGGTGGAGGTACACAACGGAGAGTCCAAGAGCATAGGCCCCGACTCCGTAGGGGGCGACCTGACCAAGGCTCGGGTAGCCCCCATAACCCCCTATCAGGTTCCACGACTGCGCCAGGGCTATCTCCAATCCGACTGTGCCCCACTCTGACGGGCTTGCAGCGACTACCGCTGTTCCGCCGAGCGCCAGGGCAACCGCCGACACGACACGCCACACCGACGAGGCAGCCCCGAAACGCAGCACTGTCTTCAGGCTGGTCAGGGTGTCACCTTCCGCGTTGGAAGCAGCCAGACGCCTGCGAGGACCAATCCCAGCGCGCACAACTCGATCAGCCGGTGCGAGGACCATTCCTCAACTACAGCGGAAAGAGCGGCGAGAAGGAAGCTGGCGGCGACGGCGCCACGGAGGCTACCGAGCCGTCCGGCTACTCCTGCCACTGCCACGTCAATCGTATATCGGTTGACTTCCGAGGTAGCGATGGCGCCCCTCCAGACAGCAAACACGCCGCCTAGGGCTGCTAACGCTCCCGCTATTCCCGCAACAAGATAGACGAGGCGCACGGAGCGAACTCCGAGGAGTCTTGCGGCGTCGTGGTCGTCGGATATCGCGCGAAGAACAAGGCCGATCCGGGTGGAGCGGATAGTCCACGAGATCGCCAGGGCGGCTGCGACACCGACCAGACCAGCGATGACATCCGGAAGTGGCACGTTCATCTTGGCGAGCGCGACCTCGTCGGTTCCCATCTTGGTCGGGATCCATACGAAGTTTGCAGTCACTAAAAGCGCGAGACCTCCGGCCAGGCCGAGACCGCATGCAAAACCGACGATCAAGCGGAACAATGGCAGCTTCAGCTCAGCACGCCCGATGATGTAACGCCAAAGAAGGTAACCAAGAGCGAAGCCGGCACAAACTGCGATCGCGCCAGCAAGGAGCACCGGGAAATGGAGCTTCGACTGAAGTTCCCACGACGACAGGGCCCCTACGATAACGAGGCTACCCTGCGCCAGGTTCGCCACTCCCGTCAGCCAGTAGAGCAGGCTGAAACCGCATGCGCCAAGGGCGAGAACGCCACCGCTCCCCAGGATTCCCCCGACTACAAAAGACATACCGAGCGCCAGTCTAGAACTGCCCGACGAAGTAAGTCTCGGTCACAGGAAGGACCCTCGGGACTAGGAGTCGTGCGTGTTACGGCGGGGCAATCCGCTAGCGGTCGACGAGAAGGGCCGACAGTGGATCTTTCGCTTCGACAGATGACGACACGGCTGCCTCCAGATTCTTGCGGGCCCTGGCTATGCTTTCGCCAACTTGACGCTCTACAGCTTCGTGATCCCCATCGCGGATAGTCGCCACGAGCTGTCGGTGCTCCCCGGAAGCGTGGGCTTGAGGCCCCACCAACGTTGAATAAAGCCGGTTGTAGGGTTCCAGGAGATTGTTGACCTGAGTCAATAGCCGGAGCGAGTGGCGCCGACCTGACATCTCGAGCAGACGACGGTGGAAACTGTAGTGCTGCGCCGCCCAACCCTCAGGATCCGAGCCGTCCAGAGCATCCAATTGGTCAATTTGGCGGTCCAGTTGATCCAGTTGCTCGGGGCTTACACGTCCTACCACGGCGGCCGTGAGGGATGGTTCGAGTTGTGATCTGAGATCAAACAGTTCGTCTAGCTCCTGGATGTGTAGCTCGGTAACCATCGCACCGGCCCCAGGCTGCATGACGACAAGGCCCTCGCCGACCAAGGTTCGCAGAGCTTCACGAAGGGGGATCCTGCTGACTCCGAAGCGGCGCGCCAGATCGTCCTGGTTGAGCGCTTCGCCTGGAAGCAGCAGCCTTTCCCTGATCGCCCTACGCATCATGTCAACGATCTCGTCAGGTCTTGGTCGCCTCTGCATCGCTACATGCTACGGGTGTGTCACGCGGCACGGGGAACTTCTTTGTTCCCCTTCCGCACTAGTCGGCACCATCAACGCTCCAGACCGAAGAAGGCTTTTCGAAGAGCATCGTCGGCTTCGAGTTCGCTCACCGTTCCGGAAAAACTCACCCTGCCACCTTCGATGACGACCACCTGGTCGGCGATTTCCGTGAAAGCGATGTTCTGCTCGGCTACGAGCATCGACGCGCCCCGGTCGGCCCGCACTTTCGCCAAGGCTGCGACGACCTCTTTGACCGCCAGCGGGGACAGCCCAGAGGATGGCTCGTCCATGACGATCAGCTTCGGACTGGCGGCGAGGGCTTTTGCCACTCCAACGAGCTTCCTCTGACCACCGGAGAGGCTCCCAGCCGGTGCTCTGCGACGTTGCGCCAGGACCGGGAATGCAGAGTAGATCGCTTCGATACTTTCGTGGGCAGCCCGCCTCCCGCAGCTGTACGCCCCGAGGGAAAGGTTGTCGTGAACCGACATGTCAGCGAACACGGCCTTTTCGGTCATGTACGAGATTCCATTGGCAACCCGCTGGTCTGTTCGCATTGCACCGAGTGCTTCGCCGCGGAAGTAGATCTCCCCTCCGCGAAGTTCTACCAGACCCATGATCGTTGCGAGCGTTGTCGACTTCCCGGCTCCGTTCGCGCCGAGGAGCACGACACAAGTGCCTTCTTGCACTTCAAAGTTGATGTCCCAGAGGACCTGCATCTGAGCATATCCGCCCTCGACATGGCGCAGCTGAAGAATAGACGCAGCGCCGGCCTTCGCAGCCTTGTCGTCAGGCACCGAGGAACACCTCTACGACGTTAGGCTGGCGCAACGCGTCAACAAGGGATCCTTCAAAGATAACCTGCCCGGCGTTCAGCACCACCACGTCCTCGGTCACCCTCTCCAAGAAACCCATGAGGTGCTCGACGATGAGAAGGGCAATCCCCCAGCGCTCGGCAACCTCTCTCAGCATTAGAGCAACCTCATCCAGTTCCCTCACCGAAAGTCCGGCCCCGAGCTCGTCGACACATAGCAGCCGGGGTGCCGTCGAAAGCGCTCTGGCGAGGTCAAGTTTCTTTTGCTCAGCCGCGGTAAGTTCCTCAGAGAGCCGCGAGCCGACCCCGTCAAGCCGTGTAAGAGCAAGAATTTCTTCGACTGACTGGCGACCCTTACCGTAGCGCGCTGCAACCTCCACGTTCTGACGCACCGTGAGGCCCGTGAACGGCTTGGGGATCTGGAAAGTCCTGTTGATACCTAGGTGGGCGAGGCGGTGAGGCGCCCGACCGCTGACATCCTCCCGGTCGAAGAACACCTTACCGCGCTTAGCGGCCACGAAACCTGTCACGACGTTGATCAAAGTCGTCTTACCCGAACCGTTCGGCCCGACGAGGCCGAGTGCTCGTCCAGCATCAAGGTTGACGCTCACGTCGTCGAGGGCCATGAAGTTGCCGAACAGAACGCTCACTGATCGAACTTCGAGCAACAGCGCACCCGCCGAGGTTGGTCCTGCAGCGCCAACAGCTGTCGATGACTGAGCTGGGAGATTCATTTGGACATTCGGCCGCGCACGGACGCTCCCAGTGAAGCAAGGCCCCGAGGCACGAACAGGACTATCACCACGATAAGGAGACCATAGATCAGCTGGAAGTACTGCGGAACGGTTATTCCAATCGCGTTGTAGATACCGTACAGCACTACGGTCCCAACGATCGGACCTACAACAGTTCCGATACCTCCAAAGAGCGCAAATATGATTGCAAACACTGACGTCGTCAGGCTGAAGACGTCACCAGGGTAGAACACAGAGATGACCCACGCGTAGCATGCGCCACCGAGACCGGCCATCGCCGCAGAGATGACCCACGCAAACGTCCGGACTTTCACTACGTTGATTCCCGACATGGAAGCCGACGAGCGGTCGGCTTTGATCGAGCGAAGCGCCAGACCGAAAGTTGAATGTTTTAACCATACGACGGCGACCGTCACCAGCCCCAAGGCCACAACCGTACTCACGTAGCTTGCGCCAGGGTTGAACACAGATGACAAATTCGCCCCGTAGGCTCCGTTGGTAATCCCCTGTGCAGAAGGATTAGAGACGAGAAGGACGAGGGCCTCCGCAGCAGCGAGACTTGCAATTGCAAAATAGGAGCCGCGTAATCGCAAGAGAGGCGACAGCACCAATGCCACCACCACTGACACCACGACACCCGCCACAAGGCCTGGATAGGCTCCAACATGGAATTTCGAGGTGCTGACGGCCATGCCGTAGGCGCCGGCACCGAAGAAGCCTACGAAGCCAAACGGAAGGTAGCCGGTGAAGCCGTAACTGACATTGATCCCCTGTGCGAGTATCATGTACACCATCAAGTTTACGAGTAGAAGAGTATTCGCTTCGAAGCTACGGCCGAATGCAAAGACTCCTATAACGACCAAGGAAACAGCGGCGTCGCCCACTAACGAACGATTTCTCAACAGCTGACTCGCACGATCCCTCCAGGCTGTTCCGGAGAGCACGCCTACCGCAGTCTCGTCGTCACGCAACACGGACTTGGCTCCCGAATAGTCCACTTGGTCGTGTTAGCATCACCGCAAGCAGGAGCCCATATGGGATAACTCCTGACCAGGAGGGCGCATACGCTTGGGCGAGGTTATATGCGCATCCCAAAACGACCCCGCCGGCGATGGAACTGATCGGATTGCCAAGCCCCCCGATGACGATCACTGTGAAAGCGAAGGTGGTCACTGCGACCCCCTGAGCCGGGTCTGTACCGCCTCGGATGAAGATCGAGAGTGACCCAGCCGATGCCGCGAGAAACAGTCCAACTCCTAGGCAGATTGCTGACACCCTCTTCACATCGATTCCTACTGAAGCGGCGTCATCAGGTGAGCTCATCACCGCACGCGTTGCCAAGCCGAGCCTGGTGCGGTACAGGTAGATGTAGATTGCGCCGAACACCGGGACTGCTATGGCGGCTCCGAGTACCCAGTAGAAGGGGTATCTTTGCCCGAGGATGCTTACCGAGGAGGCGCCAAGACTTGACCCGGGAAGGGCTCGGCGATTCGAGGTGAACACTATGGTTGTGATCGCTTCGATCGCCTGCGCGATCCCGAAGAACAGTATGAGCGAGAGCATTTCGGGATCCGCCGAACGCGACAATCTCGGTGTCACGGCGTAGAAGATCACCGCGCCCAGAACCAGCGAGGGCGGGAACGAGATAAGGGCGGCTATAAGAGGGTTCAAATGCCAGGTGTTTGAAAGCTCCCAGGTCAGGTACGACCCGAGGACGACGACAGAGCCGTGGGCAAGATTTACAAAGCGAAGGACGCCGAAGACCAGGTTCAATCCAACCGCCAGAAACCCGTAGTACATACCGGTAAGCACACCACCTATCAATGCGAACTCAAGTAGCACTAACCGCCTCTCCCTTCCCCTTAATCACAGCGCATGTTTTCGATGTTCCGTCCACTCTGCGGATCCTCGTCGAGCCGGCGACGGTCGCCCGGCGGTACAACACTGCAGTGCGTTCGGCGCACGGCGTCGACGAGGTGTCCTCAGTCAAAGCTGGACTTACGGTGCTGGGTAAACCGCTGTCCCAGTCGCCTTGCTCTTAGGCCAGACGATCGTAACCTTCGTAGCGCTTCCCGAGCTGGCGGGCAAAAGCTGTGCTACAGGTAGCGGAAAGCCGGTCTCCGCACCTTGGGCGTTCATGCTGAACGGACCTATCAGCGTCGAGAACTTACCCGACTGGGAAAGGACTCCAGCTCGAAGGTCGGTCTGGGAAAGCGATGATGCGTTAGCGAGAGCCTGCCCTACGACGAGCCCGGCGTTGTAGCCGGCGATGTCCTCGAAGTTGATATGCGTCTTGCTCGCATACGATTCGAACGCGGTAGTGAAGCTGGATAATCCTAGTCCCACGCTGGGGTTGTTATGTACCAACGCTGGAGGAGCACCGTAGGTAAATGTGTAGGCAAGTCCCGATGCGCCCACTGCAGCTTCCACTTGACTGTGGTTTTGCCCAGGGAAGACGGTGAACACATAGGGGAATTTGCTTCCTGACGAGTGCAGTTGCTTGAGGAATGCAATGTCGTTGGCTTCATAGCCGAGCTCGAGGAAGGCGTCGGGCTTCTTCGCTGCTACCTCCTGGATCAGCGTCGTATATGAAGTTGTGGCCGTCGGCACCGACTGGAAGAAGCTCACATTGATGCCGTCCGCGGCGAGGCCCTGCTTGTATGTGTTCGCCTGCGCCTGGTCGAAGTCGTTTGCGCCGTAGACGATTGCGACGTTCTTGATCCCGACCGACTTCATGAAGGCGACCGCTGGTTGGGGCCAGATCGACGAGACCGGCAGTGACGTTAAGACGATGTAGGGATCGTTGTTCGAAGCCTGGAAGAACGTGGTTCCGGTGCCGCTGACGTCGAAGAGTAGCTGCTTGTTCTCTTTGGCGATAGTGACAGCAGGCGCTGTAAGAACAGAACCGAAGTCCGATAGCAGGATGTTAACGTGGTTCTGTGTTATCAGCTGCGTGTAGAGAGTCCCGGCAGTCGATGTGGAACTTTGGTCGTTGTAGGACACGAGTTTGATTGGAATCTTCTTGTTGTATGCCTTGACGTAGGCACCGCCGGACGCGTCGACTTCATGGACCCAGAACTTGATTCCCTCGTATTCGGGAAGCGACGAGACGGCGAAGCTGCCAGTCCCCGCATAAAGGGTACCTACGGTGATAGCCGCTGGTGCCGGACCGGCAGCCGAACCGGCCGCTGCTGACGTAGCAGAAGGCGCCACAGTCGTTGCGGTCGTCGTCTTCGATGAGCTACCGCAGGCGGCGGCGAGTACTGCCCCCGTCACAAGCGTGACGTGCAGCTTCGTTTTTATCTTCATGATTCCGAGTAACCCTCCCTGTGAGCTGAAGTTGACACAGCTACGTCACTCGCGTCCCAGACAACCCCGACTGACCTGGACGAGCGAATGAACGCAATATCTAATAGATACTGTGTATACACAGTAGCTGACTGCTCCGGATTGTCAAGGGATGCCCCCACATATTTTTGGGTGGCCGTGAGGAGCGTCACGTGACGCTTCGTCGAGACCAATACGTGAATCGGGTATCCGTCTGAGTTCACTAACCAGCGAACCGATCCCGACGCCACCCACCGACACGGCGACTAGCACCAGGAGAAGGCCCAAGTGCGCGAGGTTGTGCACGTGGACTCCGGTCGACACGCTGAGCGATGCGAAGCTCGGAAAGGCGATCCCGATAGCGCCGCCCACCACGAACGCTACGCCGCCGATGCCGAGGGTTCTCGCCGCAAAACCCAGACCAAGTCGACGACTAACCTCCGGCGAGGCACCCTTGCGGCGGACCAGCCATCCGACAAGGCCCCCAACCATCACCTGCACGATTGTTGTACCGAGCCCGAAAAGGGCCCCCGGGACCCACCCCTATAGCGCCGACGGCATCGACGGAGCGAGAACTATCTAGGACGATCAGAGCGAATGCACCGAAACCCCACCCGGCGATAAATCCATGCAGCGCGGGCATCGACGGCCGCGGGTCGACGAGGTCCGGTTCGCCGCAGTCGTCGCGGCCGTCGGGCGCCCAGTGCGGAGCCGCTCCGAGGCCCACGCCTCCTTGGACGTGAGCGTGAATAGGGCCGTGCCCGCGATCGGCCACGTGTGCTCGTCGGGAGTTACCCCGTGGACCATACCGAGAAGCAGTGCCGTGGCCATCACCGCCCAGAGGGCCAAGACGGCGTGCGGGCTCCGCAGGTCGAGCGCAAGCAGCGAGCCGCTCAGCATGCGGCTGTCCCGCTTGCGCTCTCCACGCTTGACAAGGTAACGGCATCCATATACCACGCACCGGAGTATCTGTCGGTATTGTCAGGAAAGCCTGGAGTGTTTTTATACAATTTTGGTGCAATTACACGCACGGTCCGGGCAGGGAAACAATCGCCAGCCGTCCTCAGGCAATGAGTGGGCTAGCTTGTCCGAGATATGGACCTGAGTGGACCATGGCGCGTCGCTGCGGCGACTGAGGACCTGCGCCGGTCCTTCACTGACGAAGGCTTCGATGACAGCGGATGGGAGCTCACCTTGGTCCCCGGCCACTGGCGATCAGTCCCGACCCTCCGCGATTCAGATGGGCCTGTGCTTTATCGCAAGCGTTTCACGACGCGGCCCCCTGGTCCGTCACGGCGCTTCTTCCTCATCTTCGACGGGTTGTTCTACCAGGGGAGCGTGTGGATGGACGGCCAGTACCTCGGCGACACGGAGGGGTACTTCTACCCGCAGTCATTCGAGATCACCCAACAGCTCGCCACCGGCGACGAGCATCTCCTGGCGCTGGAAGTAAGTTGTGCGCCTCCAACTGACTGGACAGCGAAGCGGAACGTGACCGGAGTTTTCCAGCATTCGCCATATATCGATCCTGCATGGAATCCAGGTGGCATATGGGGACGAGTCCACATAGACGAGACCGGCCCGCTGCGGATCGTGTCGTTAAAGGTCCTCTGCCAGGAAGCGAACTCGGATCGCGCGACCCTCGACTTGGAAGTTGAAGTCGACACCGTTACTCCGCTTCGGGCTACATTGCGGACACGGGTATCTCCGAAGAATCTGCCTCCGCCAGCAACTCGCGAACAACCGACCGGTTCCGGTCCGATAATCGCCTCAGCGCCAACAGGCTCGGCGCTGAGGCACTCCGAGCACAACCTCTCCGCCGGGCTGAATCGCCTCCGATGGACGGTAGCAGTGGAATCCCCCGACTTATGGTGGCCAAGAGCACTAGGCAGTCAGCCTCTCTACGGAATCGACGTGGACGCGGCAATCACCGACGCCACCCCGCCAGCCGACGGCCCCCCGCCAGCCGAGAACTCAGCCGTGAGCGATCGACGTCAAGTCGTCACAGGGCTTCGACAGTCGCGCTTGCGCAATTTCGTTACAACACTCAATGGAGAGCGGATGTACTTAAAGGGCGTCAACTGCGCCCCAACACGGCGGGATATCGCCACCGCAACTCCAGCCGAGGTGGTCCGCGACGTGAGATTGGCATCGGAGGCCGGTTTCGACATGATGCGTCTGGACGGTCACATCGCCCGCCCCGAGCTTTACGCCGAAGCCGACCGCCTGGGCATGCTTATCTGGCAAGACCTACCGTTGAAATGGGGCTACGCGGCGGTTCGCCGCCAGGCCGCATTGGAAGCCCGTCGAGCTGTGCGCCTTCTCGGCCATCACCCGAGCATCGTCGCTTGGTGCGCCCACAACGAAGCCTTTCGAGTCGACTCGGCGCCATCAGACTTCCAGAGAAGACAAACACCGCTTCGAGTCGCCGCAACCTCGGTCCGACCCGACTGGGATGCGGCTCTTTTGGACCGTTCCTTGCGGCGAGCCTTGGAATCCGAAGACGGCACCCGCGCGGTGATAGGCCGGTCCGGCGCGCTTCCTCATCCGGGCGGGGCGACCGACAGTCACCTGTTCTTCGGCTGGTACTACGGCGACGCGGCTGGACTGGCCAGTCTGATCTCCAGGCTGCCGATCGCCGGCCGGTTCGTCGGAGCTTTCGGAGCACAATCCGTCCCCGACTCCGCCGACTTCATGGACCCTCGCAGCTGGCCGGACCTCGACTGGGATGGACTCGCAGCGCATTTCGGGATGGACACGCAGACCTTCCAAGAAAGGCTGCCCCCTTCGCATTTCACGACCTTCGACGAGTGGAGGGCCGCAAGCCAGCGACTGCAGGCTAACCTGCTCCGCTATCAAATAGAGACACTTCGCCGCCTCAAGTACCGCCCCTCAGGTGGGTTCTGTGTATCGATGCTCGCCGACGCGCAGCCGGCAGTTTCGTTTTCCCTGTTCGACCACAACCGACTTCCAAAAAGCGCTTACCGGGCTGTCCGTGCGGCCTGTGCACCGCTGATCGTCTGCGCAGACCGGCTTTCGGCGACCTACAGCCCCGGGGATCGGGTGTCTCTGAGCGTACACGCCGTCAACGACATGCGCCGGCCTGTCGAACGCGCCATCGTGGAGGCAGTGATTCGCTATCCGGGCGGTGAGCGGCGCTGGCGCTTTGAGGGCGAAGTTCCGACCGACTCGTGCGTGCTCATCGCGAAACCGTCAGTCACGCTTCCGGAGTCCACCGCTCCCGGCCGGCTCGTGGTCGAGCTCGCTCTCGGCTGGGCCGGTGGACGAGCTTCGAACCGGTACCTTGCCTCCGTAGTCATGTGACTGGATCTACGATCATGCCAGACCGATGATGGTGTCGAGATGACGGAGAAAATGCCAGACCACGACGACTCCCGCTCCTCACGGCCGGAGGAGCCGATGCTGGTGTTCCTCTCCGAGAAATGGTTCGAGAAAATCATGGAATTCGCCAAAGCCGCTATCGAGCCGACCGGCGAAACATTCGTAGTGGAGCAGATCGTAGAAGGGACCCCGGACGGAACGGTCCGCTACAGGGTGCAAGCAGCAGGTGGGATTTCTCGGGTGGCGTGGCCGGTGCCCGCAGACGCGCCTGATCCGGACTTGACCGTCACCTGTCAATGGGACACGGCCGTGGAGATAGCTTCGGGGCGCCTGATTGCAGGCCAGGCTCTGCTCGACGGCAAACTCCGCGTCCGCGGCAACCCTTCTTCGAACCTTTTGGCAGATGGCACCGACTTTGCTGATCCGCTGCCCGCGGAGGTCCGCCGTATCACGAACTTCGCTCCAGGCGGATAACCGAGCTGGAGTTCTCCCGGCGTAGCCGCTTACCACCACGAGCAGAGCGGGCGGACGGCCGAGCGACTAAGTTGGGCGAACCACGACGCAGGAGGTAGGGCAAGTGACGCTGTCGGAAGTAATCGACGACCAGTTCCTCACCCGCTATCGGGCACTGCTCGACGCGGAGGATGCGGCCTTCGACGAACTCGAACACGCCTTCGAAGACGGGGACAGGAACCATTTCGACAAAGATCTGTCAGCCTGGCGCAACGCAGTCGAACAGAAACTCGGGTATCTCCACCGCCTCGGGGTGGTATCGCCGCCTACGATCCGCTCCTAGCGCGGTCCGACAACAGTCCGGATCGTTCCCCTGGTTGGCCGACCGCGTAGGACACGGCCTATCGTCGGTGACCGGACAACCACCGCGATAACCGCGCTTTCGATGGAGGCTCGAAACAAGATATGACTGCCACGCCAGTTAGAGTTGCTGTGACAGGTGCCGCCGGGCAGATCGGCTACAGCTTGCTGTTCCGTATTGCTAGCGGCGCAATCATGGGACCAGATCAGCCGGTCATCCTGCAACTTCTAGAAGTGACGCCGGCTCTTTCCGCCCTTCGTGGGGTTGTGATGGAGCTCGACGACTGCGCCTTCCCGCTTCTCGCAGATGTGGTCGCCACCGACGACCCGAACGTCGCTTTCGCCGACGCGAACATAGCGCTGCTCGTGGGGGCCCGGCCGCGAAGCAAGGGCATGGAACGCAAGGACCTTCTAGAAGCGAACGGGGCAATTTTTTCCGTAGCAGGAAAAGCGCTATCCGACAACGCTGCCAAGGACATAAAGGTTCTCGTGGTCGGCAACCCTGCGAACACGAATGCGCTGATCGCGATGCACAACGCCCCGGCGATACCTGCTGAGCGGTTCACCGCGATGACACGCCTCGACCAGAACCGTGCCAAGGCGCAGCTTGCAGCCAAGTCCGGCCGGACTGTCAGCGACGTCACAAACATGGCGATCTGGGGCAATCACTCGGCGACGCAATACCCCGACATCACCCATGCCCGCATCGGGGGCGCCCCCGCATCAGAGGTAATCGGCGACCACGACTGGGTGGTGAGCGAGTTCATCCCCGTGGTTCAGCAACGGGGCGCTGCGATCATCGAAGCGCGTGGAGCGTCGAGCGCCGCCTCCGCTGCGAGCGCCGCCATAGATCACGTCCACGACTGGATCGCAGGCACGAGCGAAGGCGACTGGTTGTCGATGAGCGTGCCCTCCGACGGGTCCTACGGGGTTCCCGAAGGTCTCATCTCGTCGTTTCCGGTCACTACAAGCGCAGGACAGTACAGCATCGTCCGCGGCCTGACGATCGACGAGTTCTCTCAGGATCGAATCGACAACACGGTAGCGGAGCTCGCCGAGGAACGCGACGCCGTGCGCGCACTCGGGCTCATACCCTGACGCTCCCCGCCCGTCTCTGACGCTCCGCGCAGAGGTCGAGCTACAGGCGGTCGACGATCGCCGAAGCGAACTCGGACGTCTTGACCTCGGTAGCGCCGTCCATCTGACGGGCGAAGTCGTAAGTCACGATCTTGTCCGCGATCGTGGCCTCCATCGCCCGGACGATGTCGTCGGCAGCCTCCTGCCACCCAAGGTGCTCGAACATCATGACCCCTGAAAGCAGGACCGAACCAGGGTTGACCTTGTCGAGACCCGCATATTTGGGTGCCGTACCGTGCGTCGCCTCGAAGATGCCGTGGCCGGTCACGTAGTTGATGTTGGCGCCCGGAGCGATCCCGATCCCGCCGACCTGCGCGGCCAGCGCGTCTGAAAGGTAGTCGCCGTTTAGGTTGGTAGTCGCTATTACATCGAACTCGTCAGGGCGGGTCAGCACCTGCTGAAGCGTGATATCGGCTATGGCGTCCCTTACCAGAATGCGCTCCCCAGGCTTGCCGGCGCAGTCATCCCACCCGACGGCCACGTCGGCGAACTCGTCGCGCACTACCTCGTAGCCCCAGTTGCGGAAAGCCCCCTCGGTGAACTTCTGGATGTTCCCCTTGTGCACGAGCGTCACGGACTTGCGACCGTGGCTCACGGCATAGTTCACAGCCGCACGGACCAGACGCTTCGAGCCAGTTTCGGACACCGGCTTGATTCCAACACCGCTGTCAGCCCGGATGTCCCACCCGAACTCGTCGTGGAGCACGCTGATCAGTCGCTTCGCTTCGGGGGTGCCTTCCTGGACCTCGAGGCCTGCGTAGATGTCTTCGGTGTTCTCCCGGAAGATGACCATATCCACAAGATCCGGACGCTTTACCGGCGACGGGACTCCCTCGAACCACCGCACGGGGCGCAGGCAGACGTACAAGTCGAGAAGCTGTCGCAGCGCCACGTTCAGGGAACGAAATCCACCTCCGACAGGAGTGGTAAGCGGTCCTTTGATCCCGATCAGGTACTCACGAAAGACATCTACAGTCTCTTGGGGAAGCCAGTCGCCGACCTCGTTGAAGGCCTTCTCGCCAGCGAGCACCTCCTTCCACGCGATCCTCTTCGCGTACTTGGCGGCCGCAGCATCGAGCACGGTCTGCGCCGCAGGCCAGATATCTACTCCCGTACCGTCACCTTCGATGTAGGGGATTATCGGCTCGTCGGAAACTGCGAGGGTGCCGTCGGATTGCATCGTGATCTTGTCAGCCATACACCCCCGACTCTATCCGACGTAGCTCAGAGCGCCCCACCGGCCGCCCAACTACAGCCTGGCCTCAACGCCGGAGCGGTTGCCCAAGCCCAAGGCTGTCGTAGATCTCGATCGTCGCCTTCGAGCGGTTCAGTGTGTAGAAGTGCAAACCCGGAGCGCCAGCGTCGAGCAGATCCTGGCAAAGCTTCGTGGCGAGCTCAATTCCGACTTTCCTAACCTCACTTGGACTTCCGCCAGCATGGAGGACGGCGACCATGTCGGCCGGCACGGCTGCCCCCATCTGCGCCCTGCGCGGTATCGCCGAAAGGCTCGTGACTGGCATGATCCCGGGAATAATCGGCTTGTCCATCCCCCGCTTTTCGAGGTCCTCGACCAGCCTCAGGTAATCCTCGACCCGGAAGAAAAACTGTGTCACGGCGAAATCGGCGAGCGCCAGCTTCGCGACTAGATGGTTCCGATCCGACGAGAGATCCAAGGACTTCGGGTGCCCGGCGGGGTGGGCGGCGACGCCGATCGAGAAGCCACCAATCGCCCGTGCGAGCTCCACGAGCTCGCACGCGAAGCGCAACTCTCCTTCCCCCATCGATGGGTCGTCGGGAGGATCCCCGCCGAGGGCCATCAGGTTCTCTACACCGGCTTTTCGCAAATCGACGAGGATCTCGGCGAGCTCGAGGCGGCTGTGCGCTGCACACACGAGGTGGGCCATCGGGGTGAGAGACGTTGTGGCCAGCATGGCGACAACGAGGTCGTAGGTACGACGGCGAGATATGCGCCCACCTCGGTACGTAACCGAGACAAAGGACGGTCGAAGTGGCTGCAGTTCCATGAGCGTATCGACCAGGACAGCGTGCTCGGCGTCGTCGCGCGGGGGGAAGAACTCGAAGGAAAAGGTACGCCCCGCGGCTAACAGGTTACCGATACGCGCCATTTCCACAGAATAGGCAGCCCTACGGCGCCTAGTAGCCTTGTTGCGTGGATTTATCCCCGCCTCGACTCGGCGTCCTCGCGTCCGGAACAGGCACCGTCCTATCTGCGATTCTCGCTGCCGGCCTGCCGGTTGCAGTGGTGCTCGTCGATCGGCACTGTGCTGCGCTCGACCTTGCCGCCGACGCAGGGGTGCCCGCAGTGGTGGTGGAGCGCAGCAATTTCGCTGCAAGCTTCGATCGGGTCTCCTACACAACCCGGGTATGTGAAACGCTCGAAGCTCATCGCATCGACGTAGTGGCAATGGCGGGCTTCGGTACCGTCCTCGCCGCGCCGATGTTCGAGCGATACCCGGGGAGGGTTCTGAACACTCATCCAGCGCTGTTACCGGCCTTCAAGGGCTGGCATGCAGTACGCGACGCTCTCGCTGCCGGCGTCCGGGTAACCGGAACCACTGTTCATTTGGCGACAGAAGAAGTCGACGATGGGCCTATCCTCGCGCAGGAAGCCGTGACAGTCCTAGACGACGACACCGAAGCGAGCCTTCACGAGAGGATCAAGGAGGTGGAGCGCCGGCTCTACCCTGAGACCATCCGTGCTTTTCTTGCGGGCCTAACCCCGACCTACCACGACATTCAAAGGAGACGACCGATGAGGGTCCTGCTCTCGGTCTACGACAAGACCGGCCTCGAAGACTTCGCACGCTCACTGGTCGACCTCGGACACGATCTGATCGCAAGCGGGGGCACGGCGAGCTCCCTCGAAGCGGCAGGTATCGCCCACGCGGACGTCGAGTCGGTTACCGGCGCAGCCGAAATGCTGAGCGGACGGGTGAAGACTCTCCACCCCCGGATCCACGGTGGCATCCTCGCCGACCTTGCGAATCCGGCGCACCGGGCTGACTTAGAAGGCGAGTCGATCGATCCGATAGGGCTCGTGGTCTGCAACCTCTACCCATTCCGCTCGAACCCTTCGATAGAGCTGATCGATGTGGGCGGCCCCACCATGGTGCGAGCAGCGGCGAAGAACTGGGCGCACGTGGGCTCTCTTGTCGATCCAGCCGACTACAGCGAAGTGCTCGGGGAGCTACGTGAGTCAGGCACGCTCAGTGCCGGCCTGAGACGTCGCCTCGCCGCGAAGGCTTTCGCGCATACCGCCGCCTACGATTCGGCGATAGCAAACTGGTTCGCGGCTAGCGAGAGCAGCGCAGCCGACGCGAACAGCGGGGGTGAGGTTGACACCCGAGGGTCCCTGCCCACAACGCTGCACGTGTCGCTGGAGCGTGTCGAAGATCTGCGCTACGGAGAGAACCCCCACCAACGCGGCGCCCGCTATCGCAAAGTCGGCGAACCCAACTGGTGGGACGGCGTCGTCCAGCATGGCGGCATGGCGCTGTCGTATCTCAACCTCTACGACGCTGACGCCGCGTGGCGCCTCGTCCACCAGCTTGCGGACCTCGGACCGGCAGCGGCGGTAGTCGTCAAGCACGCGAACCCCTGCGGGGCGGCAGTTGCGCCGGATGCCCTCACCGCCTATAACCGGGCGTTCGAGTGTGACCCGATGTCAGCCTTCGGAGGTATCGTGGCCCTCGGCGGCGTCGTCAGCGAGGAGGTCGCCTCGGAGATGGTCACCAACGCTAAGGCAGACGTACTCATAGCGCCAGGATTCGAACCAGCAGCCCTCGCGTTGTTCGCCGCGAAGCGCAAGAACATGAGGGTCCTTTCGGCTCCTCCTCCGAGCGACGAGCCTTTGCATCTCCGCCAGATGAGCGGCGGTTGGCTGGTCCAGGATCAGTACCGCTTCGATTCGACGCCCGCCGAATGGCGGGTCGTGACGAAAGCTAAGCCAACCGAGGAGAACTGGCGCGACATGCAACTCGCCTGGAGGGTGTGCGCCTCGGTCAAATCCAATGCAATTGTGCTCGCTGGCGACGGCATGGCAGTCGGGATCGGCGCAGGCCAGCAGAACAGGGTGACACCCGGCGAGATCGCGTCGGCGCGCGCTGCTGGAAGGGCAAAAGGGGGCGCAGCCGCGAGCGACGCCTTCTTCCCGTTCCGCGACGGCCTCGACGCGTGCGCATCTGCCGGTGTCGCCGCAGTCATCCAGCCGGGAGGATCGGTAAGCGACGACAAGGTGATAGCTGCAGCGGACGAGCACGGCCTTGTCATGGTGCTCACCGGGGAAAGGCAGTTCCAGCACTGATGCCAGCGTCAATCATGGCCGGCGCACCGGTCGAGGAGGCTGTCCTCGAGGACGTGTCGAAGCGGGTCGCCGAGCTTGCCAAGCGAGGCCACAAGGTCGGCCTCGCAACTGTGCTGGTCGGAGACGACCCCGCGAGCGCGGGATACGTCGCGAAGAAGCACGAGTTCTGCGAGAAAGTCGGGATCGCTTCGTTCGATGTCCGTATATCTGCTGACCGCAGACAACCGGACCTTCTCGGCGCGATCGAGCGTCTGAACGCCGACGACGCCGTCGACGGCTACATCGTGCAACATCCCGTGGCGGCAGGATTCGACTTCAACGCTGCCATGTCGGTGATGGACCCGGCGAAGGACGTGGACGGGCTGCACCCGACCAACCTGGGGCTGTTGGCTCTCGGTGAGCCAGGAGCGCCGCGGCCGTGCACGCCTCTCGGAATCCAGGCGATGCTGGCGCATTACGAGATTCCCGTGGCCGGACGAAAGCTCGTCATAGTAGGACGCGGCCCGACGCTCGGACGGCCGCTGTCGATGCTCATGTCGCTCAAGGAGCCGGGCGCGAACGCCGCTGTCACCGTCGTCCACACGGGGGTCGCCGACTGGCGCGAAGTGACCCGCTCGGCTGACATCGTCGTAGGCGCCGCCGGCGTTGCCAACATGGTCACCCGCGACGCGATCCGGCCAGGTTCGGTGGTCATCGGCGGCGGCTTGACCTGGCAGGGACGCAAAGCCTTCTCCGACGTCGACGAATCCTGCGCCGAGGTGGCGGCGTGGGTGACTCCGCGCCTTGGCGGCGTCGGAGTGACCACGGTGGCGATGCTGCTGCGAAACGCCGTCGCCGCCGCCGAACGGCGGCGCGGAATCCGCTTCGGGTAAACCTCGCCGGCATAAATCTCGCACGAACGGCGCCGGTCGGCTGGACTCGCTCCGACAACTCCTCCAATCCGAATCGCTTCGCCGTTCGTAGATATGTCGAGTGCTATCACTCTCTCGCCAGGCATCTAGATCGACGGAGGAACTTTGAACGACGTCCCCGCAAATCCCACAAGCGGATCCCAACCCGGCGGCCGAGGCCGCAGCCGGTACTCGCGCTCCAAGCGCATCACCGTCGTAGCTGCGTCAGCAGGCATTACGGCTGCGTTCATTGCCGTCCCCCACGCGTCGGCCGCAGGAACTTTGCCGCCCGCCACAGCACCGAGCGGGACCACTGCGCACACCGCCGGAATGACAGGAAACATAACCGGCCTAGTCGACACGGTGATCTCCTCCACGGTCGCCCCTAACGGTGACACGAACCCTTATGACCTTGCCGTCGTTCCGCTAACTGCAGGCAAGCTCGTAGCGGGCGACGTTCTCGTGGCCGACTTCAACAATGCAGCCGGCTCGTCGGGATCGGGGACCTCGATAATCCAGATCAACCCGAAGACCGGTGCTTCGTCTTTGTTCTTCAGCGGCACAAGCATCACCGGCCCTGTTGGTATCGCAATCAACCCTGCCAACGACTTCGTCTGGGTCGGCTACTACGGGGCGGCCGATTCTGCAAACGGCGCGCTCGACGGATCCAACTCAGGAATTGGGATAATTTCTCCAGCTGGTTCACTCGTCAAGTCCCTCACCGGCATGCCCTACGCCCCTGGCATGTGGGGCCAAGCTGTCAGCGACGTCGGGGGGCAGGTGCAGTTCTACTGGCCGGACGCAGGTAACGCCACGACCGGAATGGGTGGCGGAACGGTGTGGCGCGATAATCCCGCCCAGAGTTTCGCAAACACCGAGCTCGCTTCAGGGCTTAGCGCAACGCCGCCGGGAACCACGAGCGCTTCGTCGACTGCGGCCGCTCCCGTTGGCCCCCGCGGGATGGTCTTCGACCCCGCCAACGACACCCTCTACGTTACGAACGACGCCAATAACTCGATCGTGGCGATCCCGAATGCAAACAGTGCTACCGGAATGTCGACTCCCCAGATGGTGCTGAGCGGGGGGCCGCTTTCAAGCCCTCAGCAGATAACTATCGACCCGGCGAACGGTGACCTGCTCGTCGTAAACGGCGCCACCAATAACGACCTGATCGAGCTGACCACCTCTGGGACTGTCGTTGCGACCCGGAACCTGGCACCGAGCGAAGCGGCCGGGGGTCTGTTCGGCCTCACTGCGACGGCGAACGCCGTGGGCGGCATTGCCATCTTCTACGACAACGCCAACGACAACAACCTCCATGAGCTGACCGTCCCGAACAACGGCTACTGGCTGGCGGCGAAAGACGGCGGGGTCTTCACTTACGGCGACGCAGGGTTCTTCGGTTCGGCCGCAGGAATGAACCTATCCTCACCGATAGTAGCCATGGCCCAGACGCCTGACCACCAGGGTTACTGGCTCGTCGCCGCGAACGGCGCCGTCTACAACTTCGGTGACGCGGCCTCATTCGGAAGCCTCGCTGGTATGCACCTAAACGCCCCGATCGTCGGTATCGCCACGGCTCCCGGCGGCATGGGTTACTGGCTGGTAGCAGCTGACGGAGGCGTGTTCAGCTTCGGGAGTGCCGCCTTCTACGGCTCGCTCGGAGGGATGCACCTAAACGCCCCGATCGTAGGTATCCGGTCATCCGCAGGTGGGATGGGCTACTGGCTGGTAGCAGCCGACGGAGGCGTCTTCAGCTTCGGCGGCGCCGCCTTCTACGGCTCGCTCGGAGGCATGCACCTAAACGCCCCGATCGTAGGCTTGGTTCAGTCCGCTGGCGACATGGGCTACTGGCTGGTAGCAGCCGACGGAGGCGTCTTCAGCTTCGGCGGCGCCGCCTTCTACGGCTCGCTCGGAGGCATGAAGCTAAACGCCCCGATTGTCTCGATCATGCGCAGCGCCAACGCTAACGGCTACTGGCTGGTAGCAGCCGACGGAGGCGTATTCAGCTTCGGCGGCGCACAGTTCCAGGGATCGGCAGGAAACCTGAAGCTGAACGCTCCGATAGTCGGAGGCAGGCTCGGGTAACCGGCAAAGCAGCAAGCTCCACGACGAACGCCCGGGCTTTGAGCCCGGGCGTTCGTCGTGAGTCCGAGGACCGTCAGGCCATCACAGCGCCTTGACGATCTCCGCCATCTTCAAACCGGCCTCGGTCGGATTGTTGACCACGTGCACCCCCGCCGCCGCCAACGCTTCCATCTTCGCGCTCGCGGTGCCTTTGGAGCCCGAGATGATCGCACCGGCGTGGCCCATCTTTTTCCCTGCCGGGGCGGTGACCCCGGCGATGTATGCGACAACCGGCTTGGTCACCTTGTCGGAGATGAACGCCGCAGCTTTCTCTTCTTCCGAGCCGCCGATCTCGCCGAACATCGCTATCGCCTTGGTGTCGGGGTCTGCCTGGAAAGCCTCGAGGCAGTCGACGAAATTCGTGCCTGGTACCGGGTCGCCGCCGATACCGACACAAGTTGTGACACCGACACCGAGCTGTTTCAGCTCGTATAGTGCCTGGTAAGTGAGGGTGCCTGACCGACTGACGATACCGACTGGGCCGCCGGGGAGTGCGATCTCGCCTGCGGTGATGCCGATATTGCATTTTCCTGGGCTGATGATCCCAGGGCAGTTCGGTCCTAGTAGCCGGGTGGTCGGATAGCTCTCGACGAGGGTATTGTACGCACGCGCCTCGTCGTGAGCGGGTATGCCCTCCGTGATGCAGACGATGAAACCGACGCCGGCAGCTGCAGCCTCCAAGATTGCGTCGGCGGCGAAGCGGGGCGGTACCGACACAAAGCTGGCGTTCGCAGCGGTGGCGGCGACTGCTTCTGCGACAGTGTCGAACATTGGTATGCCCTCGACGTCGCTTCCGCCCTTGCCAGGGGTGACCCCCGCGACCACCTGGGTGCCGTAGGCCTTGTTGCGCAGCCCGTGAAAGCGGCCCTGGCCACCGGTGAGGCCCTGCACGACTACTTTGGTGGTTTCGTCTACGAAGATGCTCATCGGGCGCTCCCTCCTGCTAGCTGCACGGCTGTTCGGGCTGCGTCGAGCATCGTCGGCGAGGAGAGAACTTTCTCCGAGGTGACCGTTGCGAGGATCTCGCGGCCCTCTTCGGCGTTGGTTCCGTCAAGGCGGATGACCATCGGAGCGGATATGTCGACCCGCCCGAGAGCGGTTTTGATCCCGTTAGCTACTTCCTCGCCGCGGGTTATCCCACCGAAGATGTTGATGAAGATGGAACGCACTTTCGGATCGGAGTTGATCACCTCGAGCGCGTTGGCCATCACCTCGGCGTTTGCTCCGCCACCGATATCCAGAAAGTTTGCCGGGCTACCGCCGACCTGGTTGACGACGTCGCAGGTGCTCATCGCGAGGCCGGCACCGTTGGCGATTATCCCGACGTAGCCGTCGAGGCCCACGTACTGTAGGCCTTTGGAGCGCGCGAGGCGCTCCCGTTCGTCGAACTCGTCGATGTCACGGAAGGCGTCCCACTCGGGGTGACGGTAGGCGGCGTTGTCGTCGAGGGTGACCTTGGCGTCAAGCGCGTGCACCTTGCCCTCGGGGGTGAGGATGAGCGGGTTGATCTCGACGAGGTCTGCGTCGCCGTCGACGTAGCACCGGAAGAGCTTTGCCAGTATGTCGATCGCACCGTCGACTGCTTCGGGGTCGAGGCCGGCTCGAGCCACCAGGTCTGCGGCGTCCGCCTCGCTGAAACCTTTAGCCGGGTCGATGTGGAGGCGGGCGATCGCGTCGGGATCCTCCTCGGCGACGGTCTCGATCTCCACGCCCCCCTTGGCGGAGACCATTGCGAGATATTTCTTTGCTGCGCGGTCCAAGGTGAAGCTTGCGTAGAACTCCTTGGAGATGTCCGACGCGTGCTCCACCCAAAGGCGCCGCACGACGTGGCCTTTGATGTCCATGCCGAGAATGTTCCCGGCGTGGGTTCGAACTTCGTCGGCGTTGTTGGCAAGCTTGATGCCACCGGCCTTGCCTCGCCCTCCTACCTGCACCTGCGCCTTGACTACCACCGGGTAGCCGGCGGCGTCGGCCTGAGTCACCGCCTCGTCGACGGTGTCGGCCACGCCTCCCGCTGACACCGAGATGTCGTATCGGGCGAAGTACTGCTTGCCCTGGTATTCGAACAGGTCCACCTAACCTCCTGGATTGACTTTCTGTCGGTCTTTTTCCTGGCCTTCTTCGGCCGGCTCGCGCGCGTCGAGGATCGCTTCGAGCCATCCGGTTATCTCTCCGAGCGGCGCGCCGGGCGTGAACACCCTCGACACGCCGATGCCAGCGAGAGCTTCGATGTCAGCGTCGGGGATGATACCGCCGGCGAAGATGAGGGGGTCGGTCGCTCCACGGTTTCGCAGTTCGTCGACGATCCTCGGGAACAGAGTCATGTGCGCCCCGGACAGGATCGACAGTCCCACAGCGTCCGCGTCTTCTTGGATTGACGTCTCGGCGATCTGCTCGGGGGTCTGATGCAAGCCCGTGTAGATCACCTCGAATCCTGCCTCACGCAGTGCGCGCGCTATCACGCGGGCTCCCCTGTCATGGCCGTCAAGACCTGGCTTCGCGACAACAACCCGGTAAGGGCGCTTCATCGGGACCGATCTTGGCAGGTCCGGCGTCTCGCAGGCCAACTGACGCGTTTTGTTCGCCGCCCTCGAAGGTCACGTAATAGTCCACAAAGAGTCGGAGGAACGCCTGTCAATGCGCTAAACGCATTCAGGCGCGTGACAGCGGCGCAAGGGAAAGCGCTAAGTGCTTCTCGCCTACTGAAGGAAAATGCACCCGCGCCTCAGCCTTCTCGCCCTCCCCACGGACATCGATGACTATTCCCTCTCCCCACTTGGCGTGAATAACCGCTTCGCCGGCGCGAAGCCCGAGGCGCTCTGCTCCTCGGGCTGCGACGGGACCCCTGCGAGGCTGGCTCATGGCCGCCTCGACTATCCGGTCTCGGCCCGAAGAACCCTCCAGGCTCGCCCGGCTACCTCGTGCTCGTCGACCGCTCACGTTCTTCACGACGCTCGATGGAATCTCGGACAGAAAACGCGAAGCCGGGTTGTAAAGCGTCTGCCCCCAAAGGCTGCGACACCATGCGTTAGTCAGGTAGAGCTTCTCGCGCGCCCTCGTGATGCCGACATAGGCGAGCCGGCGCTCCTCGGCCATCTCGTCGGGCTCGGAAAGTGAGCGCAGATGCGGGAAGATCCCGTCCTCCATCCCTACTATGAACACTACGGGATACTCGAGTCCTTTCGCCGTGTGCAATGTCATGAGGGTGACCTTCGACTCGTCGGGATCAATCTCGTCACTGTCGCCAACTAGACTCACTTCTTCGAGGAACTCGTCGATGCTCTCCACTTGACGGGCGGAGCCGATCAGCTCCTCGACGTTCTCCACGCGTCCGGCAGCCTCGTGGGTGCCTTCTGCCTCGAGCTCGCTTCGATAGCCGCTTCGCTCGAAGATCGCCTCTAGAAGCTCCGCCGGACCCGACACCCTTTCGCCTGCGCGATCACCGGCTCCGATCCCGGCGGAGTGTCGCAAATCGCCGATCAGTGCGTCGAGGCGTCTAAGGCCGCTCAGAGCCTTCCCGGCGATCCCGGCATCCTCGGCGCGGGCGACGGCCTCCGAGAATGTCGCCTTGTTGGCAGTCGCCCAGCGCTCAAGGCGCTCCACGCTCGTGTCGCCGACGCCGCGCTTTGGGACATTGACGATCCGCTTGAACGAGACCTCGTCGTCTGGATTGGCCACCGCCCGCAGGTAGGCGAGAAGGTCCTTAATCTCACGCCTGTCGTAGAAGCGAGCGCCCCCAACCACCTTGTAGGGAATGTCGCGGCGGACTAGTTCTTCTTCGACCGCTCGGCTCTGCGCGTTCGTGCGGTAGAAGACAGCCACGTCACCCCACTCGTGACACACCCCGCCCTTTGCGCCCCGGCGGTGCAGGCTGGAGATCTCAGACGCCACCCACGCGCCTTCGTCGTGCTCGTCTTCGGCCTGATAGCAGACGATCGGCTCTCCCCTGCCGCGTTCAGTCCACAGCGCTTTTGCCTGACGGCCGTCGTTGTTTGCGATAACCGCGTTCGCCGCGTCTAGAACCGTCTGGGTCGAGCGGTAGTTCTGTTCGAGCACGACAACCGTCGTGTCGGGGAACGCCCTCTCGAATTCGAGGATGTTGCGAATGTCGGCGCCACGCCAACCGTAGACGGACTGGTCTGAGTCGCCGACGACTGTGACCTGGTGGTGCTTACCTGCGAGCAGCAGCACAAGCTCATTCTGCGCACGGTTCGTGTCCTGGTACTCGTCGACGAGGACGTGACGGAAACGGTGGCGATACGCCTCGAGCACATCCGGACATGCCTGCAGCAGATTGACCGTGACAAAGAGTAGATCGTCGAAGTCCATCGCGTTCGCGGCGTGCAGCCGCTGCTGGTACTCGTGATAGATTTCCCCTGTACGGCGCTCCATAGGCGTGCGCGCGGCCGTTACGTAGCTCTCGAAGTCGACTAGGTCGTTCTTCGCGCTGGAGATGTAGCCGGCGATGGCGCGGGGCGGGAACTTTTTCGAGTCCAGACCCAGGTCACGTATCACGTAGCCGACAAGGCGCAGAGCGTCAGACTGGTCGTAAATCGTGAAGTTCTGGCGAAACCCGAGACGCCCAGCGTCCCTTCGTAATATGCGCACGCACGCCGAGTGGAAAGTCGAAACCCACATTCGCGTCGCCGGGGGCCCGACCAGCTCGCCGACACGCTCGCGCATCTCCCCTGCCGCCTTGTTGGTGAAGGTGATGGCCAGAATCTCGTACGGGGACAGACCCTTCTCGGCGACCAACCACGCTATTCGCCGGGTGAGGACCCTCGTCTTGCCCGAACCTGCCCCGGCCACCACTAGGAGCGGTCCGCCTGGATGCGATACGGCTGCCGCTTGAGCGGGGTTCAGGTCGTCGACCAGCGCGCCTGGGGGTGGTCTGAGGTCTCCTGTTAGGTGCTCCGGCATTGCAAGGGTCTAGGGTACCGGTTGGCCGGGCAGCTTTAGCCACGGCCTGAACTGTTAAGAACTGGAGGGACAGGTCGACGTGACAGGAATTTGTGAGGACCGGGTCGTCGTTGTGACCGGAGCCGGCAGAGGCATAGGTCGCGAGCACGCCTTGGAGTTCGCTCGCCAAGGGGCAAGGCTAGTCGTCAACGATCTTGGCTCGGCCACGGACGGGACGGGAGCCTCGTCGGGCCCGGCCGGGGAGGTCGTCGAGGAGATTCGAGCAGCGGGCGGCGAGGCGATCGCTAACGGCGACGACGTGTCCGACTTCGACGGCGCCGCCAGGATGATCCGCTCGGCGATCGACACCTTCGGGCGCATCGACACGCTCGTCAACAACGCAGGGATTCTCCGCGACCGGATGCTTGTCAACATGACCCCCGAGGAATGGGACGCCGTAATCCGCGTTCACCTTCGCGGCACTTTCGCTCCGACGCGAGCGGCCCTCGACTTCTGGCGGGAGCGCTCCAAGGCGGGCGAGGACAATGACGCCCGGATCGTCAACACGACGTCCCCGTCGGGCATCTACGGGAATATCGGCCAGACCAACTACGGCGCAGCGAAGGCCGGTATCGCTTCCTTCACGGTGATCGCTGCGATGGAGGTGGCCCGCTACGGGGTCACGGTCAACGCGATCGCCCCAGCGGCCCTGACTCGGATGACCGAGAACCTCGGTATGGGGGCGCGCGCCGCGGACATTCCGGCCGGTCAGTTCAACCCTCTCGGCCCGGACAACATTTCCCCCATCGTGGTCTGGTTGGGCAGCTCCGAGTCGCGCGATGTGACAGGACGCGTCTTCAACGTGATGGGCGGCCATCTGAGCGTCGCGGAGGGATGGGTCGAAGGCCCAGCAGTGGACAAGGACGGGCGTTGGGACCCGGCGGAGCTGAGCGGTATCGTCCCCGACCTCGTCGCCAGGGCTGCCCCGAACGCGGCAATGTCGGGGCGGCGCTCCTGAACGCAGTCTGAAACGGGACCGACAGCGACACGAGGCGCAAAGGTGGCAGACGTTCAGGTCGTCTTGGAGGTGAAAGCCCTATCGGTGCGCTACGGGCCAGTCGTAGCGCTCGACAGCGTCGACCTGGAAGTACGAACCGGAGAAGTGGTCGCTCTCGCCGGTGAGAATGGTGCAGGCAAATCCACACTGATTCGCTGTGTCGCCGGCGATCTTCGCCCCGATCAGGGCAGGATCGCTGTCATGGGGGACCCGATCGAAGGCCCTCGAGTCGGGTCCAAACCGGAAATCGCCGTCGTTTGGCAGGATTTGGCCCTCTGCGACAACCTCGACATCGCGGCGAACGTGCTGCTGGGCGCGGAGACGAGGCGACTGATGTTCTCCGAGACCCGTTTTCACGCCAAGGCAGCCCGCCTGCTCAGCCAGCTCGGGATCGGCCTGCCGAACACATCCACGACGGTGGCGCACCTATCGGGCGGCCAGCGCCAGCTGGTCGCCGTAGCGAGGGCGATGCGCGACAGGCCGCGCCTGCTGATCCTTGATGAGCCGACGGCGTCGCTCGGCGTCGCGGAATCAGCTCGAGTAGAGAGTCTCGCCGCTTCCCTACCCGCGCAGGGTACGACTGTCATGATCGTCACGCACGATGTCGACCAGATGTTCAGGTTGGCGGACCGGATCGTGGTGCTCCGCCGTGGGCGCGTCGTCGCGGAAGTGTCCCCCGAGGAGTCGCACCCCGACGAAGTCGCCGCCTTACTTTCCGGTCAGCCGGTCGAGATCTCCCCGCGCCGCCAGCTGAGCCGGCTTCAAAATCTCGCCGACCAGCTCGCCTCGGCGTCGCCTTCATCGGGGCTTACGCTCATCATCTCGGCATTGGCTGCGGCTCTCGGTATCGGCCAGCTTTGCGTGCATGTCCGGGAAGGATCTGTCATGCGCCTAGCCGGCCATGTCGGCCTACCCAGCTATCTGGCCCGTCAATGGTCGACTCTTCCCACACAGGAGGTTCGCGCACCGCTCATAGCCCCGGGCAGCGAAAGCATCGGCGGTCGCCCTGAAGCACTTCCCGGAGGGTGGGAGACGATCCGCAGGGACGCCCGCCGAGCGGGATTCAAGACGTCGTGGAGCCTCCCCTTCACCGGGCCGCGAGGGGATTCTGGGGTGATCACTATCCTTTCCAAAGAGCTCGGCGAGCCGACCCGCGACGACTTGGAGATGGCTTCCCTATATGCCGGTTACGCCGCCAACGCGCTGGAACGAGACCGGCTTCTGGGCGAGCTGACCGTCCGCAACCGTGTGCTCGAGACCATACGCGAGGTCCTGCAAGCCCTTGCCGGGCCGGCTCCGCTCGACGTGAGCCTCAACGTGGCGTTGCGCGCTCTGCAAGCGGGTCTGGGTGCGTGCGACGTCGCGCTCGTCGGGCGCAGGAGCGACGAGCCGGAGACGACTATTCGCGCCTGGGTCGGGGCCTCTGCGGACGGGGTCGGGTCCCCGCCCTCTGACCTGCTGAGTCTCGCCGAGCCGGCAGTGAGCGGTCCGGCCCTAGACGGCGCAGCCACCGGACTGGCACCGTCTTGTATGGTCGCGGGTTTCGCGGCCCCGGAGGGTCGCTCTGCGCTGGTCGTTCGCTGGAAGACACCGCAGGAAAAAGAACCGAACGCCGACTCATCTGTCGACATGGCCGACCGACAGGCGGTGATCGACGATGCGGCTATCTCGATCCGGCTGGCGCTCGAGCGCGAGGAGTCCGAGAAGGCGCAGCGCGAGACGATGGCATTACGCAGCTCACAAGCCGCTCAGCGCCAATTCCTGTCGTGGCTGTCACACGAGCTTCGCACTCCGCTCACCGCTATCTGTGGCTACGCCTCCACTTTGATGGCCGCCGACGTCGACTGGGACGGGCCGTCACAAACCCGGTTCTTGGAGCGAATCGACAGTGAATCTGCTCGCCTCGGGCGCCTCGTCGAGGACCTGCTCGACTTCAGCGCCATCGATGCAGGCTTGCTTCGCCTGCACCAGGATTGGTGCGAGTTGCCGCTAGTTCTGGAGGCTGCCCGTTCCTGTCTCGCCGGGCCCCAGGCTGACGCCGTGTCTGTGTCGTGCCCCGTCGACGTCCCTGTCCTTTGGGCCGACCATGATCGCCTCGAACAGGTATTCGTCAACTTGTTCGACAACGCCGTACGCCACAACCCGCCAGGGACCGCGGTTCGGACCAACGTCGACGTGGGTGCCGACGCCCACGTGACGATTACAGTCAACGACGACGGGAACGGGATTGCACCAGAGCGTCTCGATCGCCTTGCCGGTCCGGGCGAAAGGCGCGGCCGCAGCGGGGGCTCGGGCCTCGGTCTGTCGATCGCTAAGGGGATCGTGGAAGCCCATGGCGGCCGGCTTAGCATTACGACCGGCGGGAGCGGCACAGTCGCCGAAGTGCGTCTACCGCTCGCCGCGTTGGAGGTGCAGGTCCAGTGACCACAGTCATGATCGTCGAAGACGACCCGAACATCGTGGACTTGATCCGATCGAACCTGGTCATCCGCGGGTTTGACACCTTGGTGAGCGACGAGGGGGCTCGTTCATTGCAGCTGCTCGAAACCGCGTCCCCTGACATAGTGCTTCTCGATCTGATGCTCCCCGACATCGACGGCCTGGAGATCTGCCGTCTCATCCGGGAGCGCTCCAACGTCGGAGTCATCGTCGTTTCGGCGCGCGGGGGTGAGCGCGACAAGGTTTCGGCGCTCAACGTCGGCGCGGACGACTACATGACGAAACCGTTCAGTATCGAGGAGCTACTCGCCCGGATAACGGCCACCCTCAGACGTACCCGCGTCGCAGACAGCGCCGGCGCTTCGCCGGAGTTCATATCGATACGCGACATCACCATCGACCTGGCGGCGCGCCAAGTAGAAAGAGCTGGGCGCGTCGTGCACCTGACCCCCACCGAGTTCGCATTGCTGCGCGAGCTGGCGGAGCACCGCGGTAAGTCCCTGACCCACGCTCACCTGCTTCGCAGGGTCTGGGGACGCGGCTATGAGACCGAGACCGAGTACCTACGTGTATATGTCCGCAGGCTTCGCGCCAAACTGGAGTCCGAAGGAGACGAGCCGCTCATTTTGACCGCGCCAAGAGTCGGCTACCGCCTAACGGCCGACTAGCCTTCGAGATATCCTCGGCGCGGCGCTGTTTCATTGCATCGAGAAACTTTAAGCTTTTGTTAATGTGATGTTAAGAATTTTAACGGCTCGTTGACATCGGCGAACCTATTCTCGGCCCTGAAATCGACAGACGGTCGAACACAGAAAGTCCCTCGCAGACCTCGTCCAGGGGGCCGGGAATGCGGGGGCCATAGCCAAGGGAGAAGCCCGAAGTGACCAACAAACGCGCATTTGCCGCGCTCTTCGTCGGGGCCGGCCTGGTCGCCGGAGCCTGCAGTAGCTCTACGAAGACTTCCAGCTCCACAAGCGCGACTACAGCTGCCTCGTCCGGCTCGACAGCGGCCGCATCGCCGACCACGGCAGGATCGTCTAGCGCGGCCGCCAGCATCTCCATCAGCTCCTTCACTCGTGACTTCTCGGCGATGTCGCAGCTTAAAAGTCTTGCCTCGACAGGCAAGGGCAGCGTGGCTGTGATTCTTCCAGACACGGTCTCGTCGGCTCGCTACACCGAGTTCGACGCGCCCTACCTGACCCAGGCGTTCACCGACGCGGGTCTCAGCAGCTCGCAGTTCACGATCCAAAACGCCCAGGGTAGCGACACAACCCAGCTCACCGACGCTCAGTCCGACATAGCCTCGGGGGCGAGCGTACTGATCATCGACCCGCTGACGAGCGGTGTAGGCGCCCAGATCGAAAGCTACGCCAAGAGCCACGGCGTCGCAGTTATCGACTACGACCGTCTCACGCTCGGCGGCAGCCGCTCCTACTACGTGAGCTTCAACAACGTCAAGGTCGGCACGCTTCTCGGTCAGGGACTGGTGTCATGCGTGGCGGCGTGGAATGTGAGCCACCCGAACGTGATCGTCATGCGTGGCTCCCCCACGGACAACAACGCCACCCTCTTCGCCCAGGGCTACAACGCGGTGATGGCGCCGTACTTCAGCTCCGGCAAGTGGACCGAGGTGGCACAGCCGGCCGGTACGTGGCAGCCCACAAAGGCGCAGACCGAGTTCGAGCAGGCCTACACTGCCAACAAGAGCGCCAACGCAGCGCTCATTCCTAACGACGAGAACGGTGCCCCGATCATCTCCTACCTGCAGTCCCTGCACATTCCGGCGAAGACCTTCCCGACAACGGGCCAAGACGCTACGCTCGTCGGCCTGCAGAACGTCCTGTCGGGCTACCAGTGCGGCACTGTGTACAAGCCGATCTACGAAGAGGCGCAGGCAGCCGCCGCGTTGGCCTTGTACCTGCGGGCAGGCCAGACCCCTCCTTCAGGGTTGGTCAACGGCTCGACAGCCGACACCACGTCGAACACCCAGGTTCCGTCGGTACTTCTGACCCCCGAGTGGGTCACCCCGTCGAACATGAACTCGACGATCATCGCCGACAAGTTCGTCACCGCCAGCCAGCTGTGCACCGCGCAGTTCGCCGCCGACTGCTCCGCTGCGGGCATCTCCGGATAGCGATATGACGGCCACATCGACAGCAGGACACCCCGAAAGGTGACCTTCCCAGCTGATCAAGAGGGAGCCGGACCCGACTTCTCGGGTCCGGCTTCGGCCGCCGTCCCCTCATCTGGCGCTATGGCGGACACAGCGGACACCAAGTGGATCCTCGAAACGCGTGGTATTACCAAGCGCTTCGGAGCTGTCGAGGCCCTAAGCAACGTCAACTTTCGCGTGGCCGCAGGCCAGGTGACCGCCCTGCTCGGCGACAACGGCGCCGGCAAGTCGACGCTCATCAAGTGCCTCGCCGGTATCTGGGAACCCGAGGAAGGTCAAACGCTCTGGGACGGGAACCCGGTGCGAATCCGCGGCCCCAAAGTGGCGACGGGGCTCGGAATCGAGACCGTCTATCAGGACCTGGCTCTCTGCGACAATCTCGATATCGTCCAGAACATGTTCCTCGGGCGCGAGTTGACCTCCAGTCGGCTTCTCGACGAGGACTCGATGGAGAAGCAGGCCCGTAAGACTCTCTCCGAGCTTTCGGTGACGACGGTGCGCTCGATCCGCCAGGCCGTCGGCTCGCTTTCGGGGGGGCAGCGCCAGGCTGTCGCCGTGGCGAAAGCCGTAATGCAGAACGCCCGCATGGTGATCATGGACGAACCGACCGCCGCACTAGGCGTCGCCCAGACGGCGATGGTCCTCGACCTGATACGCACCCTGCGATCCAGGGGTATCGCCGTCGTGGTCATCTCCCACAACTTAAACGACGTCTTCCAAGTCGCTGACCGCATTGCGGTCCTCTACCTCGGACGCCTTGCGGTCGAGGCTCCCGTCTCGGCGTTCGACCAGCAGTCGGCCGTGTACGCCATCACAACCGGCCGCTTCGACGCAACAGCCGTCGGAGCCTGAGACCTACAGGCGATCGCATGACCCGATTCAGCGAAACTTCGACCAATAATGACGCCGCGCCGACGCCCGACCCGGAAGTTGTGACGTCGCTTCTCGACCCTGCGACCACGGCGGAGAGCATCGGCGACTACGTGCGGGCTTGGGGAGTTCGCATTCGCAACGGCGAGAGCGGAATGCTCCCGGTCGTGCTCGGCCTGGTAGTGATCGTTGTCATTTTCCAGAGCCAAAAGTCCGTTTTCCTGTCCGCCGGGAACCTCACGAACCTGTTCATCCAGTCGGCGACGTTCATACTTCTCGGCATGGCCGAGGTGTTCGTGCTTCTTCTCGGCGAGATCGACCTGTCGATAGGCTACGTCGGCGGCGTCGCTGGTGTCGTCACCGTGGCGACCGCCGCGCCGCCTGGCAACCATCCGTGGTGGGTGGCGATAATCGCCGGCCTCGTGGTGAGCACCCTCATAGGGATTCTCCAGGGCCTTGTCGTCACCCGCCTAAGGGTACCGTCGTTCGTCGTCACCCTCGCCGGCCTGCTCGGCTGGGAGGGGATGCTCATCTTCCTCGCCGATCGTGAGGGAGGGACGAACGGCGGCGGGACTATCCGGCTATCGAACTCGATCCTCCTGGACCTGGTCAATGGGAACCTGAGCGTGGCCGCGGGATGGGTCCTTCTCGTGGTGGGTGTTGCCGGATTTGCCGCATTCCTTCTTCTGCGTGACCGCCACCGGAGGGCACACTCGCTGGTGGTCCCCCCATTCGGTCTCACCATCGCACGGATCGTTGCCGTTGCGATTGCCGGCTTTGCTGTAGTCGCCATCTGCAACACGAACCGGGGTCGCATCGTCAGCCACCCCGTCCAGGGGGTCCCCTGGGTGGTGCTGATCGTCCTCGGGACGTTCATAGCGTGGACTTCGCTGCTCGGGCGCACCCGTTTCGGCCGCTACGTGTACGCCATCGGCGGCAACGCCGAGGCGGCGAGGCGCGCGGGTATCAACCTCGGGCGGATCCGTACCGCTGCGTTCGCCCTGACAGGGTTGACCGCCGGTCTGGCAGGCGTGATCCTGACGTCGCAGCTCGGATCCATATCGAGCAACGTCGACGGCGGCGAGCTTGTCCTCTACGCGGTGGCTGCAGCTGTTATCGGCGGCACGAGCCTCTTCGGAGGCCGCGGGAAGATGCTCTACGCGGTCGTCGGAGGCCTCGTGATCGCAACAATCGCCAACGGGATGGGCCTCATAGGACTCAGCGCTTCGGCACAGTACATGGTGACGGCCCTGGTACTGCTCGCCGCAGCGTCGGTGGACGCCCTCGCGAGACGCAACTCGACACGCAACTCCTAAGGCGCGCACTCGGCGACGGCGAGAAACTTTATTCCCACTCGATGGTGCCGGGCGGCTTGGAGGTCACGTCGTAGGCGACCCGGTTGACGCCGGGCACCTCGTTGATGATGCGGCTGGACAACCGTTCCAGTACCTCGTAGGGAAGACGGGCCCAGTCGGCTGTCATGGCGTCGTCCGAAGTGACCGCCCGGATGATGATCGGGTAGGCGTACGTGCGTTCGTCGCCCATAACCCCGACCGTGCGCACGACCGGCAGCACGGCGAAGCTCTGCCACAGTTCGCGCGACAGGCCGGCCCGGCGGATCTCCTCCGCCACGATGGCGTCTGCGGCCGCCAGGATCGCGACGCGTTCGGGCGTGACTGTGCCGACGATTCGCACGGCGAGGCCCGGCCCGGGGAAAGGTTGGCGCCACACGATCTCCTCGGGCAGGCCGAGCTCTTCGCCGACGGTGCGTACCTCGTCTTTGAAAAGGTTGCGTAGCGGCTCGACCAGCTCGAAGACCATGTCGTCGGGCAGCCCTCCCACGTTGTGGTGGGACTTGATCTTCGCGGCGTCCTTGGTGCCAGACTCGATGATGTCGGGGTATAGGGTGCCCTGCACTAGGAACCGGGCATCCCCAAGGTCACTCGCCGCCTCCTCGAAGACCCGGATGAAAGTCTCGCCGATGATCTTGCGCTTGCGCTCCGGGTCCGAGATGTCGTCGAGGGCGCCGAGGAAACGGTCCCCCGCCTTGACATGCACGAGGTCGATGTTGAACTGCTCACGAAAAGTCGCCTCCACTTGGTCGGCCTCACCGGCACGCAACAGCCCGGTGTCGACGAACACGCATGTGAGCTGCGAGCCGACCGCCTTGTGGACCAGGGCGGCCGCTACAGCCGAGTCGACGCCGCCCGACAGGCCGCATATGATCCGCTCGGATCCGACCTGCCCCCGGATCGCCTCGGTTGCCGCTTCGATCACCGACGTCATCGTCCACGACGGGCGGCAACCGCAGACCTCGTACAGAAACGCCTTGAGGACCTCCTGGCCTCCGTGGGTGTGGACCACTTCGGGATGGAACTGCACTCCGTATAAGCCCCGCTTCGGGTCCTCCAGAGCAGCTACGGGCGCGTCGACTGTCGACGCCGTCGTACGAAAACCCGGAGGAGGGGCGGCGATCGCGTCGAAGTGGCTCATCCACACGTCGAAAGACGGCGGCACCGAGGCGAACAGGACCGACGGGGCCGGCCCGTCTGATGCGACTGTCAGAGCGGTCCGACCGTACTCGCCCTTGCCGCTGCCGTCCACGGAGCCGCCGAGCTGGCGGGCGATCAGCTGGGCGCCGTAGCAGATGCCCAGTATCGGGATGCCAGTGTCGAAGATCTCCGGGTCAAGTAGAGGGGCCCCCGGTATGTTGACCGACTTCGGTCCACCGGAGAGGATCAGC
>JAKBBS010000012.1 GCA_021808425.1 Actinomycetes bacterium
TAGGACCGGCAACCTCGACGTCAGTCGCGACATCAGCGACGTGCGCGACGTCGTAACTGCTTATCGTCTCCTGCTCGAACACGGCGAGCCCGGACGGGTCTACAACGTGTGCCGTGGAAAGTCCGTGCCTATTCGCGAGATCGCACAGCGCTTGCTGGAGCTTGCCGGGGTGGACATTCCGATCTTTGTCGACCCGGATCGCGTGAGGCCGGTCGACATACCCGACATGCGAGGCGATGCCGGGAGGCTCATGTCGGCCACGGGTTGGGAACCGTCCGTCGAACTGGATCGAACCCTCGCAGATGTCCTCGACTATTGGAAAGCCGAGGAAGGCCAACAGGAGTGAGGCTCTAGGAGAGTCCGAAAGCCGAGCGGATCGCCTGCTCCTGATTGAGGGCATTCGCTCGAACCGACTTGACGGTCCGACGAGCGGCCTCGGGGAGGATCTCTTCGATCCGGTCCAGCTGTTCGTCAACCTGCTTGCGCGCCGGAGTGACCGCTGCGTCGACGAGTTTCGCCACGCCGCCAATCTGCGCCATGAACGACTCGAGGTCCGCAATGCCAGGGGTAACGGTCTCGCCTGAGAGCTTCGCAAACTGCTTCGCCATCTCGACCCGGCGAACCTGAGCCCGCTGGAAGGTCAGAACCCCGAGCCCGACAGCGACGTAGGCTGCTTCCTTGAGCGCATCTCCGAGATCGGCGGCGGCCTTCTCCCATTCGAGGTTGGGAACATTGAAAGTCGGCATTTCTATATCCTTTTCTATTATTTGAATATGTATGAGAGCAAAGATCCCGCCATCTTGTTCGGAAACCTTGCTTTCTGCGAAGTCGCCGAGCCGGATGACTGCTAACTAGTGTATAACAGTTGCAAGCACTTGAGACGAATTAAGGTGAGCTTTGTGACCGATGTCACTAGGCGAGGTCATCGGCGCTCAACGCTTCACTACTGTGGGATACCCGGATGCCAGCTGACCCACCAATGACCGCTCCGCCCTCGCCGCCAGCGGTCGCCCCGGCTGTAGCCGCCGTCGTAGTCACGCGAGACCCAGGGCCGTGGCTGGAAGAGACCTTGGAAGCCCTACTTGCCCAGGACTATCCAAACCTCTCGCTCCTGGTGGTGGATGCCGGCAGCGCTGAGGATCCCACGGGGCGAATCGTGAGCGTAGCCCCCGATGCGTACGTGAGACGTCTTGATGCGAAAGTCGGATTTGGTGCCGCCGTCAATGCGGCGGTCCGGATGGTCGAGGGAGCATCGCATTTCGTGATCTGCCACGACGATGTCGCCCCTGCACCGGGCGCGGTGCGGAGTTTGGTCGCGGAGTCGTTTCGATCCAACGCCGGGATCGCTAGCCCGAAGTACGTGGAGTGGGACCGCCCCGATCGCCTCGTCGCCGTCGGCGCGACAACAGACTGGGCAGGCACAGTAAGAGGCCTCATAGAACCAGGCGAGCTCGACCAGGCGCAACACGATGGGGTTCGCGACATTCTTGTAGCACCGGGCGGTTTGACACTCGTGCGCGCTGACCTTTTCGACGCTCTCGGTGGTTTTGACACCCACGAGGCCGGAGGGGACGTAGACCTGTCCTGGAAGGCTCGGCTCCTAGGCGCCCGCCTGGTCGTAGTCCCTGCAGCGACGGTCCGCCATATGCTCACGTCAGCGCACGAGTTCAGCTCGGAACCAGCCGCGGGTAGCGCCTTGGCGGAGGAGCGACGGCGCAAGAGGGAGCAGAGCCGGTACCGGACCGTCCTCACGTGTTACAGCTGGTTCAACCTCGCGTGGACGTTCCCCCTTGCGTTGCTCTGGGCGATGATCGAAGCTCTGATACTCGTGGGCCGAGGCCGGGGTGAGGACGCTTGGGCAACAGTGATAGCCCCGGCGGCGGCCCTGCGCCAACCGGGCGAGCTCCTGAAGGAACGTAGGGTAGTGCAGCGAAATCGGCGGGTCGGAGATGGTGCCCTCCGATCGCTTCAAGCAGGTACGAGGGGCCAGGCTGCAACGTTTGTTCGTGCTCGTGTGGCGCACCTCAACGTAAGCGGCAGCAAAAGCGGGATCGGATCGAGCGCCGAAGGCTCGAGCGACGCGCAGGCAGGCGTCCGACGCGGCGGCTCCGCCGCCCGCGTCGCTCTCGTGGCCTTCGGGTTGCTGGTCCTCGTGGTCGGTTCGCGCAACATCGTCGGCCACGGGCTTCCTCAGGTCGGGCAACTCCCAGCGACCTCGTCGGGCTGGGCTTCAATCTGGCGCTCCTGGTGGTCGGGGTGGCAGCCGTCGGGCCTTGGAGTCGCCGCGCCGGCAACGCCGGCACTCGCCGTGATTGGAGTGGCGGCGACGTTGCTGTTCGGGGCGGTAGGAACTCTTGCTCAGCTTCTCGTGCTGCTTCCGCTGGTCGTAGGGCCGCTCGGCGCCTACCGGGGGGCGAGATGGTGGGGCTCGAAGCGCGGGCAGATTCTCGCTGCGTTGGCCTACGGAATCGTGCCGCTCGCCTACAACTCTCTTTCGAAGGGCAGCTGGGGAGGCCTCATCGCGTATGCCGCCGCTCCATGGGTGCTTTCCCGGGTCGTCGAGCTCTCTGCGGAGGTCCCGATCGCCCCGGGACGCTCGGCGAATTTTTTCGCGAAGATCCTCTCCCTTGGCGCGCTCTTAGGCGCGACCGCAGCCGTGGCACCATCGTTCTTCTACGCGACACTCCTGGTCGGCGCAGGGTTGATCGTGGGTTCGGTCGTCGCCGGTAGATCCCGAGCGGTACTGCGGATCGCTGGTACGACTGCCGCTTCGGTGGCAGCCGCCTTCGTCTTGACGTTGCCGTGGTCGGCGACGGTCATCGCCAGCTCGACCGCCGTCGGTGGACCCGGGCTCGGTTCCTATGGGCGCCTCGGCTGGGCGACCGTGCTTCGCTTTCACACGGGACCGTACGGCTCGGGTGCATGGGAATGGCTGATACTCGTAGCAGCGTCTCTTGCCCTGTTCCTAGGGCGAGGCTGGCGTCTCTACTGGGCGGCGCGGCTGTGGGGGGTCGCCCTCGTCTGCTGGGCGGTCACGTGGGCGGGCAGCCGGGGCTTTTTTCCCCACATGCCCCCGGGCGTAATTCTGGCGCCAGCTGCTGCATCGCTCGCCGGCGCGGTCGCGCTCGGCGCAGCGGCATTCGAAATCGACCTTCCCGGCTATCGCTTCGGCTGGCGCCAAGCCGCGGCCGGCGTCGCGCTACTCTGTCTCACGCTTTCGGCTCTCCCGCTCGTCGTCGCGTCGGGGGGCGGCCACTGGGATCTGCCTTCGGAGAGCGCCGCAAGCGCATTGGCTTTCATCCCCGGCTCTAGCAGGGGTCAGTACCGGGTGCTTTGGGTGGGTACTCCGTCTTCGCTGCCGATGGCGAGCCGGCCGTTCGAGCCAGGGTTCGCGTTCGCCACGTCGTTCGGCAGCGCACCGACGCTCGCCGACGACTTTGCGACCGGATCTGCGGGGGCCTCGACCGTTCTCGCCATGGATCTCACGGGAGCGTTGCGCGAGACGACCACCCGGCTCGGGCACCTCCTCGCGCCAGCAGGAATCCGATATATCGTGATCCCAGACCACAGCGGTCCGAGCGGGTCGGGATCTAGCGCTGTCCCTACACCTGCGGCCCTCCTCGCCGGGTTGCGCTTGCAGACCGACCTATCGCCCCTCAACGTCGGCGACACGCACTACGTCGTTTACGAGAACGCCGCCTGGTCCCCAGTGCGTTCCGTGCTTCCTGCGAGTGCCCTGCCAGTCGCCGAAGCAGCGGGCGCTCGCCAGCCGACGAGGGCCTTACAGCAGACGGACTTGTCTACTGCCGTCCCGGTCCTTGCAGGCGGCGACAGCGGCGCCTCCGGCCCGGTCCCGTCGAGTGGGGTCGTCTACGTCGGTTATACCCGTTCCGCGGACTGGACGCTCTCCGTAGGGACCAGGAGCCTGCGCTCTCAACCTGCCTTTGGGTGGGCGATGGCATTCACGCTGCCCGAAGGTCAGGTGACATCTACGTCTGCCTATCTTCGATACGCGACACCTTGGGCGTTCCGGTTCCTTCAGGTTGCTGAGGTAGTGGTGTGGTTCGTTGCAGCGATCGTCGTAGTCGTAAGCCGGCGCCGTCTACGTCGGGACACCAATGTGCGAACCGATCCGCCGGACGCCTGGTTCCAAGTCGCACGCCGCCCGGACGGGGGTAGACGGAATGTGATTCCGCGACGCCGCGTCCCGGAAGTCTTCGTCGGCGACGAGGAGAGCTGGGTCGATGGCTGAACCTGAGGAAGTTGAGGATGTTGAGCCGGGGACAGAAGGCTTCCGGCGCCTACGCATCATCGCTCTCGTGCTCGGCGTGCTCGTGCTGTTCGCAGTGCTTGATCGCACGGGCGGGTCGACGACGAGAAGCGCCTCCCAGGCGGCATCGATCCAGGGAAATCCGCTGGTCGCTCCAGCGGGCGCCCTCTCATCGTCGTGGTTCTGCGCGGGAGCTACCGCCGCGGCTCCGGCGACGCCCGCCACCCCAACAACTACCACCACAGTCCCGGCGTCTGGGTCTGGGTCTGCGAATGCATCGAGTCTTCCTGTGGCCCGGCCCAGCCCATACGGAGAAGCCGACGGTCAGCTGGTGATAGTAAACGCCGGCAGCTCGCAAGCAGCAGCTACCATCACGGAGGTGAGCTCCGGCGGCTCCACTGTAAAAAGTTCCGTCGACGTTCCTTCGGGAGGCTTCGTTACAGTCCCCGAGAGTGCGCCCGGGGGAACCGGCTGGGAAGGGGCGATAGTGGAGGTCGACGCAGGTCAGGTCGTCGTCGATCAGTCCGTGAACGGTCCTCTCGGAGCGTCAAGCAGCCCCTGCGCGACATCGGGATCGTCGAGCTGGTACCTGCCTACAGGCCAAACTCGAGTCAACGCAGACGAATTCATCTCGCTGCTCAATCCTTATCCGAGCGCGACGATCGTCGACTTGAGCTTCGTGACCAACCAGGGGGTCGAGCAACCCCAGAACTTCCAGGGCGTCGACGTGCCTGCCAACGGGCTCGTAAACGTCGACCTCGGGACGTATCTCAGCCGTCGGAGCGCCATCGAAGCGACCGTAACCGCCCGCACCGGCAGTGTCGTCGCGTGGGAAACCGAAATCGTAACGCCGCCCGCCGGGGGCGCGCCGCTCGTCGGTTCGGCAGCGGCGAGTAAGCCGCTCGCGGACCCGGCGTGGCCGATCGCCGGGGTCACGGTCACCCTCGGAGCGCCTGTGGCGACGACGTCGTGGGTGTGGCCTGACGGGCTCGCCGGCGGAGGCATGCAGGAGCAGTACGTCATCTATAACCCAGGCTCTCGACCCGCTCGGGTTCGCCTTTCGATCGGCTTGGCCGGAGGCGCCGCCGAACCCCTGTCCTTCAGCGTAGGGGCGGGACAGGTCGTCCCGGTTGTATCCGAGCAGCAGGCGAGAATCCCCGCGGGAGTCGCGCACAGCGCGACGCTCACAAGCGTCAACGGCGTCCCGGTGGTGGCGGAACGTACCTTGACCGCCTCCCAAGCGGCCAACCCGGTAGCCGGAGCGACAGGGACAGTCAACGGCAACGGGCAGATACTCGGGGGAACCGTCACATCTCGCCGTTGGCTCATCGGATCCGCAGCGGTGGATGCTCACCACGTGGGTCAGCTGGTCATCTTCAACCCGGGCGCGACCACTGTGACGATCCGGGTGAGCAAACTCTCGTCGGCAGCTCCAGAGGGCCTCGGCGGCGTCATCACTTTGCATCCCGGCGGCCGCAGTGCGATTGGCATTTCCTCATCCGCGCCTGGACCAATACAAGTAAGCGCCACCGGACCGGTCGTGGCTGAGTACGACCTCTACGGCACAGGGGGGTCCAACGGTGTTGGCCTCAGCCTCGCTGCTCCTATGAGCAATTGAGGGGACGCAAGTAGTGCCAACGTCTTAGTGCCAAGGTCCTAGTTCAGCCGTCAAATATCGAGCGGATCACCCGTGACCTCAGCGAAGCGAGGCACGACAGGAGCGTTGTCGTGCACGCGAGTCCCAAAGGCCTCGTCAACCAGGCGACCCACCTCTGCGCCATCGATGGTCTCCTTCTCGAGGAGCGCGGCTGCGACCGATGCCAGGCCCCGTCGGTGCTCGCCAAGAAGCCGGCTGGCGCGGGCCTCCTGTTCGCGCAGGATCCGCTCGACTTCCTCGTCGATCACCCTCGAAGTCACGTCGCTGTAGTCACGGGCGTTGTGCATGAGGTCCTCGCCGAGAAAGACCTGGCTCTCTTGACCCCACGCCATCGGGCCGATCCGGTCGCTCATCCCGAACTCGCGCACCATCTTGCGGGCCATCTCCGTCGCCCTCTGCAAATCGTTCGAGGCGCCGGTGGAAAGACTGCCGAGTATCAGCTGCTCTGCGCATCGGCCGCCCATCATCACGCACATGGCATCTTCGATGTACTCCCGCCAATAGGTGTGGCGCTCCTCGATTGGTAGCTGCTGTGTCACGCCGAGCGCCATACCGGTCGGCAGGATCGTAACCTTGTGGACCGGATCGGCGTCGGGCAGCACATACGCGAGTACCGCGTGGCCCCCTTCGTGGTAGGCGGTCGCTTCCTTCTCCTTGTCGGACAGCACGGTCGACTCCCGACGCTGGCCCATCAACACTCGGTCGCGGGCCGCCTCGAAGTCTCGCATAGCGATGGCAAGCGCACCTCTCCTCACGGCATGAAGAGCGGCTTCGTTGACAAGATTGGCGAGGTCCGCACCGCTCATCCCGGGGGTTCCCCGGGCCACGACAGTGAGATCCACGTCCGGGTCGACTCTTTTGTCCTTGCAGTGAACGGCGAGGATGGGCAGGCGCTCCTCAAGATCGGGGAGGGGGACGACGATCTGACGGTCGAACCGGCCGGGGCGAAGGAGGGCTGGGTCGAGGATGTCCGGCCGGTTCGTGGCCGCCATCATGACGACGCCCTCGGTGGCTTCGAAGCCGTCCATTTCGGCGAGCATCTGATTGAGTGTCTGCTCGCGCTCGTCGTGACCACCGCCAAGCCCGGCTCCGCGCTTGCGTCCGATCGAGTCGATCTCGTCGATGAAAATAATGGCCGGTGCTTGCTTACGCGCTGTCTGGAAAAGGTCTCTCACCCGGGAAGCACCGACCCCGACGAACATCTCCATGAAATCCGATCCCGTCACAGACAGGAACGGAACGCCGGCCTCACCCGCGACTGCCCGCGCCAGCAGCGTCTTGCCGGTCCCCGGAGGTCCCACAAGCAGAACTCCTTTCGGAATCTTTGCACCGATCTCCTTGAAGCGGTTCGACGACCGGAGGAAGTCGACCACTTCCCTGATCTCGAGCTTGACCCCGTCGTAGCCCGCGACGTCCGCGAAGGTAGTGCGAGGGCGCTCGGTGGTGTAGATCTTCGCCTTGGAGCGACCGATCGACATGATGCCGCTCATCTGGCCCTGGGCGCGCCGGGAGATCCAGACCAGCAGGCCCACGAACAGCAGCCCGTAGATGATCCAAGGCAGCCAGGTCGCCAGTGCGCTCGTCGTGGAGTTAGTAAGCGTGAGGGCTTTTATGTCCTTCTGGTACAAAGCAAGAGTGGAGCCGTTGCCGACCAGCGGAGGGCCCTGAACGGAGTACTGGGCGTTTGTCTTCGCTGCCGTGTAGGTGATGTGGCCGGTGTCATTGTTGACCGTCGCAGCAGTCACCTGACCCGAGTTGAGAGCCGCAACGAACTGGCCGTAGCTCTGAGAGGGAGGGCTTGACGATTTGGTGACCGACGACAAAGCTATCGCCAGCACTACGACCACAGCCAGGACCACCGCGATCCAGCGCCAGTTCGTTCCTGTCGGCTGACCCGGCCCTGGCATACCTGGGCCTCCGCCCGGCCTCATATCGCGCATATCTCCCGGTTGCCTACTCATGTCACCATGGTAGGTCGGGCTACCCAGTTTATGCGGCCTAGTGGAGATAAACTTCAGCTGTGAAAGACGCTCAGGGCTGTGCCAAGCCGGGCTGTGACGGCGAGCCGGCTGCGTGGCTCACATACGACTATTCCCGGCGGCGTCTGTGGCTCGACGGAATACCTCACATCGGGGGCGACCAATGGGCACTTTGCTCGAGACACGCAGAGCGCATGAAGGCGCCCGTCGGGTGGGCGAAAGTGGATCGGATAGGCCAGCGGGCCGGCGAAGCCGACATGTCGGCGGAGACGGCCGCCTCTTGAAGCCACCACCGGTTCGCGGTGACCTGGTCAGCTCCCGCGACGGCGTGTGGTTCGCCTGTGGCGGTTTCGCGGCCGGTGTCATCATTGCGGCTTTGACCACCGCTCTCGCAGAGTTCATCGGGGGCTACAAGTTCGCTTCAACGCTGCCGGTGCCTCTCGGGGTGAGCGCAGCGGACCTCGTCGGCTTATGGGCGGGTCTGGTAGGCGCCGCCGTCGCTTACAGCCGCTCGAAGGGAACCGGTCATGTTGCATCCGACTACGGGCTAGCGACGCTTCGATGGTGGGACCTCCCAGCAGGAGTGGCAATCGGACTGGCCTGCCAGTACGGTCTCGTCCCCGTCGTCTACTACCCGCTTGAAGCGATCGACCGGCACCTCGCTCGCCAACTGTCGGCTCCGGCGCGGACCTACACGGGAGCCGTCCACTCGTTTGGGGGAGTCGCAGTTTTGCTTCTGCTGCTCGCCGTGGCCGGCCCAATCGTCGAGGAGTTGTTCTTCAGGGGGCTCCTTCTCCGCTCTTTGGGCGCGTGGTTTCCGACCCCGATTGCCATATCTGTGAGTGCAGTACTTTTCGGGCTTGCGCATTTCGAGGCCGTTCAGTTTGTCGGTCTAGCTGCGTTCGGGGTGGTGCTCGGGGTTCTTGCCTGGACGACTAAGCGACTCGCCCCGTCGATCTCAGCCCATGCGAGCTTCAATGCTGCAGCGGTCCTGGCAGTAGTACATGCACGATGACAGCAGCGGTGCGACGACCTGTGAACGCGTCAAGTGGCGTCGCCGGAGAGGTTAAGAGAATCCTAAAGATGCTTCAAGGCTGTGTCGAGAACTTCTACTGTGAAGTGCCCGGCGTGTCGAACCAAGAACCTCGTGGTGATCGACATCCAGATCAAAGGGGAGCCAGTGACGATGCTGAGCTGCTCCAACTGCGACCGCCGCTGGTGGCAGGGCTTAGAGGGCGCCCTCACTCTCGGCACGGTGCTAGGTATCGCTTCAGACGCCTGACCGAAGTCGAGTCTGGACCCTGCGCGTCGACTGCCAGGCGACGCAAACGTCGATGACTGCGACTGAAACCCGTGATGGTGCGCAAAGCGCCACGTCGTATCGCGACTACGAGGCCGCCATGTGGCCACCGGACTCGGCGCAACCGAAACTCGACAGGTTGAGGGAGAGGTTCAACCCGCAGGCGGTCATCACCTTCCTGGTGGTCGCATCGATTGTCGTGTTCGTCACCAAAGAGCTGCAGCCGTCGCAGCTTTTGGCGAACACGACGCCCACCGGGGGCGACATGGGGGCACATGTGTGGCTTCCCGCTTTTGTCAAGCGGGCGCTGTTTCCTCATCTGCAGCTCAACGGGTGGGCGCCCGACTGGTACGACGGGTTTCCGGCCCTCACCTTCTTCTTCCCGTTGCCGATATGGGCGATCGCTCTCGCGTCCTACGTAATCCCCTACAACATCGCGTTCAAGCTGATCACCGTCGCTGGGCTCGTAACGCTCCCGATCGCCGCATGGGCGATGGGTCGGCTCGCAAAGGCACCGTTCCCGATCCCTGCGGCCCTTGCGGCCGCGACAATGCCGTTCCTCTTCACCCGGCAGTTCACCATTTACGGCGGCAACATAGCTTCGACGATGGCGGGCGAGTTCTCCTTCTCCATCTCGTTGTCGTTCGCGATTCTGTTCTTGGGGCTCGTAGCGCGCGGATTGGACAACGGGAAGCATCGTGCCTCGGCGGCCGTCGTGCTCGCGTGTTGCGGACTGTGCCACGTACTTCCCTTGATATTCGCGTCTCTGGGCGCTGTCGTTTTGGTCGGGATGAGCCTCCTTTCAACCCGCGACTGGGGACGTTTGCGCTGGGCTTTACCCACGGGAGTCGTAGCCGGCCTGCTCCTCGCGTTCTGGGCACTTCCGTTCTACTGGGACCTTCCGTACGCAACGAACATGGGCTACCAGAACCTGACGAACTACGTCGGGTCGCTGTTTCCGGCTAAAGACATTTGGCTGATCTTCCTAGCGTCGATGGGATTCGTGTTGTCGTGTTTTCGAATGCGCCGGCTCGGAGTTTTTTGGGGCATCATGGCGATCTTTTCGGCACTTGTATTCCGGTACTCGCCACAGAACCGCCTTTGGAACGCCCGTGCGCTCCCGTTCTGGTTCCTTTGCCTTTACATTCTCGCTGGGTTGGCGCTCGCCGAAGGTGGAATGTTGCTCGTCGAGTGGGCAAGGAGGCGCCGGGAAGCCTCAGCGGACGCAATCGCGAAGGTAGGCGCCAACGCCGCCGACGGCGGATCCCAGTACTCAGCTCCTACCTCGAGGCGAGAGACGAAACGCCAGTCGAGTTTCGGAGCGGTGGCGGTCGCGATTGTCGTCACCTTGGCTTCGTTCGGATGGGTGCTCTACCCCCTGCATGACCTGCCGTTCGGCCATACGACGTCGAGTGGGGCTTATGACTGGCTCGGCATAACCAGCAGTGATAGTTCCTTCGTGCCCGATTGGGTGTACTGGAATTACTCGGGTTACCAGAACGCAGGGAAGTCACGGCGCAACGAGTATTTCGCTCTGATCGCCGAGATGTCCAAGATTGGCAAGAAGTACGGCTGCGGGCAGGCCATGTGGCAATACGAGCCCGAGTTGAACGACATGGGCACGCCGGACGCCCTGATGCTGCTTCCCTACTGGACGAATGGTTGCATCGGCTCCGAAGAGGGGCTGTACTACGAGTCGTCGGCTACAACGCCCTACCACTTCCTCAACGCCGCGGAACTTTCCGTCACTCCGGCAAACCCTGTGCGGGGACTCAATTATCCGTCGTCGCCGGATGTGACCATCGGCATAGACCACCTGATCATGAACGGTGACCGCTACTTCATGGCGGAGACGCCCACCATCGAAGCGGCCGCCAACGCGGATCCGAAGCTGAAGCGCATCGCGACGGTCGGTCCGTACCCCGTCACGTACACGACCGGGTCGACGTCGACGGTGAAACAGCGAACGTGGGATATCTACAAGATCCTCGGTTCGTCGTTGGTCACGCCCCTCGCAAATCAGCCTGTAGTGATGACCGGCGTCGCGACGCGAAATCCGGCTGTCTGGTTGCAGGCGTCGGAGTCGTGGTACCTGGACCCGGCCCGTTGGAACGTCTATGAGACAGCCAGCGGCCCGTCGAGCTGGGTCCGGGTGAGCCCGACGCAGACGACCGTGCCGGCCAAGCCGCTGCCCGCCGTCAGCGTGACGGGAATTGTCCGCCACACCCAGTCCATATCCTTCAACGTGAACCGGACCGGGGTACCGGTGCTCGTCCACGAGTCCTATTTTCCGAACTGGCACGTCTCGGGCGCCAAGGGTGTCTATCGGGTAACGCCCAATCTCATGGTCGTGATACCTACCGCGGCGCACGTGACGCTTACGTATGGCAAGACGCCCGTTGACTGGATAGGGGAGATAGCTACCCTAATCGGACTGGTCGGCCTGATTGCCATGTGGCGGCTGGGACCTGTGCGCTATCGAGCTCGCAGGCGACGGACCGGGGGAACTGATGCCCCTGTGGGTAGCGAGGAGAACTCCGGTTTGCCCGCTACGCCTGAGCCGCCCGCCACATCTGCCACGCCGGACGCCTCGCAAGCCCCGGTCGATGCGAACGAAGGTGACGCCGGAGGCGCCAGTGCGGAGCAAAGTGATGCCGTACAGATCGATGCGCCAGGAAGGCCGCCGAGCGGCCGGCCGCCAGCTAAAGTCACTGCCAGCATGACTGACCTGGGACAATCTGCGCTAGACGCCATATTCAAGGCGTATGACATCAGGGGAGTTTTCCCCGAACAGATCAATGTCGAGCTTGCGGAAGCCGTCGGGACTGCGTTCGCCCATTTTGCGTCCGCGTCGAGAATCGTGGTCGGTAGGGACATGAGGCCGTCGGGACCTGAGATGGTTACCGCGTTCAGCCGGGGTGTTACAGCCGCCGGAGTTGACGTGGTCGACATCGGGCTTTGCTCGACCGACGAGATGTATTTCGCATCGGGCCTCATGGACGCTCCGGGGGCAATGTTTACCGCGTCGCACAACCCTGCCCGCTACAACGGCATCAAGCTCTGCAGGGCCGGTGCGCGCCCCATCGGCGTCGAAACCGGGCTCTCGGACATCAAGGCGGAAGTCGCATCGATCATGTCGGGCGCGACCGCGGGCGCGACCGTGGGCTCGGACGCCGTCGCCGAGAAGCCGGCGTCGCCGAGCGATGCGGAAGGTCGGGTGCTCTACGGCGACGTCCTCGGCGAGTACGCCAACAAGGTCCGCTCGTTCGTCGACCGTGACAGCCTTCGACCGCTCAAAGTCGTAGCTGACACGGCGAACGGAATGGGCGGCCTCGTGGTCCCGGCCGTCTTTGAAGGTCTCCCGATGCGTCTCGACATGATGTATGCGGAGCTGGACGGCAACTTCCCCAACCACCCCGCGGATCCGATCCAAGCCGCCAACCTCGTCGATCTACAAGCTCGAATCCGAGCGTCGGGCGCAGACGTCGGTCTGGCCTTCGACGGCGACGCCGACCGGTGCTTCCTCGTCGACGATCAGGGCGTACCCCTGTCGGGATCGACGACGACCGCCCTTGTGGCCGCAGCGATGCTCGAGAAGTACCCCGGCTCCACGATCCTGCACAACCTGATCTGCTCGAAGGCAGTGCCCGAGATAGTCGCCGAGCGCGGTGGTACGCCGATCAAGACGCGGGTCGGTCACTCCTACATCAAGGCTGTCATGGCGGACACGAACGCGTTGTTCGGTGGTGAGCACTCCGGCCACTACTACTTCAGGGACAACTACCGGGCGGACTCGGGCTGTATCGCTGCCTTGGTAGTCCTCGAAGTGCTCAGCAAGACCGACCGTCCGCTGTCGGATCTACGGCGTGACTTCGAGCGCTACGCCGATTCGGGCGAGATCAACACAGAGGTCGCCGACCCATTGGCGGTCATCGACGCTGTGGCGGCACGGTACTCGGCTCTACCCCAGGACCGCCTGGACGGCCTTACCGTCGAGGCGGACGGATGGTGGATGAACATTCGCCCGTCCAACACCGAACCTCTGCTGCGTCTCAACCTCGAGGCTGCGGACCGCGAAACCTGCGACGCGCGGACCGCCGAGGTGCTCGCCCTGATAGGGGAACTGTCAGGAAGCACTGGCGGGCAAGAGCACGGATCCGCAAACGAACAAGGAGATCAGCGGTCGTGACTTTGAACCCGAGACTGCTGGAAATACTCGCCTGTCCAAAGGACAAGGGCCCGCTTCTCTACTTCGCGGACGAGGAGTGCCTCTACAACCCGCGACTCAGGATGCGTTACCGGATCACCGAGGGCATCCCCGTGATGCTGATCGACGACGCTGACGTGCTCGACGAAACCGAGGCATCCCGTATGGAGGCGAAAGCTACCGCAGATGGCGTGGCGCTCAACTGGGAGGAGACCAGGTGAGCTTGGTCGGCGACATGGTGGACTCGGTGGGAATGTTCCGGCTGGCGTCCACATTTCCAGAGCAAGTGGCCGACGCTGCTTCGGCGGCCCAGGAGGCTGTGGCCGAAGTGGAGCCCTTCGATGCCGCTACCGTGGTCGTCGCCGGAATGGGGGGGAGCGGTATCACCGGAGACCTCGTGGTGGCCGCCACGTCACCGCTCATGTCGGTCCCGGTAGTGGTCTGCAAGTCCTACGAGTGCCCGGCGTTCGTTGCGCCCGACACTTTGGTGTTTGCGATTTCGGCGTCGGGGAACACCGAGGAAACTGTCCAAGTGGCGACCGACGCCTTAGATGCCGGGGCGAGGGTTGTCTTCGTGACCGGCGGTGGCCATCTTGGAGCCCTTGCGTCGTCCTCGGGGTCGACGTTGCTGTCAGTGCCTACCGAGATCCCGCAGCCCCGTGCCGCGCTCGGGGCGATGCTCGCCCCGGTGCTCGTCACGCTCGAGCACCTCGGGTTGTATCGCGGTGGCGGGTCATGGATCGAGCTGGCTGTCGATCAGCTAGGCAGGCGCCGTGACGACATCGAGTCGGCCGGGGATTCAAGCCTTCCGGCGGCGGTCGCCAGAAAGATAGGCCGGACGATTCCTCTGATCCACGGCGGCGGGCTGGTCGGCGCTGCGGCGGCGCAGCGTTGGAAGACCCAGGTCAACGAGAACGCGAAGGCGCCGGCATGGTGGTCGGCACAGCCCGAGCTGTGCCACAACGAAATCTGTGGTTGGGGGCAGAATGGCGACCTCACCCGGCAGGTGGTCACCGCGATTGCGTTGCGCCACGACGGGGAGCACCCGCAGATAGGACGTCGGATACGACTCGTCGCGGACATCATGCGAGAGGTGGTCGCTGACGTAATCGAGGTGTCGGCGGAAGGTGAAGGCGATCTCGCCCAGTTGCTCGACTTGATCCTGGTAGGGGACTACATGTCGCTTTGGCTTGCAGCAACCACAGGGGTCGACCCGGGGCCTGTCCCTATCCTCGGTGAGCTGAAGGAATCCCTGGCGGGCGTCGCCTGACCGCTCTTGGCGCTAACGTTCGTGTCGGACCTCAGCGGGTCTGTGGTTGAAAGTCGATGCCAGTCGCAGGCGAAACGACCCACGTAAGACAGGTATGGCACTTCCGGTTGCTTTTTTCATTATCGGCGATCTTGGCAGCGGTGTACCTGTCGATCATGGTGCGATTTAGATGTAAGTCCCGTGCCTCGTCAGGGGCCGCTGGGGTCCCGGGAGGTTCGGGCGGGTGTGGGGTCAAAGACCAGGTCAGCCGCTGGGGTCCCTGGTCTCATGGGGCGATCCTCTTGTAGACGCTGACTCCTCCACCGGAGACCACGAGGTGAAAGTGGGCGGCGATCGAGTTGAACACGGTCTTGTCCGTTCCGCTCAGATGCGAGGGGATTACGACGTATTGCACGCTCGAAGCGAACGGTAGACGCTGCCCCTCCTCGGTGTAGAGGCCCCAGTACTGGGCGCTGAACGGCGTGGGCCACTGGTAGATCTTTCGACGGTGATCGAGGTGGCTCACATAGAAAGCGCTGGCGGAGACGACGGCATCCGCCGGGACGGCCTTGAGCGCTTTGTCGGCGGCGACGACCGCTGGGCTGTCAGGCGCCTGGTGCGGGTAGACGGGGTTGCGAGACCAAGGCGACAGGCCCCACAGGCTGCACGCGACGAGCGCCGACGATGCGACGAAAGCGGTTGCCAGGCCCCTCCTGCGGGCGGACTGTAGCCGCGAGATCGCGTAGACGGTCCCGAGGGCGAGCACCGGAACGGCGTCAAGGGAGTAGTGGTAGGGAATCTGGTGCATGTAGGGGAACGTGGAGATGACGTTCTCGGTCAGGTTGAGAATCGCGATAGCGGCAATCTCGGGCGAGACGAGGAAGATCCATCCGAACGAGCTCCCCACTTGCCACAAGTAGAAGGGCCGGCCACCCCCTTTCAGGTAGGCCCACAGCCGTCCCGGATGGCGAAACGGTGACTCGATGAGCCCGACCAGGCCACCGAAGGGCAACCGACCGCCGTAGAAATTGGCGGTGCCGAGGATTGAACGGATGACCACCTCGAACGCGAAGGCCATGTAGGCGGCGGCCGCTGTGGCGATGCCGATGCCGAGGGCCTTGTCGCGGCGGAGGTACACCCAGACGCCAAGGGGGATCACCAGCAGAGCGGTGTCCTCCTTGACGAGCAGCGCCCCGATGACCGAGACGCAGAGAAGGCGTGGCCACCACTCCAGGGCTGCCACGATCGCAAGCGCCAGGAACAGGACGAGGAACGACTCGGGATGGAACTGTTCGAGGTTCCCCTGTTGCAAGGCGGGGTTCAGCAGGTACGAACCCGCCAGAGCCGTTGCCATCCACGCGCTGCCGACACGTCGACGGGCGAGGATGTACACGGGGATTGCTCCGCAAGCAAGCAGAACGGTCTGCAGGACGAGCAGCGTCTGTGCGGCCGGCCAAATCCAGTACAGCGGCACCGCTAACAGCAAGACGAACGACGTGTGGTCGCCGAAGAGGTTACGTCCCATGACTGTCACGAAAGGCGCGTCGAACCGGCTGAGCAGCCACACGCCCTGATCGAAGATTCCCAGGTCATACCCGGGAGCGCCGAAACCGTCCTGGACTTGGACCGACAACAGAGCGAAGCGACCGATGTACAAAGCGAGCATGCCCGCGAGCGGCAGGTGGACTGCAAGCGACCGCCACCCCAAAACTCGCGGCCGATAGGGACGATTTACAGGCCTGTCGGGCACGACCCAGCCTAGCGAGCGGACCTCGTCACATGTGACAGGTAGGATATATGGCGCCATGAGCGTGTTCAGCAAAATCCTCCGAGCCGGGGAGGGACGCAAGGTTCGCGCCTTGAAAGCTCTCGTGCCCGACATAAACGCCCTCGAGCCGGAAATGGAGGCTTTTAGCGATGAAGACCTCGCTGCCCAGTCGGTCCGCTTCCGCGAACGCTTGGAGCAGGGCGAGCACGTCGACGATCTTCTGATCGAGGCGTTCGCGACCGTCCGGGAAGCCGCCCGGCGTACGATAGGTCAGCGTCACTTCGACGTGCAGCTGATGGGCGGCGCGGCTCTTCACCTCGGGGGAATAGCCGAGATGAAGACCGGTGAAGGAAAGACTCTCGTCTCCACCCTTCCCGTCTACCTGAACGCCCTCGTCGGCGATGGGGTCCACGTGGTCACCGTGAACGACTACTTGGCGCGCCGGGACGCGGAGTGGATGGGCCAGGTTCACCGCTTCCTCGGGCTGAGCGTCGGTCGGGTCTCGCCGGAGATCGAAGGGTGGCAGGCCAAGAAGGACGCCTACAACTGTGACGTCACGTACGGCACGAACACCGAGCTCGGATTCGACTACCTACGCGACAACATGGCCCGCGCTCTCGATCATATGGTGCAACGGGGACACAAGTTTGCGATCGTCGACGAGGTGGACTCGATTCTGATCGACGAGGCGCGGACGCCGCTCATCATCTCCGGTCCGTCGAGCGAATCGGCCCGCCTTTACGCCCAGTTCGCCGGAGTCGCCCGGTCGCTCACCCGCGAGACGGACTACGAGGTGGACGAGGAGAAGCGCACGGTTGCTCCGACCGAATCGGGAATCGTGAAAGTCGAGAAGTCGCTCGGCATCGAGAACCTCTACGACATCGTGTCGTCCAACTACGTCCACCAGCTCACCCAGGCCCTCAAGGCTAAGGAGTTGTACAAACGCGATAAGGACTACATCGTCGCTGACGGCGAGGTGAAGATTGTCGACGAGTTCACCGGCCGGGTTCTCGAAGGCCGGCGTTGGTCGGACGGCCTTCACCAGGCGGTCGAGGCCAAAGAACGCGTAGCCATCAAAGAGGAGAACCACACCTGGGCGACCGTCACGTTGCAGAACTATTTCCGCCTCTACGAGAAGCTTGCCGGTATGACGGGCACCGCGGAGACCGAAGCAGCCGAGTTCGCGAACACCTACAACCTGCAGGTGGTGCCGATCCCAACCAACCTGCCGATGGTCCGCGAGGATCAAGCCGACCTGGTGTACAAGTCTGAAGCCGCAAAATTCGATGCTGTTGTCGACGACCTTCTGGAGCGTTACGAGGAAGGCCAGCCGGTGCTTGTCGGAACGGCATCGGTCGAGAAGTCGGAGCTCCTGTCGAGGATGCTCGAGCATCGTGGCATTCCTCACCACGTCCTCAATGCGAAGCAGCATGCGAGAGAAGCGGAGATAGTCGCACAGGCGGGCAGGCTTCACGCCGTGACCGTGGCTACCAACATGGCAGGCCGTGGGGTCGACATCCTTCTCGGAGGGAACCCGGAGCTGCTCGCAGCGCAGGAAGTCCGAGCGAGTGGCCTCGACCTTGACAGCGACGAAGGCCAGGCGCGCTACGGCGAACTGCTGGTGAAGCACCGAGAGGAGTGCAAGGCCGAAGGAGACAAGGTTCGCGAGCTCGGCGGCCTGTACGTGCTCGGCTCGGAGCGACACGAGTCGCGACGTATCGACAACCAGCTTCGAGGGCGGGCGGGACGCCAGGGCGACCCGGGAGAAAGCCGGTTCTTCCTCTCCTTGGAGGACGAACTGATGCGGCTATTTGCGACGGGCGCTATGCAGTGGGTGATGAGCCGCGCTCTACCCGAGGACGTGCCGATCGACTCGAAGATGGTTTCCAAAGCGATCGAGAGGGCGCAGAACACCGTCGAGGCGCGAAACGCTGAAATACGCAAGGACGTACTCAAGTATGACGAGGTGATGAACGAGCAGCGTAAGGTCATCTACCAGCGCAGGGCGCAGATTCTCGAAGGAGAAGACTTGCGAGGCCGTACCGTCGATGTGCTCAGCGCAGCGGTGGACAGCGTGGTCAGCGCGAACTGCCCTGCGAGCGAAGACCCCGAGGACTGGAACCTGGAAGGCCTCCTGAGCGAGCTGCGCCAATACGTCCCTGTCCAATCGACCAAGGAACAACTCGTGGAGTTGGCCGACTCGAACCAGATATACGAGCATGTCGCGGCCGAGGCCATCGGCTACTACGAGGAGCGCGAGCAGACCATGCCTGCCCCGGAGGGTGGCTCGGGTGAGGACACCATGCGGGCGTTGGAGCGCGAGGTGATGCTGCAGTTGATCGACCAGAAATGGCGGGAGCACCTTTCCGAGATGGACTATCTGCGCGAAGGGATCAACCTGAGGGCCATGGGCCAGCAGGACCCTCTCGTCGCCTGGCAGCGCGACGGATACGAGATGTTCGGCCAGCTCATGTCGAGCATCGACGACGACTACGTGAAGATCGTCATGCACGCCCAGGTCCAGGTCTTGACACAGGGCGAAACCGACGAGCAGACGCTCGCCGGGGCCGAGTACCGTGCGGCTGTTGACCCGGTGCAGGGCACGTCAGGCATCGAGCGGGCGCTTGCGGCGGGCCCTGCTCCCGGCGAGGAGGTCATCCTGCCAGCGGAGCCCTCCGCCGTCCGCTCGCAGGGCGCCGACAATACGATCGCCAGACCCGTCGTACACGACTCCGAATGGGATCGTGCAGGTCGCAACGATCCGTGCCCCTGCGGCAGCGGTAAGAAGTTCAAATTCTGCCACGGCCGCTAGGGCCAACCCCATGCGTGACTTCACCCCCGACATAGGCAAGCTCGCGGGCCGCCTCGATGATGCTGGCCGGTATCTGCGCGCCGACGAGCTTCGAAGCAAACTTCCCCGTCTCGAGTCGGAGCTCGGTCGCCCGGACCTCTGGGACAAACCGGACGAAGCGCAGCGGATCACCCGTGAGTACGGCCAGGTCAAAGGTGACCTCGACCTGATCGACCGTCTCGGCGCCGCGTTGGAGGATCTGCGCACCCTCTTCGAGCTTGGCGTCGAGGAGGGCGACGATTCGGTCGAATCTGAGCTGCTCTCCGGGATGGCAGGCGTTTCGGAGGAGTTGGACCGGCTGGAGCTGCGGTCCCTCTTTACCGGTGAGCACGACGAAAGCGACGCAGTGTGCGAGATCCACGCCAAGGACGGCGGGACCGACGCCCAGGACTGGGCGCAGATGCTCGTCCGTATGTACAACCGTTGGGCGGAGCGGCGCGGATTCGACTTCGAGGTCGAGGAGGTCAGCGAAGGCCAGGAGGCGGGAATCCTCTCTGCGAGCTTCATCGTGCGTGGCCGTTACGCGAACGGACTGCTTGCTTCCGAGCGGGGCATGCACCGGCTGGTGCGGATCTCCCCGTTCGACTCCCAGGCTCGCCGCCAGACGAGTTTTGCGGCGGTCAGCGTCGTGCCGTTCTTCGAGGACCTATCGGGCGAGGTCGACATCGACGAGAAGGAACTGAGGATAGACACCTACCGCTCGTCGGGCGCCGGCGGCCAGCACGTCAACGTGACTGACTCGGCTGTCCGGATCACCCACCTGCCGACCGGCACCGTCGTTGCGGTGCAGAACGAGCGCTCACAGTTCCAAAACAAAGCCAAGGCGATGCAGATCCTCGCATCCAAGCTTGCGGAGCTTGCGCGCCAGGCTCGCGTTGCCGAGATGTCGGAGTTGGCGGGCCCGAAAGCGCTCATAGGCTGGGGCGCCCAGATTCGTTCCTATGTGCTTGCCCCGTACCAACAGGTGAAGGACCTGCGCAGCGGATTCGAGACGGGTAACGTGTCCGCTGTCCTTGACGGCGACCTCGACTCGTTCATGGAAGCGTTTCTACGCTGGCGGCGGGCCGGGATGACGGATGCCGAGCCGGAATGATTCCAAGTGGACCAAAGGCGGGCTGGCCGGTGCCGGGGGCATCGAAACGTTAAGATAGGAATAAACCTGAATGTTCCCAGCACGCTGGCTGGCTACTTCGGAGCAATGACACGCGTGCCGATAAAACACATGACCCCATGATCAAGCTCGTCAACGTCACCAAAGCCTATAAGGGCACCACTGTCGCACTTCGCGACGTCGACATCGACATAGAAAAAGGTGAGTTCGTCTTCCTTGTTGGTCCCTCCGGATCGGGGAAGTCGACTTTCCTACGTCTCGTCACAAAAGAGGAGGGGGTAGATTCCGGGGAGGTGTGGGTCGCAGGCAAGGAAGTCGGGTCCCTTTCCGGCTGGAAAGTGCCATACCTGCGGCGCAACATCGGCTGCGTGTTCCAGGACTTCCGGTTGCTGCCGACCAAGTCCGTATACGAGAACGTGGCGTTCGCGCTCGACGTCATCGGCCGCCCGCGCCAGGTGGTACGCAGCCAGGTGCCCCAGATTCTCGAGCTTGTCGGACTTGGGAAAAAACTCGACAACCTTCCGAGCGAACTGTCCGGCGGCGAGCAGCAGCGCGTCGCAATCGCGCGGGCGTTCGTCAACCGACCGTTGATCCTGCTCGCCGACGAGCCGACCGGTAACCTTGACCCGGCCACAACAGCGGGCATCATGCGACTGCTGGACCGCATAAACCGAACAGGGACCACCGTGCTCATGGCCACCCATGACGAGGGGATCGTGGACTCCATGCGTCGCCGTGTCGTCGAGCTCGACCGTGGGTCGATCGTGCGCGACCAGGCGCGGGGCGTCTACGGGATGGGCGCCTGATGGCCCTTTCGACCGGCTACCTGCTGCGCGAGACCGGCGGGAACCTGAGGCGGAATCTGCTGATGACCGTCGCCGCAATCTTGACTATGGCCGTTTCGTTGAGTGCTCTCGGAGCGGTGCTGGTAATGCGCCAGGCGATCAACAAAGCGTCCGTGCAGTGGAGGGGCGGCGTTGAGCTGGCTATCTTCCTCAAAGTCCATGTTTCGACGACCGAGACTTCGGCTATCGGCCACGAGCTGACGTCGACACCGGGGGTCAAGAAGTTCCATTTCGTCGACAAGGCGCAGGCGTACCAGGAGTTCAAGCAGATTTTCGGTAACAACAACGACATTGTGAGCGTCCTCACCCCCGCCGACATGCCTCCCTCGTATCGCGTGGTCCCCTCGAACGCGAGTGACATAGCGCAGCTCGGACGAGAGTTCTCCAATCAGCCGGGTGTGTTGAAGGTCTCTTATGCGCAGCAGGAGATCGCCACCTTGCTCCAGCAGTTCAGCCGATGGCGGACGCTCGGTGTCGGCTTGGCAATAGGGGTTCTCGTCGGGGCTATAGCGCTCATCGTCAACACCATCCAGCTCGCTATCTTCGCTCGGAGGCGCGAGGTGTCGGTGATGAAACTCGTCGGGGCGACGAACTGGTTCATTCGCGTGCCGTTCATGCTCGAAGGTTTCGTCCATGGCATGGCTGGAGCGGTTGTCGCCTTCTTCCTTACCTACGGTTTGCGCAACTGGATAGCGTCGTTCCTGCCGGACCAGACGATTCTCGGCACCAACCAGCTTTTCGTCACGCCTCATGAGGCCGTCCTCACGGGCTTGGTTCTGCTTGTCGTGGGTGGCTTGGTGGGGGTTCTCGGTTCGGCTTTCGCAGTGCGGCGCTACCTGGCCGTCTGACGGTTAGGGTCAGGCGACCGCCCGTACGGACTAAGGGGACCCGGAAGCGACTTCGTCGATCGCAGCCGCGACAGCATCCGGATGGTCCTGAGGTATCAGATGGCGTGCGCCGTCGACCACGTGCAGCTTCGCCCCGCTGATCCCGGACGCCAGATGGACAGCGACGGCCGGTTCGACCGTGCGGTCGGAGGCTCCGTGGAGCACGACCGTCGGGGCTTTCACTTGGGCGAGGAGTGGCTCCAAGCCTCCGAGGTCGTTTAGGAGGTGGCGTTGCTCCACCAGGAACGAGCGCCACAGCCGGTCCTGGCCCGCCGCGAGTCGGGCGAGGTAGCGGTACCCATCGCGGGCACGGCGTGGCAGGTGGCTGTCGGCCAGCGACCGGACCCGCGAGTTTCCGGTTACGAGCGTGAGGGCACCCCCCGCAGCGGCCGCTAACGCTTCGCCGGCCAGAGGCGCGCCGAGGAGACGGTCGTTCCAGGCGAGGTGCTCGCTCGGCCCGACCGACGATACGAGGACCAGTCCCGAAACGCGCTCCGGGCAGGAGGCAGCAGCCCAGATGGCGGCACCTCCGGCCCAGCTGTGGCCGACGATAATCGCTCGTGAGCGGCCGAGGCGGTCCATGAGGTCGAGGACGGCATGAGCGTTCCCGGCGAAGCCGGTTGCCGGCCCGCTCGTCGCGCCGTAACCCGGCCGATCCGGGGCTATGACCTCGTATCTGTCCTCGACGAGAGCGATAACCCGCTTCCAGTCAGCGGCGGTGCCAGGCTGGCCGTGCAACAACACGACGGGACGGCCGGGGGGACCATAGATTTCGGCACTGAGGCCGGTTCCAGGTGAGGCCTGCGGCTGACCGCCGTCGTCTGGAGCTTCCGGCCCGTCAGGCAATGCCGACCCACCCGAGTGCTGTTTGGACCACCAGCGTCGTCGCTGTGACAGCAACGGCCGCGATCGAGATTGCGGCGACGATCCGGAAGACCCTCCCGTTGGCCGCCGTCCCGAGGACGCTCCGGCGGTTGGCGAGGATCAGGATGAAGATCAAGATGATGGGAGTTATCAGGCCGTTCAAAGTCTGAGTGTTGATCAGCAGACTGACAAGGTTGCCGGGCAGGAGTGCTACGCCGGCGCCGATGAGGATTTGGGCGGTGAAGAGCGACAAGAACAGCGGCGCTTCTGCGAAGCTGCGAGACACCGACCGCTCGACGCCGAGTGCTTCGGAGACCGCGTAGGCCGTCGAGAGCGGGACGACCGCCCCTGCAAGCATCGAAGCGCCGAGGAGGCCGATCCCGAACAGGTCGACGGACAGGGTTCCGGCAACCGGCGCCAGGGCTTGCGCCGCCGAGTGGGCCGACGCGAGTGGTTGTCCGAAGCGCCCGAGTGCCGCGCCGGTCGCGATGATTATGAACACGCTGACAACGTCGCCGGCGATCGCCCCAAAGACTGTGTCGACCCGTTCGTAGCGGTAGTCGGCCGGCCCGATGCCTTTGTCGGCAACGGCTGCTGCCACGTACAGCTGCATGTACGGGGTTATCGTCGTGCCGATCAATGCGACGGCGAGGAGGATGAACGGCCTTGTTGCGACGAAATGCGGGATGACTGTGTTTGATGTCACCTGTCCCCAGCGGGGGTGGGCCAGTATCGCCGCAATCGGATAGGCGACGAACACCAATGACATGGCCAGGAAGAGGCGTTCTGCGTAGCGGTACGAACCGAACATCACCAGGGCCCAAATGGCGATTGCTGCTATCGGCACCGAGACGAACTTGCTGACACCGAGCAGTTCCAAGGCTGCGCCGATGCCGGCGAATTCCGACACGACGAGACCGACGTTCGCTACCACCAGAAAGAAAAGCGCAAACGAAGCTATCCGCAGGCTGAACTCTTCCCTGATTAGAGCGGCAAGTCCTTTACCGGTGAACGCTCCGAGACGGGCGCACATTTCTTGGACCACGACCAGGCCGACAGTGACGAGGACCATCAGGAAGATCGGGCGGTAGCCGAACTGAGCACCGGCTGACGCGTAGGTGATGATCCCGCCTGCGTCGTTCCCGGCGTTCGCAGCGATGATGCCCGGTCCAGCGATCGCAAGGTAGATCAGCCATTTCCGCCGCCGGGGTGGTGAAGCGCCCGTCCCCCGACGAACGTCTACGGCGGCCTGCGCGCTCATGTGAGGAACCTTGGAAAGTGGCGGCGGCCCTTCTCTGGTAGGAGTGTGTCGATCAGGTCGTCGGCGAGAATCCTTCCTAGCGGTCGATCGTTGCCGTCGACGACGATCACCGAGCTGTGACGCGTCTCCATCAAGCGCTCTGCGACCTCGGTAATGCCCGCTTCGACTGTCACTGAGACGCATTCGCCGCCGGGAAGGAGATCGGACATCAGGTTGTCGTTCTCGGCGGTTGCGAGTTCGAAAAGCCCTACGTCTCCCACGAGGCAGCCGTCTGCGTCCACGACAGCAACTGCGTCAACCTCGCTCGAGTGTATTTTTGCCCCGCGAAGGCGGATCCGGACGGCCTCGACCGTCTCGTCGGGCGTGGCCGTCACGAGGCGTGTAGTCATGAAACCTCCGGCCTCGCCCTCCTCATAGTGCAGCAGGTCGGCGAGGGCTTCTGCCTGCCCCGGCTCCATGTGCTCGAGCAGCTCGGTGCGGTCGTCCTCCTCGAGGTCTCGAAGGGCGTCGACGGCTTCATCGGGCTCCATCCTTGCGACGAGCGCGGCGGCATCCTCGGCCCGTGTCTCTCGTAGCAGTGCTCCCAGCTCCTCGGGATCCATCTCCTCCAAGGCGTCGGCTGCGATCTCCGGCTCGAGGCTTGCGAGCAGTTCTTGACGAGCATCTCGTCCAAGGTCCTCGAGGAGGTCTGCGAGCTCTCCCGGGCGAAGGCGGCGAAGCTCGTCGTGCGACGCGCGAAGCGCGACGTTGGAGACTTCGCTACCGAATGGCCGTATCGTCGCCCAGTCGATGACCCTTTCGGGCGTCGGTAACGTTCTCCAACGCTTTGGTCCGAGCCTGCGAAGCAACGTCTGCGCGCTGACGTCGACACCGACGAGCCGCAGAACCCGTCCGGACGGGGACGGGGTGAAGGCGAGGTACAAGTCGGCGGGGCGGATCACCTGCACGCCGTCCACGTCGACGAGCTGATGGTCCAGCACGTCTCGAGCGAGAAGCACCTCCCCGTCGCGGCGCGCGAACTCGAGAAGACTCAGCCGGGCCGAGGCGAGGGTAGCGCCTTGACGGCTGACTGCGGAGATCTCGTGGATGGGCGCGAACGAACGCCGCCCTCCGATCCTGAGGACCATGCCGCTAACGGCTGGGTAAGCCTCCTGGCCATCCCAGCGGGCTACGACGTCTGCGACCCGACCGACTTGATCGCCGGCTTGGTTAAATGCGGGGCTCCCGACCAGGCCGGCAAGTGAAAGGAGGTTGTCGCGAATCGACCGGATCGCGAACATGCGAGTTTGACGCTGCTTTCGAGCCCGTCGGATCGGGCGGACCGGATTCGTGAGTATGCGCGGGTGTTGCATCGGGCCAACCTTGTCTGACGTCCCCGAAGGGTGGTGGACAGGTCCATAGCTGGATTACGGCGCCAAGCTACCAGCCAGGGAAGACACCCCTCGTCGACACCGCGGACAGCGGCACCTCACGAGAAGGGCTACCCGGCCCGGTCGTCGGCTCCGGTGCTGTCGCGGGTCAGCTCGTCGGATGCGGCAGCAACCCACGGATTTATGTAGGTGACGACGTCTCTACCAAAAGAGATGTGGCTTCCCGGAGCGACGACCTCCCTCGTCCGGGAGGGCATCTTCTGCCACACGGAAGCCCCGGGCGGGTAGGTGTAGGTGCCGACCTCCGAACCGCCGTCCACGACAATCACGTCCCAACCCTCGAGGAGAATCTCGGCGCGGCCGCGCCGCATCGGATCGCCGCCAAGCGGTAGCTGGCGAGGGCGACCATCCTGGCTCTCACGCCCGTCAGTTGCAGCTCCCACCTTCGGGCCGTCGCTGGTCGGGTACTCATCGCGGCCAACGACGTAGCCGCTGTCGAGTCGATATACGCTCCCGTCGGAGGTAATCAGGCAGCCGAGCGGCGGCCTTGGTCCCGGACCGGGCAGCTCGTCTCCCATCCTGATGGGACTCGAGCACAAAGCGCAGAAGATCATGCCGGGTCGATTGAAGTGTCCCCGGTGGCAACGGACCCCATCGACTATGACAGCTCGGGCGGGGGCACCTGGCGTGTCGCCGCCGAGTGGCAGAGCGGGCTTCGAGAGACGTCGCGTACCGGATGCTCCTGGGCGGAGATCGACCACGACGGAAGCTTCTCCATTTGCCGTGGCGCTCGGATTCGCCTCTTGCGAAGTTGCGTTCGTCGACTCGAAGTCGTTCGGGTCAGCTGTCCCCGGCGATGAAATCGTCAGCGTGGAAGTCGGCTCCTCGTCTATGGCCTGATCGTCGTCTGGACGCCCACTTTGTGCGCTCGAGAGGGTGAGCCGCTCAGGTGCCGGCGCAGGCCAGAGGGTCAGCCCGCCGCCGGGCACAACGCCCGCTTCGAGGTCGAGCAGCGAGGATGGCGATCCCTCCGGAAGCGATGACCCGGCAGCGTTGAGTGACAGCGCTGGACTGGGTGTGATGATCGTGCGCGCCCAGCCTGGCTGGGTCGGAGGGGTCGTCCACGAGGCACCATCCCAACCCTGTGCAGGCCCATGCACGAGGCTCACCCATCTGGCTAGGCCAGGTCCGGCGACGGCGAAACCCACCTGGGGCTCGGGATCGGCGGAGCTCAGCACAGAAGCCAGATGGTCGACGAGTATCTGCCCCGCCTCAGGGGATCCCGATAGGTTCCGGGCGGACTCGATCAGGAATGCCAGCAGGGACGTCGACGCGTCGGCGCTTGTCCACGCAACGACGTGGCCGTAGCGGATGACCACCCCTTGTCCGGGACCTACCTCGAGCCGCGCGATCATGCGATGCCACCTGTCTGGTCGGAAGCCGATACCGCCTCGGCCAGGTCGGCTTTTGATGCCGGCCCCGAAAGGTCGGCGAACTCGTAACCTTCGAGGATCGAAGCGATGGCGATGGCGGTCGGGGGGCGCTCTGACATGTCCGATGCCATGCAAGACCGGATTACATCGAGGATCCCGGCTGGAAGGCCGGGGTCGAGCCTCGGTCGGCTGTAAAGGACCCGTTGGACGGCGATCACCGGTTCGTCGTCGTCTAGGCCAGGATAAAGCGCTGTGTTGCTGAGTGACATGTGGAGGCTGGCGCCGAGGGACCAGATGTCGGAGGCTCGTGACGGGGCCTCACCGCGAAGCAGAGCCGGGTCGACGTAGTTGAGGACCACCGCAGGCTTCGAAGTCGTCACCTTCCCCGCCGGCCTGACCATGTCGGGCGGGCCGAGGACGGGACCTCGGCCAGTAAGAAAGATGGCGTCGGGGGAGATGGTACCGTGCGCTATTCCCACCTCGTGAAGGGCATGCGCCCCCCGTGCTGCCGCGGCTAGCGCGAGCACTTTGGCTTGTGGCTCGAGTGGGATTGTCGCGTTCGCAAGCGTGCCCCGCGACGGTGCCTCCGAAGCGAGGAAGAGGCTGGACGAGCCTTCATCACCGAGAAGCTCGTGCAACACGAGAAGGTGATCGGACGCGACTGCGCAGTACTGACGTAACAGGTCGCTGACCTCGGTCAGTCGAAGAAAAGAGCCGGCAAGCTCTGAGAGGAGCACCTGGTCTGCGAGACCAAGACGGTCCGGCGCCTCGCAGAGATATGCAGTTCGGGCTGATGCCGCGGGCTCGGCTCGGCCCAGGATGCGGTAGCCGACGACGGACGATAGCAATGCTGTACTCCTAGACGACGGGTTTGCACGACGAGCGTACTGGCGCCAGGACCACGGCACCTTTCAATTAAGTTGTAGAAACAAATTACAACTTATGAAATACTATAAGAGTGAACGTAGTAATCTGCTGGACCGCCTTGCTGGAGAATGATTTGCGGTGTCGTTCCGACTGGCGGTAGGGCTAACAGTTTCTGTCGTGGCGGGATTCGGTGCTCTCGGGGTCATGGCGACGGCAGGAATAGAGACGCTGACTGTCACGGCAAGCGCGTCCACAAGTCAGACGGGGGCGGTCAACCTTGGTCTTGGTGGCACAGCAGGCACGAGCAATGGAGCAACGGCGGGCAACGCGACCAACTCGCCGCTGCCGGCGCCTATGTCGGCCCTATATATGCAAGCTGCAGGGGCGTGCCCGGGGCTGTCTTGGACGGTGCTCGCTGCGATCGGCACAGTGGAATCGGGCAATGGGACGTCGACGCTACCGGGTGTCCATTCCGGTGCGAACAGCGCAGGAGCGGAAGGCCCAATGCAATTCGAGCCCGCCACCTTCGACGAATACGAATATCCGGTCCCACCTGGCGGTGCGTCGCCGCCAAGCCCGTATGATGCTACCGACGCGGTCTACGCCGCGGCGAGGATGCTCTGCGCCGACGGGGCGACGAAAGCTGGGGGCCTAGCAGGGGCGATCTTCGACTACAACCATGCTTCGTGGTACGTGAGCGAGGTTCTCGCCCTTTCGTCGTTCTACTCCGGCGAGGTTATCCCACGAGGCTAGCTAGGATCTCTTTCGTCTGGCCTTGAGGCGCGTGGACAAGCAGCCAGAGCTCGACGTCAGTTCGAGACGCCCACGCGTGTACCAACACTGCATGGAAGCCGTTCGGACGGTTCGCCTGATACTCGAACGCGACAGACGCTCCTTTAACGTCGATCAACCGGCCACCAGTCAGCGTCAGCAACGCCGGTGAAGATTGTCCGAATGAATCGACGGCAACCGGTACTGCTGCGCTCGCCGACGGGGCATGCAGAAGGTAAGAGATGTGCTGGCCAGCCCAGCCGGAACTCCCTGACGTCTCGACATCGCCCGCTTGGTCTGTGAAGGCCGGGTTTGTCGACCACGAACTAGGCACAGCGTAAGTGAAGTAGCCGTCGCGCACAGCTTTGTAGCCGGTCGGAACCGTGATTTGGGGTCCGTTAGGAGCTTTGGAGGCCTCGATGGCAGACACACCGAGTGCGGCGCCGAGAATCAGGATAGACCCGCATGCCACTGCCAACATCCATCGGCGGTTGCTCCGCCGTCGCGCACGTTCCGTCGGCGTCAGGTCCAGACCACGGTCCTTATGGAGATCAACATCAGAGCGCTCGCCGCTTAAGTGGTCAAGCTTGGTGGGTCTGCTCGCCGGACGGAACCGATCGACGTTGCTCACATCGTCAGTTTTCCACGACTCGGTATCCTCCGCCACGCGCACACCAGCCGCACCGGCAAGTAACACGGCGCAACCTGGGTATCACACAGAATCCGGCGAGCAGGCGCCGCTTCGAGCGGGCCCCCCGACGGCGGATCGCCGCCCGGCGGGCCCTGTATCAGCGAGGTGGAATCTCCTCCTCGGACATGGTTGGTGCTAGCACAGTGCCCTCCTTTCGTGTTGCGACGGAGTGAGGCTGCTTCTCTTATTAAACGCCTCTGCGCTGCGAGTGTCAAGACTCAATCGGCCAAATCCCCGTCGAGGTGGCGCTTTTGCCGGCACAGCATCGCAGCGCGCGTAGCGCTGTTGGCCGTTGCGACAACCGGTACGGCGACGACGGCTCCCACTATCCCGAACAGGATCGCCCCGGCAGCCAGTGACAATACTACTGCCAAAGGATGGATCCTGACGTAGCGGCCCACCACGAACGGTTGCAGTAGGTGAGCCTCGATCTGGTTGTCGAGCAGCAGCACTGCGGTCATTGCGATCGCGGCAATGAGACCTTTCGCAAGTCCGGCAACCGCGACAGCCAGGGCCCCTGTCACAATGGCACCAACCAGCGGCACAAACGATCCGATGCCTACCAGTACGGCGAGAGGAAAGCTGAGCGGAACGCCAAGGACTGTGAGCGTCACAGCCACGACGACACCGTGGAAAGTGGCGACGATGAGCGTTCCGCGTATGTAATACCCGATCGTCGCCCACGCTGCGCTACCGGCGGCTTCCGCTTCGGGGCGGGCAGATCTAGGGATCGCGCCTAGGAGAAACTTCCAGACTCTGTCCCCGTCGAAGACGAGGAAGATGGTCGAGAAGATCGCCAGAAGCGCGCCGCTTAGAAATTCGAGCACCGTCTTGCCGGTGGAGAGGGCTGTCGATGCGATCGTGGCGGAGTTCTTGGAGATCGTGCTGCTGATCGTCGAGCTCAGGTTATCTACGGTTTTCGCGTTGATCTTCAAAGGACCGTTGATCAACCACCGCTTCACGTGAGGTAGCAGAGTATTGATCTCGTTCCCGAGCTGCGGTGCCTGCTGAGCGGCTCTGAGGACAACGAGTGTCAGCAAGCCGCCGAACACGACTACTGCGACAAGCATTGTGAGCGCGGTCGCAACGCCCCTGCCGGCTCCGATTCGGCGCATCCTCATTGCAAGCGGGCTCAGCAGCGCGGCGACAAGCAATGAGATTACGAATGGAATCACCACGAGCGACAGGCTCGAGAGAAGTCGCACCCCGAAATAGACGACGACTCCGACGACTATGAGACGCCACGCATAGTCGCCGGCGACGCGCAGGACCACTCCGGGAAACTGGGCGGGTGGTCCGCCGGTTCGCGGAGTCGTATCAGATTCGCCGTCAGGGCGCCCGCTCGGTGGTTCCATCGGCCCATAGCCTGCCCGATCCGCGCCTCGACGTCGCGGATGGGCTCGCCTCGGAATATGCGGATCGATACGACAGTTGAATCAACCATGTCCCCCTATGACGTAGCGATCTCAGGTCTGAACGGCGGTCCGGTTACCTTCGGCGAGAAGGCGACCCTGATAGTCAACGTTGCGTCGCGGTGCGGCCTCACGCCTCAGTACGCAGCTTTGGAACAGTTGCACGAACAGTTCAAGAGCCAAGGCTTCTCTGTCATCGGTGTGCCCTGTAACCAGTTTGCGGGTCAGGAGCCGGGCAGTGCCGAGGAAATCTCGACCTTCTGCTCCACGACCTACGGCGTCACGTTCCCACTGACGGAGAAAGTCGACGTCAACGGCCCTGACCGACACCCCCTCTTCGATGTCCTCACTGCCACCCCGGACTCCGAAGGCGAAGCTGGCGACGTCAAATGGAACTTCGAGAAGTTCCTCGTCGGTGCCGATGGGCGCGTGGCCGCAAGGTTCCGACCGATGGTCACACCGGATTCGCCGGAAGTCGTGTCGGCCATCGAATCAGTTCTAGGGGAATCGACGAGCTAGGAGCTCTCGTTCGTTTCTTGGCGGCTTCGACGCGGCCAGACAACTCGGTTCGGTCCGGCCTCCTCGGCGGACGTGAGAAGGGCGTTTGCCTCATCGAAGACATCCCGGCTCGATTCGTGGCGAAAACCAGCCTCGACAGCGGCCACTGTCACGCTGGATTCGCGTTGGTCGCCCGAACCGTGATTGTAAAGGTCACCGCTTGCGGTGCCAGGACTCCGCTCCACCGCTGCGCGGACGCGCTCTGCTGCAAGCACAGCGGCGTGTCCCTGGGCGCCCGTTAGAAGTACCGCAAACCGGCCGTCGCAGAGGTCGTACACCTGATCGCCTTGGCGGACGGCCCTCCTTACTGTCCGGTACAAGCCGTCGTGGCGGTCCGATGGGGAAACTTTTTCCTCGTCGACGTCGGGAGCCGTGGAGTCGTCGACCACGTCGCTCCCGTCCGAACGGATAACGAGAAGCGAGTAGACGTCTCCCGAGCGTTGGAGCCGCTTGAAGAGCCTCGCGTGATCTGTCTTGAACGTCTCGCCGCTCGCCGGTCGATCGTCCAGATCTGTCGCTCCTGACTCGCGGATCTTCTCGATCTCCGCACGAAGCCTCTCCGTTTCTGCGATAAGGCGGCGTTTGTCGGCGCGGTCGGTTGTCGCCCAGCTGTCCAGCTGGTCGCTATAGACGGCGACGCTAGCGGGGCCTTCCGATTTTGCCCGGTACATGGTGAGATCGACATCTCTCACAACCTCGTCAGCTCTGCGCCGCTCACCGAGCATGACGAGCGCAGCGCACGCCGAGGCGGTAACCGGCCCTCCGTCGCAGTCGAGTGGGCGGGCTGCTAGGGCAGCCGCCGACTCAGCAGTCTCCACCGCCGCTCCCAACTGGACCTGGTCGAGGATGATGGCGATCCTGTCCGCCCCAGTCCGGTAGGCGCACCCGCGGCCGTCGACGAGAGCTCGAACCCGCGTCGCCAGTGTCCGCAGCAGGCGGTCGGCGACTCGTGCTCCGTGACGCTCGGTGAAAACTGAGAAGCCGTCGACGTCTAGCACGATCAAAGCCGGGCGCGGACCGGCGTTGGCAGCGTTGCGCACAGCGACATCCAAGTGCACTTTCATGCTAAGCCAGTCCGGGAGGCCTGTCAGCTCATCGAGTAGAAGGTCCCGCCTTCGCTTAGCTCCTGGTGGGGCGGCATGTGTCGGTCGGTAGGTTTCATTGTCCGAGTCGACCCAGTTCATCCCGGTTTGTATCGGAACCTTGCCGTATGGGATTGAGATGAGCTGGCTGTCGGTGACGGGGAAACTAGGTCCAAGACTCCCAAACGATGGCACCGGCGCTGAAGTCGGCAGTCAACTTTGCCTGCACCGTGTCGCCGGAGCGGAAACTGCCTATCACTGCGCGAGGCAGCGATTGGACGATCTCCAAGTCGAACGGTTCGCCGCCAGCGCCGCCCGAAGCTCCCATTGGTCCCCCTTGCTCGCCCGCAAAGCTCTCCCAGGGGGGCGAGCAAGGGGGCGACACCCGTACGACGAAGCGGACCATCGGTCGCACCTCCAGGATCGAACCAAGTGTCTTCACCGTCACGATTCGCGCAGTGACGGGAATGCCGTTGGCGAGAATCTCGGACGTACGCACCGGCGGGGAAGTCGACTTGATCCTCCACGAAACGAGCGGGACGATGACCGCTCCAGCCGCGATGGGCAACAGGACGAACAGAACTACCAGCGCCTGAACAGTCGACAGCCCGAAGAGGGAGGCCTCTAGCAACGGATCGCGACCATGTCGGCCACCACGATATTCGTTGAGGTCGATCGATGGTCTCCAGCGCAGGGCCGCTAAGGTTTTCTTCATGTCGAAAGCGGCCGTCCTCGGCGGAGGTGGTCCGGTAGGGATAGCGTGGCAGGCCGGGCTCATCGTCGGGCTGACCCAACTTGGGGTGGATCTGGGCAAAGCCGACCTTGTCGTGGGGACATCCGCCGGATCGGTCGTAGGTTTGCTCCTAACGTCCGGAGGCGACCTGACAGCAGTCTCGACGATGCTGAGCGACGGCCTTTCCCCGAGTGATGAGGCCGCTCCCGCGATCGAGGCGAGCGTCGCAAACGCTGACCGAGCTCTGCTGGACGGCGCCGGAGCCGCGGCGGTCGCCGATCTCGCACAGGATCCTGCCGCGGCTGCAAAAGCCCGGGCGGTGCTGGGGTCGGCCGCGTTGAGCGCATCGACGATACCCACCTCGGAGTGGCTCGCGAGATTCGAGCTCTTCGCCGGCATCGAATGGCCCGCGACGTACCGATGCTGCTCTGTCGACGCCGAGGACGGGACGTTTCGGGTTTGGGGACCAGGCGACGGTGTGTCCGCTCACCTCGCGGTGGCGGCGAGCTGCGCCGTGCCCATGCTCTACCCGCCGGTGCGCCTTGCGGATCGGTACTGGATCGACGGCGGAGTGCGAGACATTCTCAACGCCGACGTGGCGGTCGGCTCGCAGGTCGCGGTCGTAGTCTCGTGCACGCTGCTGGAGTTGCCATGGCAGCTTCCGGTGCCTTTCCTGGACGCCTTGCTGGCGGCGACGCGCCAGAGGGTTGGCGCGCTGCAGGCTCAGGCCCGGTCGGTCGTCACTGTGGTCCCGGGCGCTGAGATGCTACAGGTGAGCGAGTGGGGACTGGCGCTGATGGACTTCGGCCGCACGGAGGCCGCCTACCAGGCAGGGCTGAACCAGGCAGCCGCCGAAGCGGAACGGCTCCGTGAAGTTTGGAGGTAGGGGCCTCCGTTGCTGCGCTCGGTCGATTCGGCGACGAGCCATCTATTAAGGTTTTCCGGGCAACTGCGCAGCGCAGATACCCGAGCGGGCCCGTAGCTCAGCGGTCAGAGCAGGGGACTCATAATCCCTTGGTCCTGGGTTCGATCCCCAGCGGGCCCACTGGAAAATCCCACATCACAGGCTGTCGCGAAATTGGTTCTTGGCATGCATAATGATTCACGGCTGCTGTGAGGGGGTGTAAGAAATTGCGGTTGTTGGGGGGGTAGGGCGCCGGGTTTAGTGAAATGGGTGTGGAAGTTCGTGCCTGTTTGTGCCGGCTGGGATCGCTTTGCGGTTGGAGGCGTGTCGCCTTTCGACCTTTGAGGGCTCTTCGGAAATGAGCGGGGTTCGCGTCCTGGCGCTCGTCGGTGGTTAGGCGCTGAGCGAGGAAGCGACAGGGCGGCAGAGAGGAGTAGGCGGGTGCTGGGGTGGGCGGCCCTCTCAACGTCAT
>JAKBBS010000156.1:0-2104 GCA_021808425.1 Actinomycetes bacterium
GCGACGAGGAGGAGAGCGCCGATAGCGGCGACGGTTCCTGTTGCCTTGCCGACTGGGCGGTTGATGTCCCGTCGAATCTGGGCTAGGTCCAGCAGAGCGGTGCCGGGGGGAAGCCTGCTTGGTGCTCCTTGGACGACGACTGCCGAGGCGAGGTCGCGGCCGTCGAGCAGCGCGCGCTGCGCGTCTCCGAGGGCCATTAGCGTGACCGGTTGACCTGCGAAGTAGCTCACTCCAGACACGACCCCCGAGACGGTGAGCACGAGAGGTCCGAGCGTCACCTTGTCGCCGGGCGACAGGCCCGTCCCGGTGTCGACGAGCACCTGTCCCGGCTCGCTCGGCAGGCTGCCCCTTGTCGGATGGGGTTTGGTCAGGCTTCCCGGTACGTAGCCGACCACGTTCGTGTCGATCACGCCACCCGAGGGAAGGTCGAGCGTGTCGTGGAGGGTGAGTATCGGCTCGGCCGCGGTGACTCCCGGCATTTGGGCGACGGCATCGGCTGTGGCTGCCGGGAAGGTCGCCGGACCGTCGAACGGGCCGCTTGAGCCTGCTGGAACTACGTAAAAGTTGCCGCCGATCGTCGCAATCGTCTTGTCCGATCCCGCCCCCCACGCCGCGTTGACGCCGGCGAGGGTCAGGCTGATTCCGAGCAGGACCCCGATCGCGACAACGGCGATAGCGGTGCGTTTCCAGTGGAACTGCAAGTCACGCAGGGCGAGACGGATCATTGCGCGTACAGGCTACTTGGGGTCTATAGCTGGTCGGGGGCTGAGGCGACGTCGGGCTGCACGAAGAACTGCTTCGCCCAGTGTCGGTACAGGCCGATCGGCCCGTCACCTGGAGCGAGCGCCGGCCTCGACAGATGCCGCTTCGATTGCCATACCTCGCGGTCCTGAGCCACGTCTCCGACGAGGCCGGCGAGGGTGAAGGCGCGCAGCAGCGGCGCCGACAGACGCGGCGGGACGCGTCGGAGCGGGCCCGGGGCGTCGTGATCCCAGTGCTGTCGCGCGGCGGCTCCCAGGCGGAGCGTCACCTGGCCGTCCCCGCTGCTAGTCGGTAGCACCCAGAGACGAAATCGCGCACCGATAGACGTGACGTGAAGCTCCACCCGGGAGAAACCCAAGCCGTATACGGACACTTCGATCATGGCGTCGAGGGTTGGCGCGGGTGGCCACGCCAGACGCCAGGGGCGCGAGAAGGAGTAGCTCGCTTGAAGCGCCGGGCCGTCCGTCGTAGCGCTAGCGGGCTGGTGTAGCGATGCGTAACCGTGAAGGACCTTCAGGTGGCCGAGGTCGACGCTGTTTTCCGTGATCTCCATCGGATGCCCAGCGAAGCTCGAAGTATGCCACTGAGGCTTCGTCCAACCAGCCTCGTCGGCCGGTGGCACCGTCCAAGTCGGGTCGGACACTTCCGGGTGGCGCCAAGCGAGGACCACACCGTCGACTTCGATCGACGGCCAAATTTTCAGGCACGCCCGGGGTGGCACCCGGCCGCCGTAGCCGGTCGAGACACACGCACCGTCGCCGTCGAAGCTGAAACCGTGGAAGCCGCATACGAGGTTGCCGCCCTTAAGCGAACCGACGTGGCCGAGATGTGCCCCCAGGTGGGGGCATTGGGCGCCGGCGACACGAGCCCGGCCATCCTGGGCACGCCACACGACGAGCTCGTGGCGCCCTATCTGGGAAGGATGAACTCGGTCCCGCAGCAGTTCTCGGGCAGTGGCTACGGCAAACCAGCCGGTCGGCTCGCCCAGCTCGCCACCCTCGACATGCTTTGCCAACTCCTACCGCCTTTTCGACGACAACTCTGGATGTTCGAGCATATGTCAAGGTACACAAGTGACGCGAGTGCCCCGGGCGCCCGGAAGTCCCCGCTCTCCGGGCGTCCCTGCCCCCTCTGCGCCCCGGTGGTGGCTATCCTCCGATACCCACCACCGGGGCGTTTAGGTGTTGGCCTCCCATGCTGCCGTAGTAGTTGGCGTCTCCGAAGCTGAAGATGCCTCCGTCTGCGGCGGCTAGCCAGTAGCCTTTGCCGTCGGGGGTTGCGGTGATGGCGACGATGGGGGCGTTTAGGTGTTGGCCTCCCATGCTGCCGTAGTAGTTGGCGT
>JAKBBS010000156.1:2204-7557 GCA_021808425.1 Actinomycetes bacterium
CGACGATGGGGGCGTTTAGGTGTTGGCCTCCCATGCTGCCGTAGTAGTTGGCGTTTCCGAAGCTGAAGATGCCTCCGTCTGCGGCGGCTAGCCAGTAGCCCAAAACCGCCGTCGAGGTGGTCGTCGGCGTGGTGGGGGAACTTGGTGCCGCTGCGAAGACTGTGCCGGTCATCTCCGCTACGTCAGGACTCGACGACGAGGTGATGGTAACCGTCACGCACCCGGAGGAGTTCACTGCGGTTGCGCCCGAAACAGGAACCCACGAACCGGTGGCAGAGTCCCACCACGAGAGGGTGTCGGAGGCTGGAAGGCCGCACACCGTGAAGACGATCTGGCTGAACGAGCTTCCCGACGTCGCCGAGACGTCGAAGTAGGAGGACCCTCCCGCGAAGACTCCAACCGGGTCGCTCGGATAGGTCGCCACGTTGATCGTGCCAGTCCCTACAGCGGAAGCGTCCACCGAGGTTGTAGTCCCGTTACTAGTTCCCGAGCTGGAGGCGGTGGGGTTGACGCCCGTCCCCGTCGAGGTGGACGTGGTTGTTCCCGCGGGCGGGGCGCTGACCGCCACGGTGAAAGGCCCGTCGGTAGCGTCAGGGCTGGTGCCGTTGGATGCAACGACCGAGTAGCTGAAGCTCGCGGTGCCCGCCGGTACGACGCCGCTGACGGTTCCTGTCGTTGCGTTCACCGACAGCCAACTCGTGGCGCCCGAGAGGCTGAAGGTAGGGGCAGGGTCCCCGGAGGCGCTAAACGAAGCGTCGTAACCTGAGCCCTCCGCCGCGACGGTCGGAGCGCTGGCCGAGGTAAAAATCGGGGCGGTGCTGGCTACGTTCAAGGTCGCCGTACCAGACGAGCCATCGAGGGTGGCGTCTCCCGAGTAGGTTCCTGTCACGGTGTCGGTGCCTATGGGAGCGCTCTTCGCCGTGCAGCTGGCAGTTCCAGAAGAGACCGCAGCACTGCAAAGAGTGCTGCCGGAGGTGGTGAACGTGACAGTCCCGCCGGTCACGGTACTACTCGCTGAGACGCTCGCAGCGTAGGCGACTGTGCTGTCTCCAGTGACGCTCGTCGAGTTCGAGCTGTTGACGGTCACCGAAGTCGTGGATGCGGCCCCGCTGACTGCCAGGGCAGCGTAGGCCGAGGACGCCCCGTAATGGCTGTCTCCGCCGTAGACGGCGTCAACGGTGTCATTGCCTGCGGGCGCATTCGTTGGGGAACAGGATCCTTGCGCAACGCCGAACACACTGGACGAGAAAGTTCCAAGCGTCACTGTGCAAAGGATCATCGATCCTACGCTCACGGTGACCGACCCAGACGGGTTGTCCGGTGGGCCTGTTGTGGTCCCGCTGTTAGTTGCAAGGTCGTCACCGTTGACGGTCACGTTGTAGGTGACAGAGGTGCCGGCTGTTGTAGTGGAACTCGAGAGTGAGAGCGTGGAGAAAGATGGGGCTCCGCTCGTAGGGGAACTCGGCGGCGTAAGGAAGGCTGAGCCGGAGGAGCCGCCATAAGTCGCGTCGCCGGAGTACACGGCGAAGACAGGGACGCCAGTCGGTGGGCAATTCGAGGTGCAGGTAGTCGGGACGCTCGGGGCGATCGGGACCTCGTTGGAGGAGCAGGATCCGCTCCCGGTGGAATTGAGAGTGATAGAACACAGCGGCACTTGGAGCCCGACGTAACCGCCGACGATCTGGACGGTCCCCGACGGACTGGTCGCTGTTGGCGTGCTCCCCGAAGCCGGAGCGACTGAAACGTTGTAGGTGATGTCCTGGCCTGCGGTCACCGGGGTGGTGCCAGCTGACGTCGTGACCGACGTGGCGCTCGGCGCTCCGGTGACGTCGAGGGCGGCTGTTGCCGAACCGTAATGGAAGTCCTGCTCTCCTGAGCCGTATAAGGCGGAAATAGTGCTGGGTCCGGTTGGCGCGCCGAAAGCGGTACACGACGCCACCGACTGGTTCGCTGTGGACGTCGGAAATAGCTCCGCAGCACAAAGCGGTTCCTGGTTGTCCGTGAAAGTGACCGGACCGGCTGGGAATGCGGTCGTCCCCGCGCTCGTATTGGCGACGGTAGCGCTGAAGGTGACCGGCTCACCGGCAGAGGCAGCGCCGCTGGCGGCACCGTTGACTGCAGCTGTCATCGACGTTGTGTAGACGACCTGCTCGAAGCTGGATCCGTTCGATCCGCCGAGGTTCGACCCAGTCGCCGGCGTGAATGTCGCGAGGATCTGGTCGTTGCCGGCTGGCGCAGTGCTTGCCGTACATGACCAAGAGCCGCCGGTTTGCGTTGTCGCGCTGCAAAGGGTTACCGGCGTTCCCGGCGTTCCGGTGGGGCCGATTGGCTCGGGGATCGCGCTGAATGCCACCGTATCCTTCGTCGAGGCGGAGCCGCCTGATGCGGTGACTGTTGCCGAGTAGGTTTGCGACGTTCCGTAGTCGACCGGTCCGCCCCCCTGGGAGGTGACCGTCGTGGACGTTGCGGCCACCGCAGTGGCTGTGACCGTTTCTGGTGTCGAAGTGGAGGAAGTGTTGTAGTCGATTTGCAGCGCTACGGTTGGCGGGTTTGCAGGAGTGCAGCCGAGGCCTCCGATCGATACCGTTCCCCCGCTGGGGATCGCTGCCCTACCGGTGCCGTTCGGGCCGGACGTGCTGAGCTCTCCGGTGATCGACTGCGCCGACACGAGGGTGTAGACGGTACCAATCGGCGGGACGAAGCAAGCGGAAGAAGTCGACGAGGTGGGGGCCGCTTCTACGTCGACCTGGGCGCTTCCAAGGGCTACCGTCCCCGTCGAGGAGAGCTCCGAGTTGTCCGTACCCGCCGTGGCCGACGTACCTGAGGTTGGTCCTGCGACTTCGAGACTGAGGCTGCTCCCCGAGTTGAAACTTGCAGAAGCAGTCGACAGGACGCCCGGCGCCGAACTGCCGGGCGCCGAGGGTGGGAACACCTCTATAGACGAGTCGGTAGCTGTCAGATTGCCTATTCCCGTGGCGTTGCTGCTCGTCCCGGATCCTTCCAGGCCTACATTGTTCAAGGTTACCGACCCGGACGTGTCTAGCTGGGTGCCGGGGGACAGCACGACCGACCCGTTATCGGAGGGGAACTGGCCCGGGCTGAGGTTTGGACCCGACGTAGTGAACGAGCTGGTCGCAACGGTTCCCGACAGGCCGAGGGTTGCAGGGGAGTGGCCGTTTGGCGTCAAGTCCGCGGTGAGGGTCGACGCGGATCCCGTGATCCCTCCCGTCGCGTCCAGACCCGCGCCTGTGACGGACCAGGTCTGGCTAGCGCCGAGAACGAGTGGCAGGCTGAGCGTGTCGAAGGTCGGAAACGTAGCCGACGAAGGTGAGGATTCGGTGAGGCCGGTTCCGCCGACAGTAAGGCTGTCGGTTCCCGAGATCGTGTAGTGGCCTCCGGTCAGATTCAGGCCGGTTGCACTTACGCCGGCGACGTCGTCGGTCGAGTTGTAGCAGGTCGGGGGCTGCGTCGAGGACGATGAGGATGGCGGTGCGTCGCATGTTCCGCTACCGTCCGTCGTCGAGGCTAAGTCCGGGAAAGTAAGAGTGCCGACGGTGCCGCTCGGGGAGGTAGAGCTAGTGCTAGTCCAGTTCGACGCGTCGCTCCAGTTTGCCGCGTCGCTCCCATTTGCCGAGGACGTCGATGCACCAGACCAAGTGTAACTGGTGGCGGTTGCAGCAGACGAGGGTGGCGCCGGCAGCGCCACAACCCCCACGGCGAAAGGCATGACCGCAGCCGCAAGCAAAACCGATAGGCGGCTTACGAATCGGGTGCGGGTCGAACAATGGGCGCTCAACACTGTGGGTCTCGTCATCTCATGACTCCCTCGCTGTAGAGGCCGGCTACGTCGGCCCCTTTGCCGGTACTGCTCAAAATGACCGTAACTGCCAGCCAGTCCGACTGCCATAAGCAGCTTGTATTAATTTGAGACTCATGGTCCGAGAAAGTTGCTGCGTTGAGACTTACGGTGCGAACCTGCGAGGCACACGTCCGACGCGGGCCGGACGGTTCTCTCTCGCAGCCGAAAGGGCCGTTATATGGTGTACTGCCCTGCCGTTTGTCATTGACGTGGACTCCAAGATCGGGGTCAGGACATGACGAAACGGGACCTCAACCGGCAGCACAAGATCGAGGAGATGGTTACCGCAGGCCTCGGGAAAATGACCGAAGCGCCGATAGAGATGCTGCGCTCTGCTCTCAACGCCTCCTCTCTCGGCTTGGCATCTGGCGTGCCGAAGGACACTGCATACCGGGTGTTCCGCTCGGCTGATCCCTCAAGCGCTGACCCTGTCCTCCGTGCCGTTTCGCGCGCTGCAGCCGACCCGACCTGGGCGGGATTCGACGAGTCGCTCACCGACATGGCGAGGGCCTTCGACGAGGTTCTGAGGGCGGAGATCGGCTTCGAAGAAGCAATAGTCGCTTCGATGGCAGCGAACGTCGAGGCGCAGTTCCAAGCGCCGGGCGGCCCGGTTGGTTGGCTGCTGCACGCGGCGGCGATCACCGCTAGTGAGCGATGGAAGGGCCCGGTTGCGCTAAACGACAGGGACGCTGCAGTGGCAAGGGAGCTGCTCGATGATCGGGCTGCGCTCTACTCTCAGGTAACTGATGACCTCGCGCCGATACTCGCAGCGACGTTGTCTCTTCTAGGGAGGCGACCGAAGGCCCCGCTCGACGTGAGAGGGCTCGTGTCGCTGATGCACGCACTAATCGACGGTGCGGTGCTTCGCTTGTATGTGGCACCGGACGCCTTCTCGGCTCGCCTCGTGGGCGAAGCGATCCTGGCTTTGGCGCTGGCGTTTAGCGAGGAAGGCTACGATAGCGACCCGAGATGTCCTGCCGACGAGGCGGGACGGGCGCTCTTTGATGAAGTCGTCAGCTTTGCGCACACATCGTGGCCGAGCGGCGCCTTCAGCGACGTGCGCCAACTAGCCAGGCAAGCAGGCGTGAACCCCGAGTCGGCCGCCAGGATTTTTCCGAGTCTCGCTGATGTCGCCGACAGCGTGATGTGGCGCGCGGTGCTAGCCGGCGGTTCGCTCGAGGCGGGCACCTCGGACGGCCATCTTCGAGGTTCGGAGGGTGAGCTGTCGATGCTGTTCGCGCTTCTTCGCAGGGTCCGTATTCTCGTCGACGAACTGCCGGGCGTAGGGGAGGTACTCTCGGTCGAGAGGCCAGCGCTCGGGCCAGGGGTGAGGGGGGAGTTCGAACGCCAAGGGAAGGGGGTGTTGGCTCTGCACTGCCCCGGCGTCGACCCGCAAGCGACCATCGACGAGTTGCTCCGCGCTGCTCTTGGCGGCAGCCACACCTGGCCGGCTGCCGAGGTGCTTATGAGGGTGCTGCTGCGCAGTTCGGGTAA
>JAKBBS010000157.1 GCA_021808425.1 Actinomycetes bacterium
CGCTGCTCCCGGTCGGACCGTGCGCGATCGGACCGGATCACGTCGACGGAGCGGCCGTGGGTCTGGGCGAGAAGGAACGACCGCAAGGTGCCACGCTCGGGGTCGAAGCGCTCAGGCTGGTTCCAGAGCCGGACGAACACCTCCTGGACCACCTCCTCGGCTCGCGCCGGGTCACCTAGAACTCGTCGAGCGAGAGCAAAGACTGCGCCACCGTGCCGGCGGTAAACCTCTGCCAGGGCGTCGTCGTGCCACCGACCGATAGTGACGACAAGCGCCGCGTCGCTCAACTCTGCCATCGAACGAGACATTCGCAAGTTCTCCGGAGCCGAGACTACCCGCGGATGTCTCCCGCTGCCGGCGTCGGACGTCAAGCGCTCAGGTCGAGCTGTGCCAAGGAAGCGACCCTCTCACGCCATTCATCGAAACGCCGATCACTGCACGAACGCAGAAACGCCAATAGAAGGTCACCCTGCCCCGTCGCCTTCAACCGGCCGCGCATGAACGCGACCTCGGGGCGGACCTGTTTCGCCAGGATCTCACCCGCGTCGCGTGCGTCCGCGCTCAGCGACAGTTGCGCCTCCGGATCAAAGCCTGCGCCCCCGCCGACCGGTTTGCCAGCCTCGTAGCTCCAGTGAAAAGACACTTCCCTTCGAGGGGCGACCACCACGGAAAAATTTACGGTTCCGTTGACCTCGCCAGCATCGGGAAGCAAGCGATACCGCTCGGCGGCCTCCGCCGCCCAGCTGCTCGACGCCCAGCTGCTCGAAGCCGGGGAGGCGTCGGGGACACCGGGACCGGAGTCAGCCATGACATCGCCCGCCCGCGAAAGCAGCGTCGGTCCCAGCGAAGAGATCATCGCCACTAGGGTCGATGCCAGTGACATCCCGGGCGACCTCGTACTCCTCGAAGGGGTAGAGGGCGTCGGAAACCTCAGGCGGCAGTCCAAACCAGAAAGGTGAGCTCGGGTCCACCTGCGTTGCGTGGGCGAGAAGCGCCTCGCGCGTCACGTTCGACCTCGCGGACACATCAACAGTCACAACAGGCAGTCTGTTCGAGTCGCCCGTCTGATCACGCTCTTCCGAAGCAAGAACACGGGCCATCCTCTCGTCCGTGAAAGGGGAATCCATACCCAGCTCGAGGAACTTCTCATGCGTCGCGCGCATCCTCTTGACCGACCAGCGGACGTAGCAGAGGCGCGCCGCCTGCCACGGTTCTCCGGCCTGCGGATAAAGGTCAGGGTCTGCGGCCGCGTCGAACGCGATCTCGCTGATCTCGTTGACCTTCAAGTGGTCAGGATGCGGGTACCAGCTCTGGTCCTTCTGGTAAGTCACGATGACTTGCGGGCGCTCGCGCCTTATCACTTCGACGAGGCGTCCTACCGCCTCGTCGAGTGGAGCTGCGGCAAAGCTTCGGGGGTCGGCGTTGGCGGGCGAGTCCGCCATACCCGAGTCCCGGTAGCCGAGCATCACAACCTCGTCGTATCCGATTATCTCCGCAGCGGCCTGCAGTTCGCCTCGACGGACGGCTGCGAGGTTCGCCTTGACGTCGTCGCGGTCCATCGCCGGGTTGAGAATGTCGCCCTCCTCGCCGCCGGTGCAGGTGACGAGAACGGTGCGCACGGACGCATCGTGGTAGATGGCGACGGTGCCCGCCCCTTTGGAGGCTTCGTCGTCGGGATGGGCGTGTATGGTCATCAAGCAGCGCTGCATCGCTACACATTACGGGCGTTCCAGCGTGGATAGGGCACGATCGTCGGTGCTGGAGCGGCATCGTCGACATGAGCGATCCGGCATTTCGGGGTCGAAACCTCTACCAATCGGAAGTCCGACATGGCAAACTCTGTCATGTCCGCCATTTACGAGCACATCCCGCATCCCCACATCGCAACACGCAACGCTGCCGGGCCCTCGAAGACGATCGACCAGGTACCGCTCAACCATCCGAAGCTGATGGTCCGGGTGAATTCCCGGGTGGGCCTAGGCATCACGATGGCGGTCGGCACCATGTGGTGCGCCTACATCTTCACCGCCATAGCTTTGGTGAGCGCACCGTCAGCGTTCGCCTCGGCGAACGCGCTGATCATCATCGCCTGGATAGCCCAGACTTTCTTGCAGCTCGTCCTTTTGCCTGTGATCATCGTCGGCCAGAACATCCAGGCCAAGGCGGCCGACAAGCGGGCGGAGGACACCTTCAACGACGCCGACGCCGTCCTGCACGAGGCACTTGCAATCCAAAAGCACCTCGAGGCTCAAGACGAGGTCATGGGCAAGCTTCTGAGCCAGATTGAAGCTTTGACCGTCGCCGCCCGGTAACTGCGGCGAATCACCCGGGAAGCCAGCGACGCGTGCCAGGCCAGCTCGAAATTCTCCGCGAGACGTCCTCGGCCGCCGGGGGGCGCCTCTTCGTAGGAACCGTCTCCAGCGGCCTCGCCCTTGCGGACGCCCAGCAGTCAGCTCTAGTCCTCGGGCCTCCACGGTCCGGAAAGACGTCTTCTTTGGCGATTCCGAATGTGCTGTTCGCACCGGGCCCTGTCGTCGTTACAAGCACGAAGCCCGATGTTCTGGCCGCCACGCTCGCCGAGCGTTCGCTGCTAGGCAAGTGCTGGCTGTTCGATCCGACGGGAGCCCTAGGGACTCTTCCAAGGCTGGAACCGGTTCGTTGGTCGCCGGTCGCTTCAGCCCGCACCTGGGACGAGTCGCTGTCGATAGCCCGTTGCATGTCGGGCGCCGCCCGGCCGGGCGGGCGAAGCGGCGAGTCCAGCCACTGGACCGAGCGCGCCGAGGCGCTTCTGGCTCCGCTGCTGCACGCCTCGTTCCTGCGCGCGGCGAGCATCGAGACGGTCCTCAGCTGGGTTCTACGCCAAGATCTGGAAGAACCGTCCTCGGTCCTCGCTCTGAACGGGATACGCCTCGGGAGCGACGTCCTTCACGGGCTGCGCTCGACGGACCCCCGGGAAATGTCCGGAATCTGGTCGTCGGCGGCCGGCATCCTCGCCGCTTACCGCTCCGAGCAGGTCCTAGACCGCTCCAGTCCGGTCAACTTCGACCCCTTCGAGCTGGCCGGAACAAGCGACACCGTCTACGTGTGCGCCCCTGCCCGCCACCAGGACCTGGTCGCCCCGGTGGTAGTAGCGCTCTTGGACCAGGTGCGGGCCGGAAGCTACTCGTCGTGGAGGCCGGGCAAACCTCCTCTCACCATGGTCTTGGACGAGCTGGCGAACATCGCGCCGATCCCTGACCTGCCTGCGCTTTTGAGCGAGGGAGGAAGCCAGGGAGTCGTGACGTTCGCCTGTCTGCAGGATCTTTCACAGGCCCGCCAGCGCTGGGGGGATGCGGCAGCCGGGCTGCTGTCGTTGTTCGGCGCGAAGGTCGTGCTGCCCGGGATCGCCGATATCACCACCCTGGACCTGGTGTCGCGCTTGGGCGGCGAGATCGACGTCCCGTCGATGAGCGTTACCCGCAACCCGATCTGGTCGCCTTCGAGGGGCGCCCCGAGCGTGACATGGTCAAGCCAACGTCAACGTCGCCTTCCCCTCGACGCCGTCAGCCAGCAGCCGCAGGGGACCGCCTTGCTTATCAGCGGCTCACGCCCTGCGGAGCGGGTCAGCTTGACTCCGTGGTGGAACATGGAGCTGCTGGGGACGGCGCGTGGTCACACTCTCCCCAGGAGCCTTAGTCTCGGGGGGTGAACTGGCAGAGACTGCCCGGGCGTGTGCCCCCACTTTCGATGGTGGCTTTCGGCGCCTTGTCCGTCCAGGTGGGCGCGGCTCTCGCCACGAAGCTCTTCGCGTCGGTCGGCCCGCAGGGAGCTACGACTCTCCGACTCTTCTTTGCCGGTGCCGCAATGATCGCCGGAACATTGCTCCTGCGGGGAAAGAAGGGCCTCCCCCTCCGGCTCCGGGGACATTTCGGAGTTATTGTCCTTTTCGGCCTTGACCTCGCCGCTATGAACCTGTCCTTCTACGAATCGATATCGCGGATCCCGCTAGGCGTCGCTGTCACCATCGAGTTCTCCGGGCCGCTTTGCCTGTCGCTTATCACATCCCGGCATCGTCGCGACGTTGCGTGGGCTTGCGTCGCTGGATGCGGGGTGGCACTTCTAGGCACCGGGGTCGGCAGCGTGCTCAATCCCGCCGGCGTGGCCTTCGCGCTGCTGGCGGGCGCCTTTTGGGCCGGCTACATTCTGGCGAGCCAGCAGGCAGGAAAGCTCTTCTCGTCTCTCGACGGTTTGACTTGGGCGTTGGGCGTCGCAGCCCTTGCGATAGCGCCGTTCGGACTGATCACGCGGGGAACCGCACTCTTCGCGCCACGGGTGTTGGCGATCGGTGCCGGGGTCGGCGCATTGTCGTCGATCATCCCCTACAGCATGGACCTCCTGACGCTGCGCCGAGTGAGCCCGAGGAGATTCGGGGTGATGCTCAGCCTCGGGCCGGCATTCGCAGCGCTCGCTGGACTCGTCGTGCTTGGCCAGACGCTGAGCGTGCGAGAGTGGATCGCTCTCGGCCTGGTAGCGGGAGCAAATGCCGGTGCGTCGCTGTCATCTGATTCGTCGCGATCCGTGCCGGTCGATCAGGTTGGAAAAGAGCTCGCGGCGTAGCAGACAGCCGCCAGGACGACCAATGCGGCGACGTCGAAGGAGCCGGCGCGACGTGTCCGAGTCGAGATCGCCCCGACTCCACCTCTGGCCGTAATCGCCTCTGCCATCTCCCCGGAGCGCCGTACCGACACCGCTAGCGCGGCTACAAGCAGGTCGACGAGCTGCACGAACCGTCTTTCCGGGCTGGACAGCCCCGGCTTGGCTGACTGGGGGCGCAGCTTGCGCAAAGCGAGCAGGGCCCGCATCTCGCCGACGAGTAGCGGAAGGCTGCGCACCGACAGTGCTATCGATGCCGCAACCTCATCTACAGGGAAAGCAACCAGGCGTAGAGGTCGGAGAAGGCTCGATATCGCGGGAGCGATATCGGCGAGCGACGTCGTCCAGCCGAGGACCGCTGCGCCGAGCAGCAGGAGCATCCCTGTCGCCACGAAGCGGGCGTAGGCGTCGAGGCCACCTAGACCGAGCTTCGTCCCGGCTAGCTCGAGGTAAGGCGAGCCGCCGGCGATCGACGCTAGAAGACCGGCAGCGATCACCGTCAGCCAGAACCACAGGGGGGGACGCGGCCAGGCGCCGCGCGGAATGTGAGCGGCGAAGGTTGTTAGGAGAAGCAACGCCGTGAGCAGGCCGAGCGAGCCCCACGTCGGGTAGTACACCGCGGTGAAACTGATCCCGGCGATCGCGATGATCTTGCTTCCTGCCCACATTCGATGGATCGGGGAGTCGACTTTGACCTCGCGGAGAAAGTTGATCTGGGTGCCCCGGTGCGCCCGATCGGAGCGGGTCGTGCGTGATGCAGTCCCTGTCATCGGCGGAGCATGCCCCTCGAGACGTCCGAATGGATTCGACCTGATTCGAGGCGTACTACTCGCTCGGCAATCCGATCGGTGCCTTCCATGTCGTGGGAGATGATCACGACCGTAACTCCCCGCTCGCGACGTAGCTCTCCGAGCAGATCCGCGACGCCATTCCGGCCGGACGCGTCCAGGCCGGCGAAAGGTTCATCCAATACGAGGACCGACGGACGGGATGCGAGCAGTCCGGCGAGAGCTACCCGCCGCTGCTGGCCGCCGCTCAAGGCGTCGATCCTTCGCTCGAAGAACTCCGAAGGATCCAAGCCGACGGCGTTCAACGCCGAGCGAGCCGAGGCGTCGTCGCACGCCCCCGCCGCGCGTATGTCCGCGCCGGCGCTCGAGCGTTGCAGTTGCAGGCGGGCGTGCTGGAATGCGACGGCCACTGACCCCACCTGGTCCAAGACGGGCTGGTCCCCGAGAAATGCCGCGCCTCTGCTCGGTCTGAGCAGGCCGGCAAGTACCCATGCCAAGGTTGATTTGCCGGAGCCGTTGTCGCCTACGACGAGTACCCCTTCGCCGGCATCGATGTTGAGGTTGACGTGGCTCAGCGCCTGGTTGGCCCAGGGCGTCCCGAGGCTGTACGTGTGGCTCACGTCGACCACCCGCAGTGGGGCTGCCCCGCTAGGCACGACCCGGGGGCCGCAGGGCTCGACCGACTCGCGCTCCGAGACATGTCCCCCATGCGACGGGAGGTTGTCGACTCGTTCGCGCCCTTGCGCCGAACCGTTCTCGTTCGCCACGAGCTGTCCCGAACTCATCCGGTGAATCTGGTCGGCCAGTTCTGCCTCTTCGAGGCGGTGCGTCACGTGCACGACGGTCGTACCGCTTCGCCCCGGAAGCGAGCGAAGCACGTTACTGAGCGAACGCCGTCCCTGTTCGTCGAGCATCGCCGTGGATTCGTCGGAAAGAAGCAATGCCGGCTCTCGGGCCATGGAGGCGGCAACGGCCAGCCTCTGCAGTTCCCCTCCGGACAGACCCGACGTCTCGCGCCCGCCCATCCCGGCAAGACCTACGGTGGCGAGCAGGCCGTCGACGTCGACGCCCGCAGTCTCGGTGAGCCCCCAAACGACATCGTCCTCGACGCGCACCCCGAGCACCTGGGTCTCGGGATGTTGCATTATCAGCGCCGTACCCCCGGGCCGTCCGAGCCCTGCGGCCCCCTGGCGGCGCACGACTCCGCCGGTCGGTCGGCGACCCGCTAGAAGTCGTATCAGGGTCGACTTTCCAGAACCGTTGTCACCCACAAGCGCAACCATCTGCCCAGGAGGAACGGCGAGGGAGACACCTCGGACCGCAAGACCCTCGGCGCCAGGGTACGCGTACGAGACATTCTCGAGGAAAGCCGGCACCGGTGCAGGATCGCCGGCGCCGAGCGGTCCCGGGTCAGCGGGATGCCGGCCAGGTTCGTCGAGGCGATCTTCCGCGCTGATCCACGAAAGTCGTTCGAGCACCGGTCCGAGCAGAAGCCACGCTACGAGGGACAGCCAGACCGTCGCCAGGACGACGATCGCGAAGACCGTCACCCACCACAATCGAAGCGCGGCGTCGACGAAATGATTGAGCGACGAGATTGCGCCTCCCGGCGGAATGCCGAGGCTGAGAATGCGACGCACGCCGATCCATGTGTTGCGGATCTGCAGAATTGTCAACTTCCGCAGAGATCCGAGAACTGCGAGGATAGCGACGCTGGCGAGGCCGAGGGCCGGACCGATGACCGCCGTGCCGGCGAAGAGGGCCGCGGGATGCCAGCCGCGGCGCTTCGCCACACCGACCAGCCCGCCGACGGCTGCGCACTCGATGATATTGGTGACTGCTCCGGTGCCCGCCACCAAGAAGCACAGGACCGAGGCGCTGAATGTCGCCACGAGGAGAGCCCGGAGGCGGTGGCGATGAGCTACCACCCCGAGCGGCACAACCGCTAGGGCGGCGATGACACCGAGGTGAGGCAGGAACCAGCCCGCGACCGTTAGTACCACTGCGAGGGCGGCCAAGACTGACGCCGTCGCAAGCTCTATCGGCCGCAGGGCTCCGGTCGGGCGCGGCACGTCGACGGGCACAGCTACAGAGTGCCATCCCAGCGACGCTTGTAGGGGCCGCTCACG
>JAKBBS010000158.1 GCA_021808425.1 Actinomycetes bacterium
GCGGGGCACCGTCTCGACGTTGTGGTTGAGAATCTCGGGGCGCACGGCGAAGACGGCGTTCAGCGCCTCGGGGTCGCCTTTGAAATCTGAAATCAAAAGTTCGAGCGCGACACCAGGAGACCGGCGCCTCACAGCTTCGACGGTGGCTACGAAACCCGACGCTCCCCCATCGTCGAGGTCGTCCCGGGCGACGCAGGTAATGACAGCATGTGCGAGACCGAGCTGCGAGACGGCCTCCGCGACCCGTTCGGGCTCCCCAGGATCGAGAGGCAACGGTTTGGCGGTGTCGACTAGGCAGAACCCGCACGCTCTGGTGCATCGCTCCCCGTTGATCATGAACGTGGCCGTACCGTCAGCCCAGCACTCGTATATGTTCGGGCAGCCGGCCTCTTCGCAGACCGTCACGAGACCGAGAGTCCTGACCATCTTGCGAAGCGCCCGGTAGTCCGCGCCGAGACGGGCGGGGGCGCGAAGCCAAGCGGGCTTTCGCTCGTCGACGGCGAGGCCGCCTTTCGGGTCCACGCCTGCCTGCACGAGGCGGCGGTCGATCATCCGGACCGGCACCTCCGGGCCACTGCGAGCCGCTGTGAAAGCGGCTACTTCCCCAGGAAGCACCTTCCACGCCACGCCATGACTGTCCAGCTGGGCGGCCCCCCAGATCCGCTCCGCCACCACAGTCGCGGCCTCGACAACCCGGCGCATGTCGACGCGCAGGCCCTCGGCTGCCAGCGAAGTGACAGGCTTGTCGGCGATGCCGCATGGGATGATGTGGGTGAACATCTCCATGTCGGGGTCGACGTTCAGGGCGAAGCCGTGCATCGAACGGCCCCTCGAGACGCGCACCCCCACGGCGGCGATCTTCCGGGGGTTCGGGCCGGACGGGTCCACCCATACGCCCGGGTACCCGTCGAGTCGGCCGGCGCCGTGCAGTCCGAGCTCGTCGAGGGTGTCGATCACCAACTGCTCGATCCGCCAAACGTGAGCCGGGGACGACCCCGGTCCGCGCGGTACGGCCATGACGGGGTAGCCGACCAGCTGGCCGGGGCCGTGGAAGGTGACGTCACCTCCGCGGTCGACGCGTTCGAGCTCCGCCCCGACCGACGCGGGTTCGACGAGCACGTGCTCCGGCTTCGCCCTCACCCCGAGGGTGTAGACGGGGTTGTGCTCGACGAGCAGGAGCCAGTCGCCCGATCCGTACGCCCACAGGCCCTTCTGCAACGCCCACGCGTCGCGGTAGCGGACCCGTCCGAGCCAGCGGACCCGCAGCGTCGAGACGCCGGGCGCTGGACGGCGCAGGGGCTCGCAGTTCACAGCTCGCCTGACCAGTCCCTTGTCTCGATCCCGTCTTTGACGGCCTTCAGGAATGCGGCTGCGTAGGCGCCGTCGAAGGCCCGGTGATCCCAGGAGAGCACCAGGTTGCCGACCGGGTGGACGGCGATGCCGTCGGAGCCGTCCGGGAGCTCGACAGCGACAGGCTTCTTGGTCACCCCGTCTGTCGAGAGTATGGCGACCTGCGGCTGGTTGATCACGGGGACCGTGATGAACGTGCCGAACGGCCCGGCGTTGGTGATTGTGAACGTACCGCCCGATATGTCGTCCATCGTCAGGCGTCGTGCCCGGGCGCGCGCTGCAAGGTCGGAGATCTCTCGGGCGATGACACGCATGCGTTTTCCTTCGGCGGCGTGAACGACGGGAACCAGGAGGCCCTCGAAGTCCAAGTCGACCGCAATCCCGATGTTGAGCTCGTGGTGGACTATCAGCGCGTCGTCGCCGACCGAGCTGTTGACGTGGGGGAAGTCCTCGAGGGCGTCCACCACGGCACGCGTGACGAACGGCAGGTAGGTGAGCCCGAAGCCCTCGGCCGCCCTGAAGCGGTCCTTCTCGGCGCGCCGGACCCGCTCGACGCCCAGGTAGTCCACTTCGACAGCCACCATGGTGTGGGCGGACGTCTGCTTGGATCGGACCATGTGCTCGGCGGTGCGGCGGCGGATGTTCGTGAACGGCACTATCTCGTCGGTGCTACCCACCGCGACCGGCGCAGTCGCCCCGGCAAACGCTGGCTTGGCGGGCGCGGAAGGAGCAGGCGGGGCCGAGCTTGACGGGCGCGAGGATCCGGGGGCGCCCGAGGATCCGGGCGCGGGCTGTGCGGCCTGCGCACCTGGACTCTTGGGTGTCGAGCCGGAACTGATCGAGTCGATCACTGCGAGCACGTCCGAGCGGGTGATCCGCCCGCCCGCGCCGCTTCCGACGATGCTCGAAGGGTCGAGGCCGTGCTCGGCGACGAGGCGGCGCACCACCGGGGAGAGGACCAGACCCTCCGAGGCGGACGGGCTCGGCGCCACTTGCGAAGGAGCGGGCGCGGTTGCGGCAGCTACAGGTGCAGGCTGGGAAGGCGGCGCTGGTTGGGGCGAGGTTGCCTGCGCCGACGGCTCCCCAACATTGTCGGCTTGGTCAGTCCCGTCGGTTCCGCCGCCGGCGTCGCCCTCTGCCATATCGGCCGGCTGCGAAGCGTCGTCCTGGCCGGGCGCGTCCGACGCCGAGGGTGCGCCATCGCCAGCCGAGATGACGGCGAGGCGCGTGCCTACATCGACTGTCTCGCCTTCCGCCACGAGGATCTCCGATACGACGCCGCCGACAGGAGAGGGAACCTCAGAGTCGACCTTGTCCGTCGAAACCTCGAAGAGGACCTCGTCCTCGGCGATCGCGTCGCCTACCTGCTTCGCCCAACGCGTGATCGTCCCCTCGGTGACGGTCTCTCCAAGCTGGGGCATCGTGATGTCAGCCAACGTGCAAACCTCTTCCGGTTAGGGCGAGAACCGTCTCGCCGAAAGTCTCCGACAGCGTCGGATGGGGCTGTATGTACTGTCCTACTTCGGAGGGAGTGGCCTCCCAGTTGACCGCCAGATAACCCTGGCCCAGTTGCTCGGTGACCCACGGCCCCACCATGTGGACCCCGAGGATGCGTCCGGCCTTCCCGTCGGGAAGCTTCTCGGCTATCACCTTGACCATACCTTCGGGTTCGCCGACTATGAGGGCTCGCCCGTTGCCACCGAACGGGTCTTTCTTGGTGACCACGTCGAAGCCGGCCTCCCGGGCGGCCTCCTCGGACAGCCCGGCGAACGCCACCTCCGGGTGACAGTAGATGCACCACGGGACCTTCGTATAGTCGACGGGGACCACCTTGTCGCCGAGGATCTGATCGATGACAACGACCGCCTCCGCGAACCCGACGTGAGCGAGGGCCGGCGTGTCGACAAGGTCACCCGCCGCGAAAACACCGGGCTCTGCGGTCCGCATGTACTCATCCACAACGACGAACCCGCGGCCGTCGACCTCGACGGCGGTGCCGTCCAAACCCAGGTTCGCCGAGCACGGACGCCGCCCCACCGATACAACGACCGCCTCGACGTTCACGCTCTCCCCCTCGCCGAACGACACTGTCGTGGAACACCCGTCCTCGGCGGGCGTATGACCGGTGACGGCCACCCCCGTGCGGACCTCGATGCCCCGCTTCTTGAACGAGCGCGCAACAACGTCGGCCACGTCTTTGTCACAGCCGGGAAGTATCTTCGGCAGCGCTTCGAGCACTGTCACTTTGCAGCCGAGGTCGGAGAGCATCGAAGCGAACTCGCAGCCGATCGCCCCGCCGCCGATGACGACCGCTGACGCCGGAAGGCGTTCCAGGTCGAGCACTTCGTCAGAAGTGAGAACGAGACGCCCATCGACCTCGAAGCCGGGAATCGTCCTCGGGACGGAACCGGACGCCAGAATGACGTGCTTTCCGACCAGTTCGGTGCCGTCGTCGACGATCACCTTGTGACCAGCCCCGAGGATGGCGACACCGTTGAAGGTCGTGACCTTGCGCTTCTTCATCAGTCCCTGCAGGCCGGTCCACAGCTGGTCCACCACCTTCTGCTTTCGCGCCTGGGACTGCGCGAACTCGATGACGGGCGGGTCGGCGACGATGCCGAACTCTTCGGCTCCGATGACAGTCCGGTAGACCGTCGCCGTCTCGAGGAACTCCTTCGCCGGGATGCAACCGCGGTGCAGGCACGTACCGCCAACCTTGTCCTTCTCAACAACGGCGATATTCAGCCCGGCAAGACCGCCGCGCAGCGCCGCTGCGTAGCCGGCTGGGCCACCGCCGATTATCACAACGTCGAATTCCTGGGCCGTGAGGACCACCTCCTAGAGTTTTCCGGCGCTCAATCTAGGCGCTCCGCACCTCACAGCAGGTAGGCTCTCGAAGAAGATTCCAATAAACGCAGGGGAGCTCGGGTATCGGGCTGAGAGGCCGGCTGGTCGTCGGCGACCCTCCAGCGGACCGGCCCGGTAACGCGGGCGAGGGAGCGTAGATGACGGCTAATCCGACCAAGACCCCCAGGGTGGACGCAGCGGACACCGACGACCATGACCCTCTCGTCATCGCCGGGCGTTCCTTTCGCTCCCGGCTCTTCCTCGGCACCGGGAAATACGCCTCCAACGACCAGCTTGCGGGCGCCATCGCGGCCAGCGGGACGGAGATAGTTACCGTAGCGCTGCGGCGCATAGACCCTTCGGCGTCGGGGGACATCCTCGACGCAATCCCGGAGTCCGTGCTTGTGCTCACCAACACTTCCGGGGCGATCGACGCCCCCGAAGCGCTTCGCCTCGCCCGCCTGGCGCGCGCAGCTGGGCTGCCGGAATGGATCAAGCTCGAGGTCACCCCGGATCCCCGCCACCTGCTGCCAGATCCCGTGGAGACCCTCCTCGCAGCCGAGCAGATGTGCCGCGAAGGCTTCACAGTGCTGCCCTACTGCCCGGCCGACCCGGTGCTCGCGAAGCGTCTGGAGGAAGTCGGCTGCGCCACCGTCATGCCACTCGGATCGTGGATCGGCTCGAATCAAGGGCTGCGCACAAGGGACGCCATAGAGATGATCGTGGCACAGGCAACCGTCCCGGTCGTCGTGGACGCCGGGCTCGGCGCCCCCAGCCACGCCGCGCTCGCCATGGAGCTCGGCGCGTCGGCGGTACTCGTCAACACGGCGATAGCGACAGCTTCCGACCCCGAAGCGATGGCGGCGGCGTTCCGCCTCGCGGTCGTTGCGGGCCGTGCCGGTTTCCGGGCAGGGCTGCCGGCCGCCGGCAGTCCATCCGCCTCGTCACCACTCACCGGCTTCCTAGGATGACCACGATCCCAGTCACTACCGCACGGTCCGACATGGTGCCCGTTGCGATCGACTCGCGCCCCGCACATGCACCGGAGGGTTCCGCCGCTGCAGCCGTGGTGGCGACTCCGCTGCCCGCGCTACGCCAGCGGGTTACGAGCGCCGGCCCGGCACAAGTCGAGCGAGCGCTTCGAAGCGCTAGGCCTACCCTTGACGACTTCGCTGCGCTGCTGTCCGGGACCGCCCTCGACCGCCTCGAAGAGTTGGCCGCTCGAGCGGCGCAGATCACACGGGCCCGCTTCGGCTCGGCGGTACGACTCTTCTCCCCCCTCTACCTGTCGAACGAGTGCGTTTCGACGTGCACCTACTGCGGCTTTTCCGCAACCAACACGATCGCCAGGCGGACGCTCCGCCTCGACGAAGTGGAGTCGGAGGCCCGGGAGCTGGCCCGCCGGGGTTTCCGCCACGTCCTGCTCGTCGCTGGCGAGCACGCGCGTATCGTGAGCAAGGACTATCTGGAAAAAGTCGTCCAGGTGGTCTCCCCGCTCTTCGCGCAGGTCAGCGTCGAAGTCCAGGTCTGGGACACAGCCACCTACCGTCGGCTCCTCGACGCCGGCTGCGACGGGGTCGTCGTCTACCAGGAGTCCTACGATCCAGGCACCTACTCCGAAGTCCACCTCAAAGGCAAGAAACGCAACTACATCTGGCGTCTCGCAGCTCCCGACCGGGCCGCAGAGGCCGGGATGCGACGCCTCGGTATAGGCACACTTCTCGGGCTGCACCCCGACTGGCGTTCGGAGGCACTCCTCCTGGCGTCCCACGCTGACGCCTTGGCGCGCCGGTGGTGGCGCTGCGAAATACAGGTCGCCCTACCGCGTCTACGCCCCGCCGCCGGCGGCTTCGAACCGTCCGACCCCATCGACGACAGGTCATTTGCCCAGCTTCTGTGCGCGCTGCGGATATTCATGCCCGACCTCGCGATCACGATGTCCACTCGGGAGCCACCCGAGTTGCGCGACGGGCTCGTCCGCCTCGGAGTGACCTCGATGTCGGCCGGATCGCACACCGAGCCTGGCGGCTACGCCGAGTCAAGCGACGCCGAGCCGCAGTTCGAGATCTCCGACACCCGGTCCCCCGCCGAGGTCGCCAGGGCGCTCCGCGCTATGGGTATAGAGCCCGTATGGAAAGACTGGCAGCGGGCCTGACCGCCGATAGTGCTCAGAACGGGCCGCCAGGCATAGGATCGCGACCATGAGCGATAACCGAAACGAAGCGTCACCGGCCGCGCACGCCGATCGCGAGATGCAAGAGGCGGGGACCGCCGAGAGTGGCGATCTTCTGGTCGAGGAGGAACTTCTGATCGAGGAGATCTCCATCGACGGGATGTGCGGCGTCTACTAAATGACGCAGCAATCACCAGGCGTGCCACCTCCCGCCTTCGACGCGAGCCTGCGTTACGCGCTCGACAGCGAGGTGGCACTTAGAGAGGAACCTTTCGGCGCGCTCGCCTACAACTATTCGAACCGGAGGCTGACTTTCCTTCGCTCCATCGCCCTGCGCGAACTGGTTCGCTCCCTCGCCGACTTCGACTCGGCCGGAGACGCGGTCGTCCGGTCGATCCCAGCAGCGTCCCGGCCGTCCTACCTGCGTGCTCTAGCAGGGCTCGCAGAGAGCGGAATGATCCGTGCCTGCTGAACGCACCCGTCTCGTGGACCAGCTAGCGACCGGCTTGGACGCCCCGATCTGCCTTACGTGGGAGTTGACCTATGGTTGCAACCTCGCGTGTCTTCACTGCCTGTCCTCGTCGGGCCGGCGTGACCCTCACGAGCTGACCAACACCCAAGCCCGCGGACTGATCGACGAGATGGCCGACATGTCAGTGTTCTACGTCAACATCGGCGGGGGTGAGCCGACGATCCGTCCCGACTTCTACGATCTCATCGGCTACGCAGTGGACCGCAAAGTGGGTGTCAAGTTCTCCACGAACGGCACGACCATGACACCCGCACGCGCCAGGCGCATCGCCGCCATGGACTACGTCGACGTCCAGGTATCACTCGACGGTGTCGACTCCTCCACCAACGACGCCCTTCGAGGCGCGGGTAGCTACGCTGCGGCGCGCTGTGCGATGGACAACCTCGCGTCGAGCGGTTTCGCTGACTTCAAGATCTCAGTCGTCGTCACCGCTGACAACGTCGCCCAGCTGGACGGATTCGCCGAGATGGCTGCCAGCTACGGTGCCACGCTGAGGCTGACCAGGCTGCGGCCGTCGGGACGGGGGGCTTCGGTCTGGGAACGACTTCACCTGAGTAACGCCCAGCAGGTCGCCCTCTAC
>JAKBBS010000159.1 GCA_021808425.1 Actinomycetes bacterium
CGCGTTGTCGAGCTCTCCCAACAGCGCCTCTTCGTTGGCTTTCTCGTCGGAGTGGAAGTCGAAGCTGGACAGGCTCACCTGGTAGACCTGGGTGGGCGCTCCCGCCTTGATCAGCGCAGCCACGACGGCCATCTCGTCGGCGAGGGTGCTCTTGCCATAGGCGCCCTTTCCGGTGGCGCCGGCCTTGGCGGCCCCACCCGTAGACGTCGGGCCCGGCGATGTAGACGACGTGGAGCCTGCAGACGTAGAGGACGTAGAGCCCGGCGACGTAGAGCCACCCACCTCGGCTCCTATCTTGTCCAGCCGTACCTTCGCTTCCAAGAGATCCGTACCAGCCGCCGCTACTGCGGCGGCCATGCCGACGCGGTCGGGTCCGGCGGCCTGCATCGACGCGAAGGCGGCCTGAAGTGTCGTGCTACCTATCAAAGACAGGCGGGTCGAGGTGATCGCGGTTGCCGCGTAGGTCTCACCCCGCAGTACTGGCGGAAGGGTGGTCCCGACGCTTAGAGCGCGCAGCGGGTCGTAGCTGTTGGCATCCAGCCATTTGCCGAGCCAGCCCGGCCCGGACCCGTTGACGACGTCGGCGGTCTGCCAGATGTCCATTCCCTCGAAGTGGCTCAGCACCGGGTTCGGGTAGCTGACGCCACGCACGACTGCAAGGGTCCCCGCCCCCCACATGGAGTGCAACCCTTTGAGCGCTGGGTTGAACCCGATCTGGTCTGCAAGGGGAAGCACCTGGTCGGCCTGGTAGCCGAGGTTCGGTCGCAGCTTGAGGTAGTTCGGGTCACCGTAGGGGATGACCGTGTTGAGCCCGTCGTTGCCCCCATACAAGGTCACGAGCACAAGGGGACCGGTGCCCGGGCCCGACGCTGCAGACGCTGACGGCTTCGTAGAACCCGAGAGTGCGTCCGTCCAGTGCCCGATCACGGCTCCCGTGGCGAGCGCTGCCGTGGCCGCTCCGGCCCCTACCAGAAAGCGCCTGCGGGTGAAAAGGATGTCCTTGCTCATGCGAGTACGTACTCCGGTGAGGTGAGGGCCAGGGCTACAAGCTCTGCGGGACTGTCGGCGACTTGTGCGAGGGCGGCAGCTGTCGTCGAGCCAAATGCGTCGACACCGAGCATCGTCGCGACAGCTCCGACCCGTTGGGATGCGGGTACAGACGAGACCATCGTGATGTCGCCGGACTCTGCGAGGGGCAGGGCGGCCTGGAAGCGCAGGCGGGCGGTGACCGTGTCGAGCCAGTAGAGGTTCTGCCCCCAACCTCCGACGTTCGGCGGGTTGAAAACGGTCTGGCCCAGCGCAGTACCGAGCACCGCAAGGGTCGCGTGCTGCGGCTTCTTGGTCGAGCCCGCCGACGCAGCCGGGGTGGTCCGCTGCATTCTGGCGTCGAGTCCGAGTGCTCGTGCAGCGGAAGCCAGGTACTCGACCGGCTGCTTCACGAGCCCGGTCCTGCTTGTGGTGCTCGTGAAGTTCGGGTGCATGAAGATCGCCTTCAACGTCGCCGAGATGTTCATTCCGGTTCCGTATGCGTCGAGGAGGTCACCGACGACCGGATCTGTCGGGAGGACCGGGTAGGCGAAGTGGCTCCACAGTTTGGCGAGCACGAACCGTGCGGACGCCGGGCTGGTGACCGCGATGTGAACGATGTCGGTGCCGTTCCAGTCGCCGGTCTGGGCGAGGTAGGTCTTGGATCCGTAGTCATGCTGGCTGCGCTCGAAGATGTACTCGAAAGTCTTGCGGTTGTAGTACCAGCCGGTGAAACCTCTGGCGGCCGAGACCACGTCGTCTTGGGTGTAGTTGCCGAGTCCGAGGGTAAAAAGCTCCATCATCTCGCGACCGAAGTTCTCGTTCGGGTGCGCCTTCTTGTCGGTGATCGTGTCCAACCAGACCATCATCGCCCCGTCCTTGGCGACTGCCTGCATCAGCGTCTCGAAGCTTCCACCGCCGGCTTGGCGGAACAACTGGTTCTGCAGGTACATCAGCTTCGGGTCCTGCACCTTGGAGTAGGCGGTAGCGAAATGGCCGTGCCAGAACAGGGTGAGCTTCTCGCGAAGTGGCGTTGACGTCGCGATCATCTTGTCGATCCACCACGCCTGCAGGGCCGCCATTTCGAGCGATCCTTGGTGTAGGTAGGCCTTCAGCGCCGGGATGTCGCCCTTGGCCGGCCGGGGCGGACGGGTCAGGTCCGGCGTCGGGATGCTCGAAGCGCCCGGGTCAGGGGCATTGCCGAGGCCGGCGATCAGACCGTCGACAGCCGATTCGTATGTGCCTGAGGCGAGCGCGTCCAACTCGTCGGGACGCAAGCCGAACCCTGCTCTGCGGTAGAGGAGTGCAATGTCACTCCAGTTTTGGCTGACCATGACAGCATTATCGGCAGAACTTGTTAGGAAACTGTGATCTGGATGTCAGGGTTAGTTAGTCATCGCCACTCGTTCGTGGCGTTACGTTCAGCTTGAACGCAGTTTTTGAGCTGCGAAAAGACCCAACCCGACGACGGCGAGCAACATCAGTAGCTTTTTCACGCCTTAACCTTACCAGCCGCCACCAGTTGCGCCACCAGACGATCAACGCCCACCAACCGCGACCGGCCGCCCACACCGCCGGGCGGCACCACCTGCCTACACTTCGGCGGTGAGGACCTCGGCGCCGGAGTCGGTCACGACGAGGGTGTGCTCGAACTGGGCGGTGCGACGCCCGTCGGTGGTGACGGCGGTCCATCCGTTGTCCCACATACGCTCCCGCCACGAGCCGGCAGTGATCATCGGCTCAATCGTAAAAGTCATCCCGGGCTTCATAACCGTGCTCGCGGAAGGGCTGAAGTAGTGCGGCACGTTCGGAGGGAGATGGAACTGCTCCCCGATTCCGTGACCGACGAACGCGCGAACGACGCCATAGCCGTTCGACTCTGCGTGTGACTGGATGGCTCGACCGATGTCCGATATCGGCTTCCCCGGCTTTACAGCCGCTATCCCGAGGTCACGGCACTGGCGGGTGACATCCACCAGCCTCCGCGACTCGGCGTCGACGTCACCCGCAAAGAAAGTTGCGTTGCAGTCGCCGTGGACGCCGCCGATGTAGGCGGTCACGTCGATGTTGACTATGTCGCCGTCAGCGAGCGGGCGGTCGTCGGGGATTCCGTGGCAGATGACTTCGTTCACCGACGTGCAGATCGACTTGGGGTAGCCGTGGTAGTTGAGCGTGGACGGAAACGAGCCACGGTCTATGTAGGCCTGGTGGGCGATCCGGTCAAGCTCGTCGGTCGTGACTCCCGGCACAACGGCCGCGCCGGTCACTGCCAGGACCTCGGCGGCGATCCGGCAGGCGACGCGCATGGCCTCGATAATCTCGGGCGACTTGACCATCGGCTCGTCCCAACGGCGAGGCTTCGCTGTGAGGTAGTAGTCGGTCGGCTTAATCGAATCCGGGACGGAGAGCATCGGGCTGACGTTTCCGGGCATCACCTTGCCCTCGTTACCCTTGTGGCAGCGCTTGTACTTGCGCCCGCTCCCGCACCAGCACAGGTCGTTGGAGCGCGGGCCGGCGCCTGCGCTTAGGTTGACAATGCTCGATCTCACTCTTGCACCAATTCGATCAAAGTCCCGAAGGCGGTCTTCGGGTGCAGGAACGCCACCGTCGTCCCACGCGAGCCCGGCCTTGGCTCGTTATCGATGGCCTTTGCGCCGGCCGCTACGGCTTGGCGAAGCGCGGCGGCGCAGTCGTCGACCCTGTAGCCGACGTGGTGTATGCCCTCGCCCTTCGCGTCGAGGAACTTTGCGACCGTCGAGTCGGACCTGATCGGGCTCAGAAGCTGGACGTAAGAGTCGGCAACCGACAGCAGCGCTTCTTCGACACCGTCACGCTCGATCGTCTCGCGGTGCGAAACGGTCGCCGCAAAGGTGTCCGCATACCACTGGACGGCTGCGTCGAGATCCCTCACGGCTATCGCCACGTGGTCGACTTCGGTTAGAAGCATCACCCAAGGCTACCTGGGTGACCGGAGTTTTTTCACAAACTGTCCAGAAAGGAGACCAGGGCAGAAGTGACCTCCGTCTCCTGCTCGGGGATGAGGGCGTGCCCCGCCCGCGGAACGATCACCATGCGACCCCTCTCACCGAGAGATTCCACGAGAGAGCGTGCGTTCGCCGGGGGCGATATCCGGTCCTCGGCACCCACCACCGCCAGGACCCGGATCGGCGCTGGTGGCAGCCACCAGTCCTGCGTGCTCGTTGCCGCCACCGCCGCCGCTTGCGCGTGCGCAGCCTCCGCGTACCACCCGTCGGTCCACACAGAAGGGTCGTTCCCTGGGGCGAAGAAGGCTTCCCTGACGTCGTCGAGATGGCTCTCTTCGCTCGCCGGAACCTCGAAGCATCGCGCAAGCGCTGCCCGAGCGGAGCTGTCACCGGGAATCAGACCGCCGCAACCCAACAGCACGAGGCCCCCGACAAGATCGGGCCTGTCGGCGGCGAGGCAGCGAGCGACCCGGTTTCCGAAGGCGTGACCGATGACCACCACCATCGGCGAGCCCTCGGCTGCGGATTCGATGGCGACGGCGACACCGCCGGCCAGGTCGTGAAGGTCCGACCCGTCTGCCGGCAGCGGACTCGGCGCAACGCCTGGCAGCTCGACGGAGATCGAGGACCAACCCGCTCGACGTGCCGCTGCGGCCAGCGGGTCGAGGTCGCTGACCGGACGCCCAAGCGACGCAAGGCACACAACGCAACGACCAGCGGCACTACCAGGACCGGACCCCGAACCGGCGCTCGTCCCGCCTCGATCGAAGAGGTAATGCAGTCCAGCGCCCGAGGGGACCATATTCGTGGCGGCGCGTTACTGGCGCGACATCTGGGCCCGGGCGCCAGCCGCCAGGGCCTCTCCATCAGCGGAAGCGGCAGCAGCGGTGGAGCGTTCGGGGATCTCGAATACGACGAGCTTCACCTTCCCAGCGAACGGGAACGGCGCCTTGTAGTCGTCGCACGAAGGCGAACCCGGGTCGGCGCCGATATCCATGCCGAGCGTCGAGAGCATGCGCAAGACGCCCGGGATCTCGACGACGGCGCCGGACACGCCGTCAACTGCGACGGTCGCGGCCGCCGCAGTCCCCGTCCTTTCGAAGGCGACCTCCACCGTCGAAGTACCTTGTGGGAGCAGCCCCGACGACGTCGCTTTGTAATGCACCCCGTACAGGTTGTAGTCGAAGACAACACGCCCTCCGGCCACATACACACAGATCCCGCTCGTCACCGACCCGTACGAGACGAGCACACCGTCCTCGTCGCCGTTCGGGCGGTCGACTTCCACGGCGATGGTGAAAGAGCGGGCGCCGAGCGGCGGCGCAGCGTCCGAGTTGACGTGCGACACGGGCGGGAGGAACACGAAGCGACGGCCGATCTCGGCGAGTCGCCGTTTGCCTGCCATTCCGAACAGCTCCCCGCTTCTCTCGTCGAGCGGCAGGACCCCGTAGCGGCCGGCCTCGACCCACCAACGTTCGATCATCTCGCGCAGCTTCTCCGGGCGCTCCGCTGCGAGGTCGTGGCATTCGGAGAAGTCAGCTTCGAGATGGTAGAGCTCCCAGCGGTCCTCGTCGAAGGACGTGGAGCGCTGATGGAACGCGACAGCCTTCCATCCGTCGTGGTAGATGCCGCGATGGCCGAGCATTTCGAAGTGCTGCACCGTCTTCGCCGTCGGCGTCGACCCCGCTCCGTCGCCGAACGTGTAGGCGAGGCTCGTCCCGCTGATCGGCTGCTGTGGAACGCCCCGGAATACGCTAGGCGCAGGCACACCGGCCACCTCGAGGACTGTCGGGGCGATGTCGCTCACGTGGCAGAACTGTGTCCTCACCGACCCGCGCTCGGAGATACCGGCAGGCCAGTGCACTATGAGCGGGTCACGGACGCCCCCACCGTGGGTGTTCTGCTTGTAGCGCTTGAGGGGGGTGTTGCCGGCCTGCGCCCAGCCCCACGGATAGTTGTTGTTCGCCCGGGGGCCGCCTATCTCGCCGATGCGCTCGAGGCTCTCGTCGAGAGTTTCGATAGCACCGTTGAAGAAGTGGATAGAGTCCACCATCCCGTTCGGGCCGCCCTCCTGGCTTGCCCCGTTGTCGGAAATCAGCACGAACAGGGTGTTCTCGACGGCGCCGAGCGACTCGAGCCCGCCGACCAGCCGGCCGACTTGGTCGTCAGTGTGGTCCAGGAACCCGGCGAATGCCTCCTGCAGCCTGAGAGCGAGCCGCTTCTCGTCCCCCGACAGCTCGTCCCAAGGGCGCACCCCCTGGTTGCGGGGCGGGAGGTCGGTCCCGGCGGGGACGATGCCGAGCTCCAGTTGGCGGGCGAACCATGCGTCTCGTACCTTGTCCCAGCCCTCGTCGAAGCGACCACGGTACTTCTCCAGGTAGTGCGGGGGGGCCTGATGGGGGGAGTGGGTGGCTCCGAAGCAGAAGTAGAGGAAAAAGGGGCGTGTCGGTGCGTTCGAGCGTTGATCTCTGAGCATCGCCAACGCGTTGTCGACGAGGTCCTCTGACACGTGGTAGCCCTCATCGGGGCCGTAGGGCGTCGGGATAGGATGGTTGTCGCAGTACAACTCTGGATAGAACTGGCTCGTCTCGCCCTGCATGAAACCGTAGAAGCGGTCGAAGCCGCGCCGAAGCGGCCAGTCGTCGAAGGGCCCCGCAGCTGAGGTTTCCTCCATGGGCGTGAGATGCCACTTGCCGACTGCGAACGTCGAGTAGCCCGCCGCGCTGAGCAGCTCGGCGAGGGTCGCAGCGTCAGGCGGTATGCGCCCGGTGCAGTTGGGAAAACCGCTCGTCCAGTTCGAAAGGCCCCGCATCCCGACAGCGTGATGGTTTCGCCCCGTCAGAAGCGCCGCCCTGGTCGGCGAACAGAGAGCGGTCGTGTGGAAGCTGTTGTAGCGAAGCCCGCCCGCTGCCAGCGCGTCGATGTTCGGCGTCTCGATGCTCGACCCATAACACCCGAGATGAGAGAAGCCGGTATCGTCAAGGACGACCACCACGACGTTCGGCGCGTCGGGTCCAGGCTGCGGGCGTGCCGGCCAGTCCGGGGTGGACTCCGAGACCGTCCGACCTATCACCCCCCTCCAGGGTGGGACAGAAGGCCAACTCGCATCTAGGGGCGCGGTCACTGGTTCCCTCCCTGCGTTCCTGCAAGCTCGATCGCCCTCCAGCGCAACAGCCGGTTCTCGAGCGCCCTCACCAGCGCCGAAACCGCTAGCGCGACTATTACCAGCAGGATCAGACCTCCGAAGAACCCGGTCGTGTCGAAACTTCCCATCTTGAGCGCCAGGTAACCGCCGAGGCCGTCGCTCCCGGTGAGCATCTCCCCGACGACCGCCCCGAGGAACGCGTAGGTCAAGGCGAGCTGAAGACCCGCGAAGATCGACGGGGTGGC
>JAKBBS010000160.1 GCA_021808425.1 Actinomycetes bacterium
CGTTTTCCTTGCAGCCGTGAGCGCGCGTTTAGTCTGACGCGAGGACCGTGGAGGACCTTGGAGTGTCGCTGTGAGCACGAGCCCTAGATTTCGCTTCGCCAGGTCCTTCTCCGACAGCCTCCCGACTGTCTACTTCGCCCCGAAAAAGTCGATGTGAAAAATGGTTGTGACCTCGGCTTTTAGGTGGCGAGGGTCATTGCGTTGGGGGCCGAGTGCGAGCACCACGAACCCTACCCGGACGCTGTGGGAGGCGGTCCTGCCTCCCGGCTTCGAGGACGTGCCCGCCGAGTTGGCTCGGGTCGACGCTCTCCTCGATGACCCGGTGTTCTTCGACCCTACCGGAAGTTGTTCTCGGCTCAGATGGGCCGTCCGTCGACGCCGATCGAGACCTACTTACGGATGATGTTCTTGAAGTCCCGCTACGGGTTGGGTCAGCGGGACGGGCTCGGCGGTTCGTTCCTCGGACTGGATCCCATCGGGTTGAACCTGCTCGTCTGCCGGAGCCCGTGCGATGCCGGCCCTCTCGACCCCCGACCGCAGCCGCTGGTCCCAAGCGGCAAACAGGAGCTCGTCGGCGTTCAGGGCGAGCGCGCTGGCCAGGTGGACCGCATCGGCACCACGCAGCACGTGCTGGCCGGCCAGCTGACCGGCGTGGATCGCGACCGTCTCGGTGAGCTCCACTGGCCGAACGGCCGCCCAGTACTCCTCCCACGCCACCTCGGCCTGCTGCTGAGCATCGATTTCCAGTCGGTTATCGCGTCCAGCCGCTGCCAGAGCAGCGCGCACCTCGCAGTAGGACAATCGGCTCGAGACCGCTGCGTCACACCCGTCCCACAACGCCGCGGCGATATCGGACCCATCCTCCTCGACGAGCAGCTTCACGAAGGCGCTGCTGTCGAAGTAGACGATCGTCACGACCAGACGTCAGCGGCGCTGGTCCGAGACCAACTCGGACACCGGCCGCTGTGCACGCGCCCGGGAGGCACCGCTTGCGGTAGGTCGGGCCGCACGCTGCGGCCGTCCCAACACCCCTTGGCGGGTCAGCTGCTCAAGAAGCGGCGCCGCATCCACTGCGATCAGGCGGGCCACCGGGGTCCCCCGATCGGTGACCACGACCTCCTCGCCGGTCCGGACCCGCTCGATCCAGTCCGCTAGCTCGGCCCGCAACACACTCACTGCGACGTCCACATCGCACAGCGTACAACCTGGAAACGGCTAGTTGTACTTGACTGTCCGCCTTGGGGATCCGCATCCGGACGATGCCCGCGCTACCCGGTGAAGTGCTGGTAGACGCGGCCTCTGGGACCGACACGGAGGACGAGCACGACGAGAGACTCGTCGCGAACCTCGTACACGACGCGGTAGCCGCCGACGCGGATACGGCGCCACCCAGGAGAACCTGTGAGGGTGACTGATCCGGTCGGTCGCGGGTCTTGGCCTAACCGGTCGACCGTGGACAGGATGCGCCGACGTGCCGAAACGTCGATACCGCGCAGTTCCTTTCGAGCTGAGGCCTTCCACTCGATCGCGTAGCTCACGCGCTTCGGTGTTGTACCTCATCGGCGAGGAGGTCGCCCCACACCTCCGCGTGGGGCACGTTCGGACCAGGCTCGGCTGCCGCACGGCGGGCCGCTTCCAGGTCGGCCGCATCCTCGGCTGCCTCGAGGTCCCGGAGCACGTCCACCGGCACGATCGCCGCCACAGCTCGCCCGTTGCGAGTCAGGACGATCCGTTCCTCGTTGTACTCCGCCCGGTTCACGAGCTGGCCAAGCTGGTCGCGGGCCTCGGTTACACCGATCTCAGACATGGGCCCTATACTACCCGACCTGTACAGGTTGTGGAGTAGTCCGAGTTGAGGATCGGCTACCCACGCTGGACGGAGATGCGCTTCTCGGGCCTTCCGGATCGGGAGCCGTGGGTCGGCGTAAACTGGGATACCGATCCTGACTGGGAGTTCCACACGGCCTGGGATCTGGAGCCCGACGAGCTGCAGCGACGATAGGCGTCGCTCTCAACCGGCTCGCATCTTCGCGCCTCGCCGGCTGACATGACGTCGACAACCCGTCCCACTTGTCGATCGCTCAGCGGACAGCCGACTGGCGCACTCGTTAGGCGGAGCGGAGCACCACAGAGCCGGGGGCAACGTCCACGTGGAGGTTAATGCCTAGCCGTCGCGAGAGGCGCGCCAGGGTGGCCAAGGAGGGCTCGTGATCGCCGCTCTCCAAACGGGCGACCGCGGGCTCCTTCACGCCTAGCTCGCGGGCCAGAGCGGTGGATCGCACGCGTCCTCCGCCCGCAGCTCCTCGCCGGTCTTCAACTCCGACGTCATCTCGTGTCAGCCTCCATCTCGGCCAACCGAGCCTCTGCCCGGCGGCATGCAGCAGCGAACCCCCGCTGGTCGACCTCGGCTTCAGGGCCGACCGCCGCTACCACGAACTCGTCGCCAACCTGGCGGTAGAGGGCTCGCCACGGGCTACGCCCACCTCGAGGACAGAGTTCCCGGAGGCGATCGGCGCCCCGCACGGCGATGCACGCGAGCGCCGTGCCGGTCCTCCCGCGCCAACCGCCACAAGCAACTTCGACCCGCTCCGCCTCGGCGCGATTCCATGCCTCACATAGGGCATCCTGCGCGTCGTGGTAGTCGACGGGCGGTCTGAAGTCGGTCCAGCGCACCCGGAGGGCATCCCAGGCGACGGTGAACCAGCGTCCGCACCCACCTGCGCAGCGGTTGGAGAACCAGCAACCCAAGGGGTCCTCGCCACAAGCCGCACGGCGGCTGCGCTCCCGCAGCCACGAGAACCCTCGGCCTCACGAACCCAAAGGCGGGTCCGCTACCTTCAAAAGCTGCTTTCCGAGGTTTGCCCCTTCGAAGAGCCGCCGCAGTGTCAGCGGGGCGTTCTCCAATCCTTCGCGGACGTCCTCTTCGTAGACGATCTGCCCTGCCTCGACCCACTCGCGCATCGCTTTGCGGCCTTCCTCGAAGCGGTCCCGGTAGTCGCCGAGCAGGAACCCCTGCATCCGGGAGCTTCGCAGGCACAAGTTGAAGTAGTTGGACGGTCCCGACGGGAGGCTCCCCGGCACGTAACCGGAGGAGATGCTTCCGCACAGGACAATCCTGGCGTGCCTGCGTATGCGTTTGAGGACTGAGTTGAGCGTCTCGCCGCCGACGTTGTCGAAGAAGACGTCGACGCCACCCGGGGCAAGCTCGTCCAGGCGGGATCCGACACGCTCGGACTTGTAGTCGATTGCGGCGTCGAACCCGGCGCGGTCCACAAGCCACGCACACTTCTCCGCCCCGCCCGCTACGCCGATGGTGCGACACCCCAGGATCCGGGCGATCTGGCCCACTACAGAGCCGGTCGCTCCTGCCGCACCGGAGACCACGACCGTCTCGCCGGCGACGGGCTGGCCGACATCTGTCAGCCCGAAGTATGCGGTGAGGCCGGTAGTGCCGTAGACGCCCAGCATCGCGCGAGGCTCGACGCCGTCAGGCACGATGGTGAGGTCCTGGCCGTCGCTGACGTGCCAGTCCTGCCAGCTGAGCATCCCTTGCACGTGCATCCCCGGCCGGTAGCGCGCGTTTTTGGATTCGACGACCTGGCCGACGGCGTAGGCCTGCATCACCTCGCCGAGGTCCAGTGGCGCCTTGTAGGTGCCTCCGGGCAATAGCCAACCTCGCTGAGTCGGGTCGAACGATAGCCAGGTAACCGCGATGAGCACCTCGCCGTCGCTCGGCTCGGGCGCCGGGGTCACCCGCATCTCGAAATTCTCGTCGCCCACCAACCCGGCGGGCCGGCTTACAAGCACCAACGAGCGGTTGTCGTTCCTCGTCATCGGACCTCCCCGACGTGGTTCATCTGCCGCCCCACGTGAGCGGCAGCTCGGCTATGTGGCTTCCGTGCGCCTCGATCTCGACCCCGTCGGCCAAGCGGTACACCGGTATCCTCTGATGCCACTGCTCCATGGCGATCTTCAGCTCGGCTCGCGCAAGGTGAGAGCCAAGACAGCGGTGCTCGCTCGCCCCAAACGCTATGTGGCGGTTGGGACTGCGGTCGAGGTGGATCGTCGCAGGATCGTCGAACACTTCGGGATCCCTGGTGGCCGCTTGGATCGTGAGCAACACCATGTCGTCTTTTTTCATCGGACATCCGTGGAAATCGATGTCGTGGTTCAATTTCCGGGCCATGCTCACGACCGGATAGGCGCGCAGGAACTCCTCAATGGCGCTCGGAATGATCGACGGCTCGGAAACCACCCACTCACGGTCGGCCGGGTGCGTAGCGAGATGCCACGTGGACCAGGTCATCGCCGTCTTGGTGGTGTCAAGCGACCCGAACGCCAACGTCATCAGCGTGTCGAGCAGTTCGTCGTCGCTGAACGGGCGGCCGTCCACCTGCGCACCGAGCATGTAGGTGAGAAAGTCGGTGTCGGGGTCCAATCCGCCGGCACGCCTCCCCGCCAGGACATCCACGAAGTAGGCCTTGATGTCGCGCATTGCTGCGACCGCGTCGTCGGCATTTACATGCCCTCTGATGCGATTGGCGCAGGAGATGAAGAAAGGGGCGTCCGCCAGGGGAAGGTGCAGTATGTGGGTGAGAGTCCGTGCCGGCAGCTGGTCGGCGAACGCCGAGCAGAACTCCGCTCCGCCGTCGTCGATCAAGCCGTCGATTATCGCCTCGCAGCTTTCGGTCATCGACTGCTTGTACTTCTCGATGGACTGCGGGGAGAACCAGCGCGCAAGCGGTGCCCGGTATTTCATGTGAATCGGTGGGTCTGTAAGCGACGGCATGAAACGGTACTCGGGGTTCGGGTCCACCGGTACGATCGAGCGGTTCGAGAAGACCGCCGGCGTTTGGAACGCCTCACGTATATCGTCGAAGCGAGTGAGCACCCAGTAGCCCTGGGCTATCTCGTTGCGGAACCATCGGTGGCGAGCTCGGAGATCGTCCAAGGCCTCGAATAGAGTCCCCGGAGGCCCGGCAAGGCGCGACAGGTCCACTTGCTCGACGGGGCACTCACTGATGTCTGTCATGGGGTCTCCTCTGCCGGTGAGAGGCGGTGAGTTGGGGTGGAAGCCGCAGACGAGATCGCCCGGGCCACTGCCTCGGGGGTGAGCGGCTGGGCGTTGATGCAAACGCCGAGAGGCGCGATTGCGTCGTTGACAGCGTTGATGACAGCGGGCGGCGACCCGATGGCGCCACCCTCGCCCAGTCCTTTGTGGCCGCCTTTGTTGGTGGGCGCCGGTGTTTCGATATGGCCGTACTCGATTAGCGGTACTTCGGTGGTGGTGGGCAGCAGGTAGTCGACGAACGTCGTGGCCAGCGGGTTGCCGTCCTCGTCGTAGGGCATCTGCTCGTAGAGCACTCCTCCAATCCCTTGGACGACGCCGCCCGCTATCTGGCCTTCCACGACGTTAGGGTTGATCATTACGCCGCAGTCCTCGCTTACTATGTAGCGATCGACGGTGACCTTGCCGGTCTTCGGGTCGATCTCGCAGGTGCATATGTGGCATGCGTTGGACCAGGTAAAAGGAGACGACGGACGGTAACGGACGTGGGTCTGCAGTCCGGGCTCCTCGCCTTCAGGCAGTGCGTCCGGCGCGCTGTAGGCCAAACGTGCCAGCTCGGCGAAACCCACGTGGGCGCTCGGCGTCCCCGCTACCGACACGGTACTGTCGACGATCCGCAGGTCCTCCTCCGCCGCTTCGAGGCGGTGCGCCGCTATTCGCAGCAACTTCGCCCGCATCGCCTGGGAGGCCTCGCGTGCCGCCCCGCTCGAGAGGACTGCGCTCCGGCTCCCACCGGTGCCCGGCCCGTAAGGGGTCGACTGGGTGTCCCCCTGGGAGACTGTTATGTCGGCCATGTCGACTCCGAGCTCGTCGGCGACAACTTGCGCGATGGTGGTCTCGAGGCTCTGGCCGTGACTGGCTGAGGACGTGACGACCTCGACGTGGCCGTTGAAGCCGATCCTTACCGTCGCTGCTTCCGTGGACAACGTCCCGGCGGCGATCCCGGAGGGCTCGGTAAAGAGGCTGATCCCGACGCCGACGAGCCGGCCCGCGGCACGTTTCGCGGCCTGCTCGGAGCGAAAGGCGTCGTAGCCGGCGATCGAAGCGGCCTGCTCCAGAGTCTCTGCAGCCGAGATCTGATCATAGGTAAGGCCGGCAGCCGTCTTGTACGGAAGGTCGCCTCCGACGATCACGTTACGGCGGCGCACTTCGAGCGGGTCGAGACCCAGCTTTGCCGCCACGCGGTCCATCATCTGCTCACGCGCTACCGTTTCGACCATCCAAGGCCCCCGGTACGAGCAGCGGCCGTTGGTGTTGGTGAACACGGCCCGGGCCGTCGCCCGGTAGCGCGGGATCCGGTACGGGCCGGGGAAGACCATGGACGAGAAGCGTATAGAGCTCGATCCGCCCGCCGGGAACGACCCTACGTTCTCCAGGAAATCTGCCTTTGCGCCGAGTATGACGCCGTCGCCGTCGAGCGCGAAGCTGACGGTCACCTCGTCCTCGCGGGCGTGCTGGCCCGACATCAGGTTCTCCCGGCGGTCCTCGATCCATTTGACCGGGCGTCCGAGCAGTCTCGCCGCCAGCGGCACGGCTATCTCCTCGGGTACGAGGAACATCTTCTGCCCGAACCCGCCGCCGACGTCGGGCATGACCACTCTGACCTGGTGGTCGCCTATCCCCATGACCCGCGCGATCTGGGTGCGCACCCCGTGCGGCCCCTGAGTCGACGCGTGAACCGACAGGTGCGCCTTGTAGGGGTCCCAGGAGGCGACGATCCCCCTAGTCTCCATCGGCACGCACGCATAGCGGTGCTGGCTGAACGTCTCGGTCACCACGTGCGCAGCCGCAGAGAATATGGCATCTAGCTCGGCGTCGGGCGGAGGTGCGATCTCGCCGGCCAGGTTCCCGGTCCGCTCAGAATGCACCACAGGCGCACCGTCGAGCAGAGCGTCAGCCATCTTGACGACGGCCCGGCGAGCTTCGACTTCGACGATCACCGCCTCTGCGCCGTCCTCGGCGGCGTAGCGTGAATCGGCGATCACCATCGCGATCGCCTCCCCGGCGAAGCGGACGTCGCCCTCGGCGAGAACCCGGAAGGGTCTCGCGGGGCCTGCGCCGAGCGGACCCTCGTAGTCCAGCCACGGCTCGACGACCAGCTTGTTGAGATCAGCTCCGCTGTAGACGGCACGGACCCCGGGTGTAGCCAACGCGCCTTGCACATCAAGGTTGGTGATGGTCCCGCTGGCTACGCCCGAGCGCACGAAGGCTGCGTGCAGCACGCCCGGAACCACCACATCATCGACGTAGGTGCCGTGCCCGGTCACCATCCTGGCGTCCTCGCTTCGAGCGACAC
>JAKBBS010000161.1 GCA_021808425.1 Actinomycetes bacterium
GGACCCTCGCAAAAGCGAACAACCCTTGTGGCTACTGGGAAAAGTGGAGACGATGGGACTCGAACCCACGACCCCCTGCTTGCAAAGCAGGTGCTCTAGCCGACTGAGCTACGTCCCCGGATCGGATGTTTTGTCTCACCTTCAGGGTTCGACGTCCTGATTATAGGTTGCCCGGAACCCGGGTAAGTGCCACATCGAGGCGCCCGTTCTAACTCGCCCAAGATAGGGTTCACAGGTGACGCACACCGGGATCCCCGTAAGAGCCGAACCTGGGAGTGCGGCGAAGTCGACGAGGTCCGTGTTCGCCGTCACCGCTGCTGGTGTGTTCATGGCATCACTTGATCTTTCAATAGTCAATATAGCGTTTCCTTCGATCGAAAGCTCCTTTCCGTCAGAGCAGACTTCGACGCTCACCTGGGTGATAACCGCATACGCGATCGTCTTCGGAGCGCTATTAGTGCTGGCTGGCCGCATCGCGGACAGTGTCGGGCGCAAGCGGGTCTTCCTAGCCGGTCTCACCGTATTCTCTGTCGGATCGGCAATATGCGGCATCGCGCCCGACGTGGCGTTGCTCGTAGCCGGCAGAGTTATAGAAGGAGCGGGCGCAGCTGCCTTACTCCCAGCTTCGCTAGGGCTGCTCCTCGGGGCGTACCCGCCCGAGCGACGTTCCCAGATAGTCGCATTGTGGAGCGGAGTAGGCGCGTTGGCGGTTGCTGCCGGTCCGACGCTCGGTGGTTCGCTGGTCAGCCTCGACAGCTGGCGACTCGTGTTCTATGCCAACTTGCCTATCGCCGCCGTCGCTTTGATCGCAGGAAGGCGGACCCTCCAAGAGTCCACAACTGCCACCGAGAAACTGAAGACTGACTTTCTGGGAGCCGCACTTGTCACCGCCGCCCTCACCCTGGTGGTGCTAGGCATATCGCAAGGGTCGACTTGGGGGTGGTCCTCGGCGTCGATTCTCTTGTCCTTCGCCGGAGCCGGGTTGCTGGGCGTTCTATTCGTCTTGCGATGCCGCAGGGTGGAAGGTCCTGTATTGGATCTAGCGCTGTTCGGCGATCGAGCCTTCAGCGCTGCCAATACCGCAACCCTGCTTTACGCTATGGGTTTCTTCGCAATGCTGCTGGGAAACATATTGTTCCTCACCTCGGTCTGGCACTACTCGATCGTCACGGCCGGCTTGGCAGTCACCCCGACGCCGTTAGTTGTCGCAGCCATATCTGGACCGGCCGGGCGACTGGCATCGAGAGTGGGCTTCCGGGCGGTCATCGCGGCGGGCGCGGCCTTCTTCGCGGGAGGCTTGACGTTGCTCGCCACTCTCGTTGGATCTCAACCAATGTACTTGACTCGGTGGCTGCCGATTTCCCTGACCCTCGGGATTGGGATCGGCCTCACGTTCCCGGTGATGGGCGCGGCCGCCGTCTCGGGCCTGCCGATAGAACGCTTCGCAGTTGGGAGCGCTGTCAATCAAACCGCCCGGCAGGTCGGGGGCGCCTTCGGTATTGCCATCCTCGCTGTGATACTCCGATCAAACCCTAGGGCCGGCGCCTCACTCGCCGAGTTTCGTCATCTCTGGCTTTACTGCGCATCGATGGCGGCGGCGTCGGGGATCGCAGGCCAACTAATCGGCCCGAGAAAAGTAGCGATTCGCCCCACCGAGGCCCCCTACCCAACCGGCGAGATGCCGACAATCGCTGCAAGTGATCCAACGGCCGGGCGTTGACGATCGGATATGCGACAGGTCACGCTCCGAGCGAAGCAAAAAAGTTCCACATAATCTGTTGCGCCGAAGGTGTCGCCCCCGAGGCCTCGGGCCAGGTGTGATTGTCTCCCTGATACACCACGACTCCCACACTGTGGCCACCTGCGCATTGCGTCCAGAGGGTCTCCGTGGCGACGCCTGCCGTAGAACTGCTCGACGCTGTAGGACCGCAACCGTCGGCGGCACGGTACTCGGATACCATTTGGTCGACAGTCGGCTCTGTATAGTTATTTTGCACTACAGGCGTGCCTGAAATGGCAGTGCCCGGGTCGGCGCTTCCGACCATTTCCAGCAAGGACTCTGCACCCGGGTTCGAGCAGTCAGATGTTCGCGTCGCGCCATAGACGGCTACACCAGCGAACGTCGCTGGTTCCTGGCATGCCATCATTGCGGCGAGTTTTCCACCGTTAGAGTATCCCGCTAGGTACACGGGCCCCGTCGACGCATCGGCCTGGCTGGATTGGACGGCGCCGATCACGGCGTTGACGAAAGCGACGTCGTTGACATGGTTCGTCGCCGGTGTCCCACAGCAAGCGCCTGCGTTCCAGTTGCCGTCGATGTACTCGGGGTATACGACTATGGCGGAGCTCGTCACCTGGCGAAAGTCTGCTCGTGCGACTTCGACCGAGACGGTGGTGCAGCACCCCCCAAGTTCCACGACAACGGGTAGTCTGCTCGGCGGAGTGACAGCCGGCCGCTCAACCAGGTATGACCGATTGATTCCGCCGACTGTCATGGAGTAGGTCCGCGTAGTCCACTGCGTTGATCCTGTGGTGACGCGGGGGGCACTCCCTCGACGGGTGGCTTTCGGGGCGACAGTGACTGCCGGAGCCTTATCGATTCCCACAGAGCGGACAGTGCCAGCCACAACAGTCAGGTCGGGGGCCCCTATGAGCACCACGACAGCTATCAGGGCGACAACAACTCCCATGGCAAGACACGAAAGCGACCGTGAGGCCTTTCGGTGGGCTGTCCTCCGCCAACGGGTGTGACGACTTGGCTCGGGCGTAGCTAACGCCTGAGTAGACGGCCGGTCGGTCACGCCCCTACCGCTTGTGCTTTAGCAATCACAGGGCTAGTCAATGTCGCAGGTGCGGGGCTCACCGTCCGCCGTCTTCCTGTCAAGGCGAGGCTGATGACACTCGAGCGAGCCATGGCTATACCGGCAAAAGTTACGCCGTAGAGGAAGGGGACCAACCCAAGAGCAATCAGAACTTCAACCAAGGTACCAGGAGCGCCCGCAAGCACCCGCGTCAGGCCAGCCGATGCTGCCAGTTCGAGCACGGCCGTGAGCAGCAGCGGGTGGGCCAAGTACACGCCAAACGACACATCCGATGATCGCTCGAGTCGCGCAAGACGTCGCTGTGACGCCTTCTCGGTTAGCCACATCCCAAGCGCGAACTGTGACAAGGTGGCTGCAACTACCTCGACAACGTTGGCCGGCTGAAACACGGCGCTTGCCTTGATGGGGGAATATCCGAGCACCGAGACGTTGAAGGCATACGTCCCAAGGCCGACGGTGACTGCTGCAGCCATCAAGGCGCCAGCGGCCCGGTAATGCGAACGGACCCACGTCGACACCTCTTCGAAATGGACCGCGGCTGCAATACCTCCGATCACGTAAAAGCTGTAGCTAAACAGCACCGAACTCGGATTGTCCAACCATGAAGCGAGCACCGGAGGCCGCCAGCCGTACTCGACGGCGCCTGTGAAGAGGAGTTGGACCACACCACTCGCCACGAGCGTCGGGATCAGGGCCTTCGGCCAGCGCCGGAATGCCCACATCAGCGCCGGAAAGATCAGGTATAGCTGCATGGTGAGCAGCAGGAAGTACAGGTGGAAGTGGGCTCCGGCGTCGCCCAAGTCGACGATGAATCGACCCAGAGACACCCAGGTGGGATGGACCTCACCGTCAGCCACAAAGTAGATGGCGCTCCAGGCGACGTACGGTACGAGAATAAGAGGATACCGTCGCTTCCAAAAAGCGGTCCTGCCGAGCGGCCGATGCTGGTAGCTGTATGTGAGCACGAATCCGCAGAGCATCAAAAACACCGACCGCGTCACATGAGCAACCTGCAGGACGCCATTCGCCACCAAGGACGTATCGGAGTTGGCAAATGACGTCGAGTGGACCAGGATTACCCCACCTATCGTGAGGAAGCGGACGACATCGATCGCAGCCAAATGGCCGCCGCGGGGAGCTGGCGCCGCGCCAACTGACGCCACCGACGCTCGCCCGTCTACTACCACGAAAGACAACATCGCCCCTGCACCTGAAGGGCCGGTGACCCCAAGCTGAAAGAAACCTGAGAACACCGGCCCAGCCCTTGTGTCAGACCCCGGAGCGCACGTCCGGTGGGGTGGTCTACCTACCCGTCCAGCTCGGCGGGCGCTTTTCGATAAAGGCCGTCAAGCCCTCCTTCATGTCGTCGCTACCCATCGCCTCCGCCATGCCCTGACCTGACAGACGCCAACCGGTGTCCTCGTCCTCGGTCATGGCTGCGTAAATCACCCGACGGCTGGCGCGCACCGCCACAGGCGCATTCGCTTCGATCTGACGCCCCAACTCCATCGCTGTTGAGAGCGCCATACCGGGCTCGCAGATGCGGTTGACGAGACCGAAGTGGTAAGCGCGCTCTGCATCGATCGGATCGCCGGTTAGTGCAAGTTCCATAGCAATGTTGAACGGCACCTTGCGGGGCAAGCGGAAGAGCCCTCCCCCTGCGGCGATAAGGCACCTTTTGACCTCCGGTATACCAAAGCGGGCGGTGGTCGACGCGACGATCAGATCGCACGACAGGCAGATCTCGGTCCCACCAGCCAGCGCCGGACCGTCGACCGCCGCGATGATCGGCTTCGTCCGGTCGCGCTTGGTGATACCGGCGAAGCCGCCGCGCTCGGTGCCGAGATTCGCTGCCCGGCCGGCGTTGATCTCCTTCAGGTCGGCTCCGGCGGAGAATACCGGAGGAACACCTGTAAGCACCCCGAGCCACAGGGCGTCGTCGGCTTCGAGGCGGTCGATCGCCTCCTCGATACCTACAGCGACGTCTCCGTTTACAGCATTTCGCGCTTCCGGACGATTGATCGTGATGACGGCGATGTGGCCGTCAGTCGTGTATTCGACAGTTGCCATTCCGACTACTTGGGTCCGAGACGGGCGGCGCCGTCGATGCGGATCGTCTCGCCGTTCATGTAGCTATTCGTTACCAGCTCCAGTGCCAGGGACGCGAACTCGTCTGCTTTACCAAGGCGGTCCGGGAAGATGACGTCCTTCTTGAGTTTGTCTTTGAACGCCTCTGACGTCTCGCCGCTGCCGTAGATGGGTGTGTCTATGAGACCTGGGGCGATCGTGTTGACCCGGATTCCGACGACGCCCAGGTCCCTTGCGATCGGAAGCGTCATTCCGACGACGCCGCCTTTCGACGCCGAGTAGGCGGCCTGGCCGATCTGGCCGTCAAAGGCGGCGAGTGACGCCGTGTTGACGATCGCTCCCCGTTCGTTGTCTTCTAGAGGTTCAGTAAGGCTCATTGCCGTGGCTGCGATGCGAATGCAGTTGAAGGTGCCGATCAAGTTGATCTGGATAACCTTCGAGAAGTACTCGAGGTTGAAGGCTGATTCGTACGTGCCGTCCTTGCCTATCGTCCGGCTAGCAGCGCCGATCCCGGCGCAGTTGACGAGGGACCGGAGCGGACCGAGATCCTTCGCTGCTTCGACCGCGGCGATGACTTCTTCAGTCTTGGTCACGTCGGCGCGCACGAATATTCCGCCGACCTCCTTTGCGAGAGCCTCACCTTTTTCCTCCTGCATGTCGAGCACCACGACACGGGCTCCGCGTGCTGCGAGTTTTCGCACGGTCGACTCTCCCAACCCGGAGGCGCCTCCCGTGACTATCGACGAAGTTCCTTGAATGTCCATGGGATTAACGTTAGGTCACCCAGAGCTTGTCTGTCACCCTGGACCGAGATAGCGTTCCGTGTCAACGAGATCAGTGCGAAGGTATTTCTTCACGGGACGTAGTCAGCTCCTCCAAGACTTCGGGGATCGGGACGACGCCGATGCCCGGACCTGTCGGTACAGCGAGGTGACCGGATTGGAGCTCGAAGGGCTCGGTCACATCACGCTGGAAATAGCGGCTCGACGCCGACGTGTCGCCCGGCAGGCTGAAACCTGGCAGCGACGCAAGCGCCACGTTCGCAGCGCGGCCGATGCCTGTCTCGAGCATTCCGCCGCACCAAACGGGCACTGCCCGCTCGAAGCACAAGTCGTGGATGACCTTGGCTTCGAGGTAGCCTCCGACGCGCCCAGCCTTGATGTTGACGATCGAGCACGCCCCCCGATCGAGAGCGTCAACCGCGACAGCCGCCCCTGTTATCGACTCGTCGAGGCAGATAGGCGTCTCTAGCCGCCGAACGAGAGAGGCATGACCCGACAGATCGTGTTCGGCGAGCGGCTGTTCGATCAACAGCAACCCGAAGCGGTCGAGCCGGGCAAGGTCCGCTGCGTCGGCGAGAGTGTATGCGGCGTTCGCGTCGACTTGTAACAAGAGGTCAGGCCCGAAATGTTTGCGCACGGCGGCCACCGGTTCCACGTCCCAACCCGGCTCGATCTTCAGTTTGATCCGAACGTAACCGTCATCAAGGTACCCGCCCACCGTGTCGACCAACGCCGGAATCGAAGTCGCAATTCCTACTGACACTCCGGCTGCCACCCGCTCACGGACACCACCGAGAAACGAAGAAAGGCTCAGACCGGCTGCGCGCAGATCCCCGTCGAGAGTAGCGGCCTCAATGGCGGCCTTTGCCATTTGGTGACCTTTGACCTCTGCTAGTACACTGGCGACGTCTTCTGCTTTTACCTCCGGGCCCGCAGCGAAGAGCCTCGGCAAGAGATGGGAGCGGATCACAGCGTGCGCACCCTCGACGTACTCTGACGAATAAAGCGGCTCACTCATAGCAACGCACTCGCCCCACCCGATAGAGTCCGTTCCTTCGACTTCGACCAGAAGCACGTCGCGTGCGGTCTCTGTGCCAAACGAGGTCCGGAATGGACTGACAAGCGGCATCGCCAAGCGATGCAGAACGACTCGCCGCACCCTCATTGCTGCACCGCCAGAGCCGATTGAGCGAGCAGGGAACGGTGGAGTAGGCGATAGATGCCGTCGCTGCTGATCGACGTTGCGACATAGCCGTCGGCCATGGCAGGCCCCATGACAGCACGAAGTTCCAGTCGCCAACTTCGGGCGAGCCCCGGATCCGTCTTTCGGATCGAAACGATATCCCGGGGTACTTGACAGGCGATGACCGGAGTGTCCAAATCAGTCGGTACTCTCACCGGCTGATCGCCTACCCCTACCTTCAGCGCCAGCTGGGATTCGTAACCTGCGGCGTTGCGAACTGCATCTTGGAAAAAAGGTTCCCCAGTCGACCAGTGTGCCATGCAGCGGTCTGTGTCGTCGCTTCCGTTCTGGGCGTCGGGCATGGCACCGTAGAAATTCGGGTGGTAGCTCACAGCCTGCGCGCCGAGCTTGACCAAGTTGAACCAACCATTGCGACGCGACAGCGGATCGAACGTCCATGTGATGCCCGCTATTGCA
>JAKBBS010000162.1 GCA_021808425.1 Actinomycetes bacterium
CGACGTAGCCGGGCAGCCAGTTCGGCATCGTCGCAGCGATCGGCGCGTGAATCGAATGGATTGCGACACGGTACGCGAAGCCCGACAGTACGAGTGTCGCAACTCCGAACGCTTCGAGGCGGACCTGCGTCGCCTGACCCCTCGGCGTGCGCCCGAGCGCCGCAGCATAGAGCGGCACGAACAGGTAGAAGGTCATCTCTGTGCACAGCGACCAGGCTTGAGTTATCCCGGTGAGGATGTAGTGGGGAAAGTAGATCTGGGCGAACCCGAGGTACACGAGCGGCGCTTCCCAACTGTGGCGGACTGTATCGGCCCCCATCACGTAGGAGATGAACAAGAACGCGAGCCAGTAAGCGGGGATGATCCTTCGAAGCCGGCGCTTCCAGAACTCGACGGTCCCAGGCGACGATACGCCTTTGAGGTGCGCGACGGCGAAGCGCCGGTAGAGCAGGAAGCCGGAGATCACGAAGAACACCTCGACGCCAGCGTCCATCCGCGCCGCGTAGCGACCGAGGCCGCTGCGGATAGTGAAGCCGCTCACGAATGTGGTGTGCACGCCGATGACCATGAGCGCGGCCATAGCCCGCAGGCCGTCGAAGCAAGCGAACCTGGCGGCGGCGGTTGCCGTCGCTGGCGCTGGCGCTACCGCTGTGGCTACCGCTGTGGAGACTGGATGGGTGGCCGGCAGCGATCTCACGTCGCCCGTGAGTATCGCAGGCCGGCAACTAGACGTCTACCAGCCGCGCCGTAGCGCGGCGACCGGGCAGTTTGACGACCTCCACGGCGCTCGGGAGCTGCTCTTTGATCTCGGTGTCGTGGGTGACGATCAGGATCTGGCGGAAACGGCCTCGCAGGCGCTCGAGCGCTAGCAGCATCCTGGTCTTGCGGTCGTCGTCGAGCGGTCCGAAGACCTCGTCGAGCACGAGCAGGCCGACAGCCCCCCCGGACTGGAAATTGACGTGCTCGCTAATCGCCACACGAAGCGCAAGGTTTGCGAGGTCCACCTCCGACCCCGAGAAGCGGTCGAGTCCAAAGAGCTGGCCACCGTCGAGGATCTGCAGCTGGAACGTGTCCGGGTCGACCTGGACACCTTCGTACTCGTTGTCGGTGAGCTCGCCGAAGAGGGCGGCCGCCTGCTCTGCGAGCCTCGGGCCGACGCTCGCTACGACAGTGTCACGGAAACGGGCGAGCAGTTCTGCGGTCCGGGCGAGATGGCGAGCTCGTTTCTCCAAGTCGCCGAGCTTGTCGTGTTGGGCTTTGGCGTCCGCCAAGCGAGTAGCAGCCCCGTCGGCTCGCTCCCTCAGCCTCGCCGCTCGCAGTCCCGCGGCCTGGGCGTTCTCCTCCGAGCGTTGCGACACCTTGGCGGCGGAGTTTCGCTTCCCGGACGCAGATTCGAGGTCCTCGGGACGATAGTGGAGCGCTCTGGCCTGGTCGCGTAGGCCGTCGAGCAGGGAGGTTGCTTGGTCCATCTCGCTTCGAGCCGCATCGAGAGCGGCTTCGCTTGTCGCCCTCGTGGCGAACATCCCACGCAGGCCGAGCATTTCAGCGTGGGCGCCACGCTTCACGTCGATGCGCTTTCGAAGGGAACGGACCATCGCTTCGACGGCGCTCGTAGACGGGAGCGAGGTGCCGGGCGTGTCGCTCGGTGCAGCGACGGCGAGCCACGCTGCCAGCCTTTCGGCGTGAGTCTCCTGGGCCTTGCGTAGCGCAGCGTCAAACGTTGCGACCCTCTCGCTGTGAGCGGCTTGCTCCCGGCGCAGCTTGTCTGCGACCTTTCGGGTCCGGGCCGCCGCCTCGCGAAGCTCCACGACCCGGCCGCTGCGGGCTTCCAGTAACTTCCTCGCCGAATCGACCTCCCGGCGGTGATGGGCCCTGACCGCGTCGAAAGACTCACCGAGGACCTGGCCGCACGTGGGGCACGTCGAGTTGCCCGAGATCGACTCGGCGCTGTGCTGGGCGGCCACGGCAACACGGAGGGACTCCCGCGCAGCGTCCTCGTATGCCGCGGCTGCGGCAAGTTCGTTCGCGACGCGTTCGGCCTCCTTGGAGGCGTAGCTGCTTGCGGCTTCGTCGAAGTCGCCGGGAGGTTCGGGCGCTGGCGCCGCGTCCGCCGTCCTGGCCGCACGCGCAGCTTCGACCAGCAGATCTAAGCGCCTTGAGTCCTCGTCGAGCCCCGACGACTGCTCTTCGAGCACCTTCAGGCGCGCCGAGGCCTCGTCGAGGCCGGCGAGCGTCTCGACGAGGCCGGCTACCTGGCTTCTCGCCCTCTCCAAGCGTTCTCGTACCGCACGACCCTCGACGACGACGCGTTCGTGTCTCTGGCGGAGCAAGTCGAGAGCGAGAAGCTCCCGCTCGGCATCCTCGAGTCTTCCCCGGGCGGCTGTCGCGGCCCCGACCTCCTCCGTCGCTGCGACCTCGGCCGCAGAGGCAGCCGCGTCGGAGTCCGACACCTCGACTTCGAGGGCTTCGACGTCGGGAAGCATGGCCCTCAGCCGGTCGTGGTCCGCGCCGCACTCACGGGCGTCGCGTCGCGCCGCGTCGCGAGCCGCGTCAAGGGGGGTTATGCCGAGCAGGGCCATCACGAGGCGCCGTCTCTCCTCGGGACGTTGCGCCGAGAACGCCGCCAACTGATTCTGCTCGGCGAACACCGAGGCACGAAACGCGTCGACGTCCAGCCCGAGAATCGACTCCACGTAGGCCTGGGCGTCGCGGTTTGCGGTCGCCATCACAGCGCCGTCGCAGGTCACCTCGACCGCCGACGAAGAGTTGACTCCTTTGACCGTCCGGCGCACCGTGTAGAGGTGGCCCTCGTGCTCGAATTCGATCGCGCAAACCCCGTCCGCTACTACACCGGCGGTCCGGATCAGTTCACGGCTCGTTCGCGACTTGCCCCACAAGGCGAAAAGGATCGCTTCTAGAAGCGTCGACTTTCCCGAACCGTTCGGCCCGTGAATACCAACAAGGCCGGGCGGGATCTCGAGGTCCAGGTCCTGCTCGTAGACCCTGAAGTTGCGAAGATGCAGCCGGGTGATCAACACGACGACGGTGCGGGTCCTGGGCCGCCGAGGATCGCAGCGTCGAGGTAGTCGAGTCCCATCTGGCGGACACCCTCCGAGTCGAGGCCCGTCAAGTCCTGACCTGCGAGATAGCGGGTCCACTGCGCCCCGAGGCCTGCGATTTCAGGCAGCTCCGCCGGAATCGAGCGGCTGACGAATTGCGGCTCCACCTTCAAATGCAAACCGGACCGGGCGGCGTCTCGGACAGCGTTTCGGTCCACCAGGCGCCACACGTCGGGGTCGACGCCATCTACGTAGACCCTCGCGACGGCGCCTTCGGGGATAGTGGCCGCCTTTTTTTCCAGAAGCTCCTGCAGTTCGCTCGGGGCCAAGCCGAGCGCGTAGACAGACTCCAAGGTGACCAGAGGTCGCCTACCGGCTAGCTCGACGGCCTGGCAGTGCCCGGTGTCGGTGTCGAGCAGTACGATCCCCTTCGAGCGTTCCGGCTCGTCGGCGAAGCTGAAGCTGTCCGGTGCCCCGGCGTACCACATGGTCTCGGTGACCGTCGTGAACGTGTGGTAGTGCCCGAGAAGTACGAGGTCGGAGCGGAGGAGGTCCTGGTCGACTTCTATCTCGTTGATATCGGCATGGCGGGGTTGGAGCTGCCTGAGCCGGGGATGGGTGAGCAGCAGGTTCGTCCGGTCGGCGAGGCGTCCTCGAGCCGCTTCGTCTAGAGCATCGACCGCCGCTTTCACAGTGAGCGTCTGGGGGACGGCGTGGACTGCGAGCCCCGGGAAGTCGAAACGCTCGTAACACAGGCGGTGAGCGAAGGCCATCTCGGGAAAGGTGTCCGAGAGCGCCGCGTACGGGCTTCCTTTCCCCGGCAGGCGGGGTGTGTCGTGGTTGCCGGAGATCACCACCGCCTTTACGCCGTGGTCGCGGATTGAAGCCAGGGCGCGCTGCGCCACCTGGTAGGAGCGGTAGCTGGGCCGGGGATGGTCGAAAATGTCGCCGAGCCACACCACTAGATCAGGTTCCAAGCTGAGCGCGAGGGCGACGGCAGCCTCGAAGGACACCTCGAAGTCCCGCTCACGCTGGTTGACCCCCGATCCGGCTGTTACCGGATAGTAGGAGCGACCTAGGTGTGCGTCTCCGAGTGCAGCAATGCGCATAGCTCAAGCCAATCAGACGGATGAGACGAATAGCAACGTTGTAGTTAGTAGTCTCGTGACCGTGGCCACATCAGCGGGGCGTTCTGCGATGCAACGCTACCGCCGCCTTCGCTATAGACACGTCGCCCGCCGGGCGTTTCTGGCGTTCGTCTCGCTTGCTCTCGCAGCCGCCGGTGCCGATGTGGCGTCGAGCTTCGGGACGTCGGGGGCGGACGGGATTTTCGCGGGGACGCTCGCTGCGATCGGTCTGGCCGGGCTGGCGTTGGCGTGGTGGGGTCCGTTCGGGCGCGCCGAGATGGACCGGTGGCGCCAAGGGGCGGCCGGCGAGGTTTCCACAGCCGCGATCCTCGATGCGATGGCCGGACGACGCTGGAAGGTATGGCACGACCTGGCGGTCCCGACGAGGAGACAGAACATCGACCACCTAGTGGTAGGCCCTACCGGGGTGTGGCTGGTCGACTCGAAGACAACCAGGGCCACCGTTACGCGGCGATGGGGTAGGAGGATACGGGTCGGCGGACGGCCCTTCGACACGTCCGCCACGGCGTGGGAAGCAGAAATGGTCGCTCGGGAGCTGACCGCGTTTCTAGGTGAGGCCGCCCCCGTCGAGGTGTATCCCCTGGTTGTTCTGCACTCTATAGGCACGGCGTCGCGGGCCCGGCAGCGTCGGCTATCACGGCGCGCCGAAGAAGGCGGAGTGCGGATCGTTGAGCCCTCTAAGCTCACCAGGCACATTCGCCGGGGACGGCGCGCGCTGAGCAGAACCGACATCGCGAGGATCGCCTCTGGCGTGGACGCAGCATTCGAGGAGGCGTCCTGGCAGGAAGGCTCGTCAGACGAAGGGCCTCGGAGAGCCCCGAGGGCATGGTCTCGTGCCTGAAACGCCGCCTCGACCGACCGAAGCGACTCCTGCAGCGACCGTCGTCGTCCTCCGTGAGAACGCGGGCGAGTTGGAAGTCCTCATGGTTCGCCGTAACTCCCGTGGAGCTTTCGGTGGAATGTGGGTTTTCCCTGGCGGCCAGGTCGACGACGCCGACCGGGCGCAGGCCGCTGCGGGGCTTCAAACGTCGAGCGAGGCAGGGGTTTCTATGCCGGACGAGGTTGCCGCAGCGCGAATCGCTGCCGTGCGAGAAGCGCGTGAGGAAGCGGGCATCGACCTCGACGTTGAGGGGCTGGAGTTGCTGTCGTTCTGGATGCCGCCGCCCGAAGCTCCACGGCGTTTCGCTACCTGGTTCTTCCTCGGGGTAGCGCCGCACGGCTCGGAGGTAGTCGTCGACGACTCCGAGATACGCGAGTTCCGCTGGCTAACCGCGCAGGCGGCGATGGACGCCAGGAATTCGGCTGCGATGACAATGGCCCCCCCGACCTACATGACCCTGTGGTGGATCGCCAGACACGGCGACGCAGCGTCGGCGCTCGCATCGGTCGCAGGCCGGCCCGTCGAGGCTTACGAGACTCGAATGTTTCCTGCCTCAGGCGACATGCCCGCGGTAGCGGTGTGGCTGGGCGACGCCGGTTTTGCCGACGGGAACATGTCCAGGCCCGGTCCGCGACGGCGGCTCGTCATGTCCGAGCCGGCGTGGACTGTCGAGGTCACGTCGAGCTAGAGCAGGAGGTTGGAAAAAAAGGTGGGATATCGCGGCTGAGGTCGTCGACGAACCTCCCGATCGATTCCAACGCCTGCACGACGTCCTCGTCGAGGCTCAATGTGACGCGGCGTTTCTTCATAACATGATAATACATGTCTAATTGAGCCGTTTTTGGCCCCGCTTCGGGAAGGACTTCAGTACTCGATGCCCTTTTTCGCCTTGATGCCCCGGTCATAGGCGTGCTTGACCTTGCGCATCTCGCTGACCGTGTCCGCCACGTCGATTAGCTCAGCAGCGGCGTTACGCCCCGTCATGACCACGCTGGTCTTAGGGGACCTGGAGCGGATACCGGCAGCGACCTCCTCGCCGTCTATCCAGCCGTAGCTGACCGCGTAGGTGATCTCGTCGAAAATCAGAAGGTCGTATTCCCCCGACGACAGCATCGCCGACGCCACCTGCCACGCGTGGCGGCCTTTGGCCGCGGTCTCGTCCAAATCCGTCGACTCCCAGGTGAAGCCGTCGCCGAGGGTGTGCCACTCGATGCCGAGGTGATCGGCGAGCTTTCGTTCCCCTGTCTTCCAGGACCCCCCTTTGACGAACTGCACCACGCCTACACGCCACCCGCGCGCCCATCCGCGGGCCATCACCCCGAACGCTGCGGACGACTTGCCTTTACCGTCACCTGTGTTCAACAACACGATCGACTCTGCTCTGGCCATGCACCGCACTCTACGACTAGCGTGAGGGTCGCTAGAGCAGGGAACTCGGTGTAAATCCGGGGCTGTCCCGCAACTGTCAACGGGGAGTAACCCCTCAGCTATGGCCACTGCCTCCGGGTGGGAAGGCCGAGGGGAAGCGGATCCGTGAGCCAGGAAACCTGCCGGCGGCAGTACGCGAGGACGTGAACCAGCTTGGCTGACAGAAAATGATCATCTTGCTCCTTGGCGGAGCGAGGAGCGGGAAGTCCGCCCTCGCGGAGAAGGTCGCGTCCCGGTGCCGGCCTCCCGTCGTCTACGTCGCACCGGCCGTCGTCGGCGACGACGCAGGATTCCAGGAGCGCGTCCGCCTGCACCGGGAGCGCCGGCCTGCCGCCTGGGGAACCGCCGAGCCCGGCGCGCACCTCGTGGAGTATCTGTTGTCAGCCGATCCCGGGACGCAGCTCATCGACTCTTTAGGTTCTTGGGTCGCCGCCTGCGAGGACTTCGCCGTCGACGCCGAAGGTCTCTGCGAGGCGCTCGGATCCTACGACGGTGACGTCGTGATCGTGAGCGAGGAGGTGGGGCTAGGGGTTCACCCTTCCAGCGAGGTCGGTGGTAGGTTCCGCGACGCGCTCGGCGTGCTCAACCAGACGGTCGCGGAGCACGCCGACGAGGTCCGCCTCGTCGTGGCGGGCAGGACACTTCGACTCACGGAACCAGACTGGCCCCTGGCGCCCGA
>JAKBBS010000163.1 GCA_021808425.1 Actinomycetes bacterium
GGCGAACGGCGCAGTCCTGGCGACCATCCAGGTTGGACGGAGAGTCCCGAATTTCGCGTCCCCGACTCCGCTCAACGGCAGCGTGATCGTGCCCACCGACTCGGGTGTGGCCGCCTTCTCCGGACCTTGAGCACGAGCCGGCCGTCAAAATTGGTCAGGATTTGCTGTTCGCGAAATCCCTTGTACCAAAAGTTGCGGAAAAACGCACTTTTTGCAGGCTGTCGCGAAATGCCGGTTCTTGTGCGTGGGGCCGCGACTTTTCGAGCCGATTTGTGGGCTGAGCCGCGGACCCGGCAATGGTCAGGCCTTCGGTTCCCATCCCTCGGAGCGTTCGATGACATGTAACGAGAGCGCTTCGAGCTCTGAGACGAGGGATCGAAGCCTCCGGGCGTTGTCGAACCAGGTCTGGTAGCGCTCGACTTGGTCGGGACTGAGATAGCGCGTCACGGTCTTGCCGTCGGCTCCCCGTCGGGTCCACTGCAGGTAGGGTCCGTGCAGCTCTGGGGGATCAGCCCGGCACCGACAGTTTGCTTTGCCGCATCGCATGCGGCGCTCGACCACACTGCCCGGGAGAGCGAAGTCGATCTCTTCAAGGTCGTGACGAAGGCGACGACTGGCGCGCTCGTCGCTGGGGCGTGGCGATGGAGTGTTCATCGCTTCGAGTCTGGCTTATCTTCCACCGCTGTGATCCTACCGCATATATACTGTAGGTAGGGACGATGAGGGAGGCGGCGTGGCGCACTTTTACGTGGGCGGGGACAGAGACCAGCAGTTCCTTTTGCCGGTGTCGATGATCGACTGGCTGGAGGAAGGGCACCTGGCCTTCTTCGTGATCGACGTGGTGGGAAAGATCGACACCTCGCGCTTTCACGCCAAGCACCCCAACGACGGCGTGGGCCGCCCCGCGTACGACCCCGACATGATGCTGGCGCTGCTCTTCTACGGATACGGGACGGGGCTGCGCTCTTCTCGGCGGATCGAGGCGGCCTGTCGGACCGACGCGGCGTTCCGGGTCATCTGCGGGGGCGTCGTTCCTGACCACGCCACCATCTGCCGCTTCGTGGTCGACCACGAGGCCGCCATCGAGGACACGTTCGTCGCCGTGCTGCGCCTGTGCGCCTGTGCCGGCTTGCTCCAGCTGGCCACGATCGCCGTCGACGGCACCAAGATGGCGGCCGACGCCGCACTCGACCAGAACCGCTCCAAGAAGTGGCTGCACGACGAGGTGGCCAAGATCCTCGCCGAGGCGAAGAGCACCGACGACAGCGAGGAGGCCCAAGAGGCGCTGTTCGGCCTGCCCGAGCTGCCCGCCGGGCTCGCAACCAGATCCAGGCGCCAGGCCAGCCTCGAAGCCGCCCTGGCGGTCATCGAGGCCCAGGACGCCGCGGACGCCGCCGAGGCGAAATCTAGAGCCGAGAAGGCACAAGCGGCCGCCCGAGAGGGCCGAAGGCTCAGAGGCGCCAAGCCCACCGAGCCGCACGCTGCGCTCGCCCGAGCCGAAGCGGAGCACACCGCCGCACTCGTGGCCGCCGAAGCCAAGGCGGCCGAGCGGGCCGACAAAGAGGCAGCCGAGGCGACCAAAGGCAAGAAGGTGCGCGGCCGGGCGCCGGGGCCGGACCGCCAGCTGGAGAAGGCCGCCGCCGCCGTGGAGCGGGCCCGGGCCACTGCCGGGCAGGCGACACCCAAAGACCGAGTGGCCAACACCACCGATCCCGACAGCCGCATCATGAAAAGCGCCAAGGGCTGGGTGCAAGGATACAACGCCCAAGCATCGGCCAACGCGAGGCAGATCGTGGTGGCTTGTGACGTGAGCCAGGACGCCAACGACGTCGGCCTCTACCAGCCGATGGTGCAGATGTCGCAAGACAACCTCGCCGCCGTGGGAGTCACCGAGCCCATCGGCGTTCTAACCGCGGACGCCGGCTACTGGTCCGAGGACAACGCGACGGCCGAGGGACCCGACCGTCTCATCGCCACCCAGAAAGACTGGAAGCAGCGTCGCGCCGCGCGCGAGATGGGGACGACGACCGGTCCACCCCCCGAAGGCTCCACGGCGCTCGAGGCCATGGAGCACCGCCTGCGCACCCCCGAAGGCGCCGCGGTCTACGCCACGCGTTCACACACCATCGAGCCAGTCTTCGGGGACCACAAGGAGAACCGCGGCTGGCACGGCTTTCGACGCAGAGGCCTCACCGCGGTGCGAAGCGAGTGGGCGTTCATGAACGCAAGCCACAACCTCGCCAAACTCTTCGCCCACTGCAACCAACAGCGGGCGGCCCTCGCCTGACGCCACCGGCGTGCCCGGGACGGCGCCGCACCTCTCAGTCCCACACAACCCGCAAAGCCACGAAGTCCTTGCTCAACGCGCCCCGTCACAAGACGTCACTCGAGGATCAGTCCCGCTTCATCGCTGCACGCCATTTTGCGACAGCCTGTTTGGTCAGGATTTTCGTTCCCAAAAAATCCTGTACCAGCCCTCGCTCAGAAAACGCACTCCTTGGTACAAACGTTTTCTGGACTCGAAATCCTGACCATTCTGAACGCTTTTCCGCGGCCTCGTAACGCGTGGCCTCCGCTGCCCGCTGCCACCCTTTCATTCGGACGCAGCTCAAGCAACGTATCCTAACTTTGCCCCCACAGATGGTTCTTATCCCAAGTCAGCAATTTCGACGGCCGGTCGGTGCAAACTGGTGCGAGCCTAAATCGTCCATCTGGCATTATGAGGCCAGGGCCGAGCCGCGACGCCGCTGATGGACTCCATCGTGATGACCGTCTGACCAGCAACCTGAATGACCACCAAAGCCTATGTCTCGGGCGATGTCCCACGCGGTCCTGTCATCCGTGCACGCCCCGAGGATCAAGCGCCGCAGACGGCCATATGGGACCTCATTGTCTTTGACCTCACCGTCGGAAGGTTGGAAGCGGGTCGCGTTAGAAATCTAGTCGAACCCTTGACATCGTCGTACAGCACGAACATAATAAATATTGCAATCCTGGAGGGTTTTCGGACAAGCATGATGTGGGAAACGACACAAATCGTGAAGAGATTCCGGAATGTCAAGCTCGCCGCTGGATTCTTAGCAGCGACAGTGGTAGCTGGCGTACTCCTTCCAACAGCAAGTGCGACGGCGTCGAACCCAGAAACGCTCGTGTACCAACAAGGATTCGATACCTGCCGAAACGTTGAATGATACGCAACTTGCGAACTGGTGGTATGGTACGCCGAATTATAGTGTTGGTCTTTACTTAGCGGGTGGCGAAGACGGAAACGCCGTAGGTTGCTCTGGATTGTCACCGAGCGTGTGGGATTACGCGTGGGGCCTCGGCTATAGCATTGAGGCATTCTGGTACGGGGCTCAGATGCCGCCCTCCTGCGGTGGGATTGGCGGCCGGCCGGCTTACATCACAGTCGGAAACGCTGGTGCGGCTTACACAGAGGGCCAGAATGAGGCCACATCCGCAATGAATGGGGACATCCCAGCATATGGCCTTGCTTCCGGTCAGATCGTGTATCTCGATCTCGAAGGGTTTGCCAATAACAGCGGGTGTCTCCAAGGAGCGGAATACTATGTCGAAGGCTGGGATCAGACTGTCGAACAGTATGGCCTACAACCAGGCCTCTATGGTTCATCCTGCGCATCGTATCTGCAGGATATGTCCACTATATATCCCGTACCTATGGCTATTGCGCCGTCAGATCCGGGCAATGCTACAACTGGAGTGTACGGGCTGACTTGCCTGTCTGATGGGGTATGGAATAGTAATCAGAGAATCCATCAGACTGAAAGTACCGAATATCGAACATTCAATGGAACGAGTCTCTATGTTGATCAGGATTGTGCTGACGGACCGGTTATGGCAAACATTGCTCAGCCTGCAGGTACCGCCTGCGGGGCTCCTTACTAGAAGAATCGCCGTTGGAGAGAAGGCCTCGTGAAGGCGCCGTGTTCGAAGTTCTGTAGAATGGCGAGTATTTTGGCGTCCTCTCTTGTCGTTGCGTCATGCGCGTCATCGAACAAACAGGTAGCTCTCCAGGCGCCAAATAGCAGCAGCCCTTCGACTGCTGCGACTAGTCTTGCGGCGGCTGGATTCAACGGCCCGCTCGGATGGCGGGTTACTTCCAGCCAGGAAATCCAAGTCACCGATAACGGCGGATCTAGCTGGCAGAACGACATCGCGCCCGCGGGCGTTAATCCTAGCGACCTCGCATCGATCTCCCGTAGCGCAAGCGGCGCTGTTTTGGCTGCATCGGTAACCACGGCGGGCCTCGTGGTGTATAGGCAGAAGGGGCCTGGCCAGGCGTGGACGTCTCAAGCTCTGACCCCGCGTTGGCCTCCTGGATTTCAGATATCCAGCACGCCGGACTCCATATTGTTCGCATCGAGCCCCGCAGGCGTATCCGATGTCGTCGTCGAGAAAAGCATTGGCATGACGACAGATCTTGTCGCAACATTCGAGGCGAGCGGAGGCGGCGACCCATATGTGCAGACCATGTCGCGGTCGGACTACGCCTGGCATTCGGTTGCTTTCGATACCGCGCTTGATGGTGTCGCGGTGGCCGGACCCGTCGGATCGATACTGTATTCGACGACGGACGGCGGCAAAACTTGGAGCGCTGCGAAATTGCCGGCAGCCGTGGCCAGTTCACACTTTTCCCCTGCAATGCTTGACGGTGGTGCGTTTGAGATTGTTGCGTACACCACGGAGCCGAGCGGTGCAGAGAAGGCGGTCCTTTTGCACAGCTCGGACGGCGCGTCGTTTACTGTCCAAGGAGTGCCAGTCGTAGTGCCGAGTCAAAACGCCCCGGGTGAACTTACGACGGCCACTTTTGGATCTGATGTCTGGATCTTCGCTGACCATGGGGTGTTCTACACTTCGCGTAGCGCAGGAGGTTCGTGGGCTCAGCGGACGAGTTCCAGCTTGCCGAATGGGATCACGGCGGCCAGCCTTTTGTCAGCGACTAACGCGACGGTGGTATGGCAGCAGGAGAGTTGCGGTGCTTCAAAGAGCAACTGTGTAGCATCGACCGAGGTCCGTGAGTCGAGCGACGGGGGAGTCTCGTGGACGTCGCAGTGAGTGACCTGCCTAAGGGGTGTCGCTAGAGATTCATCCCGGTTGCCGACTTTGCTGATCGCTCGCCAGGAAGCGACAGGTAACCCGTTCCCATGAAAGCCGCTATCTACTCAGTGGAAGGCATCGGTCTACCCTAGCCGCCTCGTAATGCCTTGCACCTCCCGCCAGGCCCACCACTACATGACTCAACTAGCATCCCAACCACGCCCAAGGCCATCGACACCACGGGAGGGTCAATGTCCGAATTGTCCTACGCACACGGCACGTCAGACACCGCACTGCTGGGCGAGACGATCGGCGCGAACCTCGAGAATACCGCCGCCCGTGTCGGGAACTCCGAGGCGCTGGTGGAGTGCGCCACGGGAAGGCGCTGGGACTACAACGAGCTCGTCGACTGGGCCCGCAAGATCGCTCGTTCCCTCCTCGCTTCGGGCATAGAGAAGGGTGAAAGGGTCGGCGTGTGGTCGCCGAACTGCGCCGAGTGGGTGGCGCTGCAGTACGGTACGGCGCTCGTAGGCGCCATCCTCGTCAACATAAATCCCGCCTACCGGACATCGGAGCTGGAGTTCGTGCTTCGCCAGTCGGGGACACGGCTGCTCTTCTCCGCGACCCAGGTAAAGACAAGCGACTACCGCTCCATGGTCGAGCAGGTGCGACCGTCGCTTCAGACCCTCGAAGAGGTCGTCTACATAGAAGACCAGAGCTGGGACCGCTTCGAAGCAATGGCGGCGGCCTCCGTGTCGGCGTCGTCGTCCGCGTCGGCGTCCGCGAACGGCGCCGATCGACTCGCCGAAGCGCAAGCACGCCTCTCCTTCGATGACCCGATCAACATCCAGTACACCTCCGGCACCACCGGCTTCCCCAAAGGTGCGACCCTCACACACCACAACATCTTGAACAACGGGTTCTTCGTAGGCGACCTTCTCGGCTACGGCGAAGCCGACCGGGTCTGCCTTCCCGTGCCGTTCTACCACTGCTTCGGGATGGTCATGGGCAACCTGGGGGCGACGACGCACGGCTCGGCGATCGTCATTCCGGCCCCGCTGTTCGATCCGGCCGCGACTCTCGCGGCCGTGGAGCAGGAACGCGCCACATCGCTTTACGGGGTGCCAACGATGTTCATCGCCGAGCTCGGAGTGGAGGGATTCTCAAACTACGACCTGTCGTCGCTTCGCACAGGGCTGATGGCCGGATCTCCATGCCCGGTCGAGGTGATGAAACGGGTCCAGACCGAGATGCACATGGAAGAGGTTGGGATCGCCTACGGGATGACCGAGACGTCGCCTGTCTCGACCCAGACCCGCTTCGACGACGACCTCGAGCACCGGACCTCAACGGTAGGGCGGGCGATGCCGCACATCGAGATCAAGGTGGTCGACCCGGTCAGCGGGCTCACTGTCGAGCGGGGGGAGACCGGCGAGTTCTGCACCCGCGGCTACTCGGTGATGCTCGGATACTGGGAGCAGCCCGACAAGACCGCAGAAGCGATCGACGCGGCCGGGTGGATGCGAACGGGCGACCTTGCGGTTATGCGAAGCGACGGCTACGTCAACATCGTCGGACGAATCAAGGACATGGTCATCAGGGGCGGGGAAAATATCTACCCCCGCGAAATAGAAGAGTTCCTCTACACCCACCCCAACATCGACGACGTGGCGGTCATCGGAGTCCCCGACGCCAAGTACGGCGAGGAGCTGGTCGCATGGATCCAGATGAGGCCCGGAGCACCCTCGATCGACGCCGAGAGCCTCGCTGAGTTCTGCAGGGGCCGGATCGCCCACCAGAAGATCCCGAAATTTGTCCGGATCTGCCACGCCTTCCCTATGACAGTGACAGGCAAGGTGCGCAAGGTCGAGATGCGTGAAGTGAGCACGACGGAGCTCGGACGTTCCGCCGCAGGGCCGCAACTCACAGCGTGACCGGCAACGCGAAGGGGCGCCCACTAGCCTGAGTGGGTGCTCGACCGGCAGGGAATGATCTCAACCACGAGCATTCCTACCGGATCACGCGCTGTCTCGCAGCCGGGCTCTTCACCCCCAAGGAGAGCCCGGTGGGCTGTCAGCGACGCTGCGATAGTCACCGCGCTCACGCTTTTGGCGCTGGTGCTGCGC
>JAKBBS010000013.1 GCA_021808425.1 Actinomycetes bacterium
TCGACCATGTCGTACATGTCGCAGATGGGCACGCTCCTGCTTCAAAACTTCCTGAGCGCCTCAGTCGGTATCGCCGTCGCAGTAACGCTAATTCGGGGGTTCTCCCGCAAAGGGTCCCCAACGATCGGGAACTTCTGGGTCGACCTGGTCCGAGGGTGCCTCTACATCCTTCTTCCGATAGCGTTCGTCGCCGCGATCATCTTCGTGGCACAAGGCGGAGTCGAGACGCTCGCCGGCACTGCCAAAGTGAGCGACGCGCTGAACGGCGTGAAGCAGGTCATCGCCAGAGGGCCGGTCGCGTCCCAGGAGGCGATCAAACAGTTGGGAACCAACGGCGGAGGCTTCTTCAACGCAAACTCCGCGCACCCTTTCGAGAATCCGACTGGACTGACGAACTTCTTGTCCATCGTGCTGCTACTCGCGATTCCCGTATCGCTCACCTACACGTTCGGGAAGATGGTGGGCAGTGTCCGCCAAGGTGCAACGATCCTCGCCGCCATGGCGATCATCTTCGGAAGCTGGCTGAGCATCGCGGCAGTCTCTGAGCACCACGCAAACCCGGCAGTCGCCGCTGCAGGCATGACGGCCCAGCCGACGGGCAACATGGTCGGCAAGGAAGTCCGCTTCGGCGACACGTCCTCAGCGCTGTTCGGCGTTGCATCGACGCAAACCTCGACAGGATCGGCGAACTCCTCCTACGATTCGTTCACGCCGGCGGGCGGCTTCGCACTTCTCACCGGGATGATGCTCGGCGAGATCAGTCCCGGAGGGGTCGGAAGTGGGCTCTATACAGTGCTCCTGTTCGCTATCGTCACCGTCTTTCTCGGTGGGTTGATGATCGGGCGGACGCCCGAATACTTAGGAAAGAAGATCCAAGCGAGGGAGGTTAAGCTCGCCGCTCTCGGTGTCCTCGTCATGCCCGTCGTTGTCCTGATAGTCACGGGCATAGCGACAGGGATCCACGCCGGCCGGGCCGGCCCGCTAAACGCGGGGCCCCACGGCTTCACGGAGATCCTCTACGCGTTCACCTCGGCAGGCAACAACAACGGATCGGCGTTTGGAGGACTAAGCGCCAACACGGCCTTCTACAACGTAATGACGTCGGTTGCGATGCTTCTCGGACGGTTCGCGATCATCGTTCCGGTGCTGGCGCTTTCGGGGACCCTCGCCGCCAAGGAGGTCGTGGCGGAATCGTTAGGCACGTTCCGGACCGACAAGCCGATCTTCATAGGACTGCTCATAGGCGTCATCTTGATCGTCGGAGCCTTGACCTTCTTCCCCGCAGTGTCGCTCGGACCGATCATCGAAGAGCTCTCGCATGGGAAGTTCTTCTAATGGCTTCCTGCCTATACAGGTGTTTGGCGTTGTCAGTGTCGCAGTCTAGTCGGAGGTGGATTCAATATGGATGGCGTTGACGCTGTCATGTCGGACGTAGCGGACGGGCCCTCGACTGGTTCTGGTGACGGTGCCGGGGTGAGCCGACGCTCCAGCCTGTTCGACCGAGAGATACTCGGTCGTGCCGCTATTGCTGGCCTAGTGAAGTTCGATCCCAGGGTGCAGATCAAAAACCCTGTCATGTTCGTTGTGCTCGTCGGTACGGCCGTGACGTTCGTCGAGTCGATAGCGCATCCAGGTCTGTTCGAGTGGTTGATAACGGTATGGCTAGCGCTAACCGTCTACTTCGCGAACTTCGCCGAGGCGGTCGCCGAAGGCCGAGGTAAGGCGCAGGCGGACAGCCTTCGCCGGCTCAGGGTGGAGACCGCCGCCCGGCGTTTGAGAGCGGACGGAAGCGAGGAGAGCGTTGCGGCCGCCGATTTGGCTAAGGGTGACCTGGTCGTCTGCGAGGCGGGAGACGTCATACCCTCAGACGGCGAGATCATCGAGGGCGTGGCGTCGGTAGACGAGTCGGCAATCACGGGTGAGTCTGCACCGGTCATACGTGAGTCCGGCGGCGACCGTTCTGCGGTTACGGGTGGCACAAGGGTGCTTTCAGATCGGATCGTCGTGTCGATCAGCGCCGAGCACGGCAAGACCTTCCTCGATCGCATGATCGGCCTAGTCGAAGGGGCGCAACGTCAAAAGACACCGAATGAGATTGCGCTTACCATCCTTCTCGCAGCGCTGACGATTGTGTTCATCCCGGTAGTCGTAGCCCTGGAGCCGTTTGGAAGCTTCTCCGGAACTTCGGTGTCTGTCGTGGTCCTGATCGCCCTGCTCGTATGTCTCATACCGACGACCATTGGGGCGCTGCTCTCCGCGATCGGGATCGCGGGCATGGACCGTCTGGTGCAACGCAACGTACTTGCCATGAGCGGGAGGGCGGTCGAAGCGGCCGGCGACGTGCAGACCCTCCTTTTGGACAAGACGGGCACGATCACACTCGGCAACCGCATGGCATCGGCCTTCTACCCGGTCGGCGACCACGGCGAGGAGGAGCTGGCAGCCGCCGCTCAACTGGCTTCTCTAGCTGACGAAACCCCAGAAGGCCGCTCTATCGTAGTGCTCGCCAAGCAGCGGTTCAACATCCGCGAGCGCGAGCTCGGCGTCGAGAGGAGTTTCGTCCCTTTCAGCGCGCACACCCGGATGTCGGGCTTGGACGTGGATGGGCGTCAGATACGCAAGGGGGCTGCGGAAGCCATAGGACGTTGGGTTGTGAGCCAGGGAGGGTCTGTGTCAGCAGAGCTCGATGCGATCGTCGAGAGAGTGGCGCGCTCAGGGGCTACGCCGCTTGCGGTAGCTGACGGGAACGATCTGCTCGGCGTGATCGAGCTCAAGGACGTGGTCAAGCAGGGTATAAGAGAGCGATTCGCGCAGATGAGGGCGATCGGGATCCGCACTGTGATGATCACCGGTGACAATCCCCTCACCGCTGCGGCGATCGCCCAGGAGGCGGGCGTCGACGATTTCCTCGCCGAGGCGACCCCAGAGGCGAAGATGAACCTGATCCGAAGCGAGCAGGAGGGCGGCAAGCTTGTGGCCATGACCGGCGACGGCACCAACGATGCACCGGCGCTCGCCCAGGCGGACGTAGGCGTAGCCATGAACACCGGCACGACGGCTGCCAAAGAAGCCGGGAACATGGTCGACCTGGACTCCAACCCGACGAAGCTGATCGACATCGTGGAAATTGGAAAACAGCTTCTGATAACCAGGGGAGCGCTCACGACGTTCTCGATAGCAAACGACGTTGCCAAGTACTTCGCGATCATCCCAGCGCTGTTCGTTGTCAGCTATCCACAGCTGAAGGCACTTAACATCATGCAGCTGCACAGTCCCCAGACCGCCGTGCTATCCGCAGTGATCTTCAACGCTCTTGTGATCGTGGCTCTGATTCCTCTTGCGCTTCGCGGTGTCCGGTTCCGGCCTTCGGGGGCGTCAACGATCCTGCGACGCAACGTGTTCATCTACGGGGTGGGTGGGATCATCGTGCCGTTCGTCTTCATCAAACTGATCGACCTGCTGCTTGCGTCGACTGGAGCCTTCCACTGATGCGCAACCATCTGTTTGTCAACATCCGCCGCGCCGTCTCTGTCACCGTGGTATTCATCGTGATCTGCAGTTTCGGCTACACGCTAGCCCTCACAGGCATTGGACAAGCCTTCTTCTCGTCCCAGGCGAATGGTTCCCTCGGCGCGAACGGCTCGACGTTGATCGGCCAGAACTGGGCTTCAACCCCTTGTCCGGGCCATCCGTTGGGCAGCTGCGTGTTCCAGGGTCGCCCGGACGCCCTTGGCCCTTACGCTGCGAATGCCAAGACCGGGGTTTCTGGCGGGGACAACCCCCTAGTCGCCAACGGCGTGAGCGGGGGCTCAGGTCCAACAAACCTCGGGCCACGTTCGAAGGTCCTCGAAGCGAACACCCGTAAACTCATTGCCTACTGGCACGCACGAGGAGTAAACCCGACCCCAGATCTGGTCACTACGTCAGGAAGCGGCCTGGACCCTGACATCACGCCGGCCGACGCTACGGCGCAGATCCCAATGGTCGCCAAAGCCACTGGCATCTCTTCGAAGGTGCTGAGCCAACTCATCACCAAGGAGACGCACGGTGCCCAGTTCGGGTTCCTCGGCAGCAGCTATATCGACGTCCTCCAGCTCAACGAGGCGCTTGCGAAGCTAAAGTGAGCACGTTCGAGTTCTCGACGGGTGCCACCGCGGGTGGACGCACCCCTGTCAGGCGCATCTCGGATGGACGTCCGAGAGAGAAATTCGTCGTATCGGGTGTCATAACTGCCACTGACCTCGCCAGGATGGCGAGCGGGTCGGCTTTTAGGTGCACCCTCGACGACGGTTCGGGCCAACTTGACCTGCTTTTCGTTGGTCGGACTGCGATAGCAGGCTTGTCGGTCGACGTGCGCTGCAGCGCCGAGGGAACAGCGAGCGTCGACGCGGGTCGCTTGGTCATGTGGAACCCGCTCTATCGTCTCGGTGACCCCGCATCGGCCATCGAAGTGGTGCCGTCACCGCCGCTTGAGCCGGCCTTGGGCCGGCGTGTCGTCGCGAGCGCGACGGACGTCGACTTGGATTCGGGGGTTGACCTGGAGGCGGAAATCGACTTGGAGCCGGAGGTCGACTTCGAGTCGAGTCCGGCATTCCTGCCAGGCACTGGCGACGCCCCGCTCGCCGGAGACTCACGCGAGACGAAGGACCTCGTGGAGGCGGCCGGTCATTTCCGTGTGTATCTTGGGGCCGCCCCTGGCGTCGGTAAGACCGTGGCGATGCTTGACGAGGCGCAGCGGCGCCGACGTCGCGGAGCTGACATCGTCATCGGGCTCGTAGAATCCCATGGTCGCCCGGTGACGCGTTCGTTGACGACAGGACTCGAGGTTGTCCCGCGGCGTCATGTCGACTACCGGGGGACCTCGCTGTTCGAGATGGACCTCGACGCGGTACTCGAACGGCGCCCGAAAGTGGTACTGGTCGACGAGCTGGCTCACACGAACGTTCCAGGGTCAGGCCGCCACGAAAAGCGTTGGCAGGACGTGGTAGCTCTCCTCGAAGCGGGAATCGACGTGATCACGACCGTCAACATCCAGCACCTCGAGAGCATCGCCGATGCAGTGGAGCGCATTACAGGGGCGAAAGTTCGCGAACGGGTACCTGACTGGGTGGTCCGTCGAGCCGACCAGATCGAGCTGGTCGACTCGTCTCCCGAACAGCTTCGCCGTCGGATGCTTCACGGGAACATCTATCCGCCGGAGAGGGTACCTCAGGCACTCGGCAAATTTTTCCGCGCGGACAACCTGACCGCGTTACGCGAGCTGGCGTTGCGTTTCGTGGCGGACGAGACTGAAGAGGAGCTCCTGGAGTTCCTTCGCCGCTCGCACTCCGACGTGTTGTGGGAGACATCCGAGCGGATCATGGTCGGTGTCACCGCGTCGTCGGGCAGCGACGCTGTTGTACGTCGCGCCTCACGGATAGCGGCCCGGCTCAAGGCCGAGCTGCACGTGGTCCACGTCAAGGGTGGCGACACAGCCGTGAGGCGCGGCGCTGAGCGCCTGCAAAAGCTCCGCCAGGTCGCGATCGACGTGGGCGCCACATGGCACGAAATCGACGGCGACGATCCGGTGGAAGCGCTCATCGACTTCGCCCGCAGAGAGCAAATAACTCAGCTGGTCATCGGGTCAAGCCAGCGCAGTCGCTGGCAGCAGCTGACCGGGGGTGGCTCGGTCGTCCGGCGGCTCTCGCATAGAGCAGCGGAGGCGGGGCTTGACATGCACATAATCGCTAGAATGGACGAGAACACCTGACCGCCCGGCCCAGTTAAGTCGGGCCCTTAGTATCGGCCGATGTCGCTATGAGCCATTTCTCCTACATGACGAGACCGTCGAGTCGGGTGGGCGAAACGACCGTCAGCTCCGGCAGTTGGAGCACCACGTGAGGCGCTGGGTTGTCGGCTTGGCCGCCTCGATCGCTACGACCGCAGTGCTCAGCGCTGCGATGGTCCCCTTGCGCAGCGACTTGAGTCAAGGGACCACCGCGCTCGTGCTTGTGGTCCCGGTCGTGATCGGCGTCGTGATCGGTGGCCTGACTGCGGGCGTCTGTGGTGTGGCCGTCGGATTTCTCGTCTATGACTTCTTCTTCATCCCTCCCTATCTCACGCTGTGGGTTGGGGCAGCGCAGAACTGGGTGGCGCTCGGAGTGTACGCCGCCGTGATGCTTCTCGTGTCACACGTCGTTGCGCGTATGAATTCGGCTCGAAGCGAGGCGCGCCGTCAAGGCCGTGAGATTAGGGAGCTTTTCGAGCTGTCGCGTCTGCTTGTCGAGGATAGTCCGCTCGAGGTGCTTCTCTCATCGGTGGTGACGACAGTCGCGGACGTCTTCGCTGCCCGGCAGGTGGTTCTGCTCCTACCAAACGACGGCACGCTAGAGGTTGCTGCGTCAGTGGGTCCGCAACTTTCGGAGATTCAGATGCGCCGTGTATTGCCGAAAGCCGGCGAGCTGAGCACTCTTCAGGCCGGCCCTTTCGAGCACGACGGTCTCGTCGTGATAGCTCTAGCCGCTGCCGCCCGCCCTGTTGGACTACTGGTAGTCAGCTCTGATGCTGCCACGGTCGACAGGCGGGCGCCGCTGATGCTGTTCGCGAATCACATAGCGCTTGCAGTCGAGCGGGTTCAGCTTCGCGACAAGGCCCTGCAGAGCAGGCTCGCCGAAGAGGTGGCCCGCCTCGCAAAGACGATGGTCGGCGCCGTGTCTCATGATCTACGGGCGCCGCTCACCACGATCAAAGGGGCTTCGTCGACTCTCGCCGATTCCGAACTGTCGCTAGACGCAGAAGCTACTAGCACACTCGCGAGGTTGATCGACCTCCAGGCGGACAGGCTCGCCCACCTCGTGCAGAACCTGCTCGACATGAGCCGCATCCAGGCGGGTGTCCTTACGCCCCGCTACACGGTCACGTCGATTGACGACCTGCTGAGGGACGCGCTGGAAGCCATCGATCCACACGACCACGTCCTATCGGTAGAGTGGCGCGACGACCTGCCGCCTGTCGATGTCGACGAAGTGCTCATCTCTCGGGTTTTGACCAATCTGCTCCAAAATGCCCTGCGCTACAGCCCGAAGGATGCTCCGATATCTGTCCGAGCGACGCTCGACGGTGAAGACAAGGTGGTGGTGTCAGTCTCCGACCACGGGCCTGGCGTCATAGCCGAACGGAGGAACGAGGTGTTCGAACTCTTCGCTCGAAGGCAGGACGACACTGGCGCAGGGCTCGGCCTCACGATCGCGAAGACCTTCGTCGAGGCCCACGGTCAACACATCTGGGTGTCGGAAGCCCCTGGAGGCGGGGCCATGTTCTGCTTTACCTTGGCGACAGTCGCCCCGATTGCTGAAGAGATGAAGCTTGGCGCAGATTCTCATCATTGACGACGACGCAGACCTGCTTCGCGTTTGCCGGGTCGGTCTGGAAGCGCTCGGAAACACCGTTCGCAGCGCCCAGACCGGCCTGTCAGGACTTGCCGAGGCTGCCACCCGGCAACCTGACGTGATCGTCCTCGATCTCGGTCTACCCGACGTCGACGGCCTCGACGTTTGCGTTCGACTTCGAACTTGGAGCCAGGTGCCGGTCATAGTCCTTTCGGCGGATAGCTCCGAAGACCGCAAGGTGGAAGCCCTCGAACAGGGCGCAGACGACTACATGACGAAACCGTTCGGTATGAGGGAGCTCAACGCCCGCCTCCAAGTCGCTCTTCGCCACAGTGCGAGCGAGGAAGGCGATGGGCCGAGCGAGCTTGTCGTGGGTGTGTTACGCCTCGACCTCGTGCATCGTGAGGCGACCGTCGACGGTCGCGCCATCGACTTTGCCCCCAAAGAGTTCGACTTCGTGGCTTTTCTTGCTCGTCACGTTGGTAAGGTATGCACTCGCCGTATGATCCTAGAGAACGTCTGGGGTGTGCAGTACACGAAGGAGCTCCACTACCTGAAGGTCTATGCATACCGCATACGCCGCAAGCTCGGCGACAACGACGGAGTAGTGCTTCAAAGCGATCCGGCAGTGGGATACCGCCTGGTGGCGCCCGTTGAGTGAAGTTGGATCAATTGAGGATGCGCTCGAGGGGTTCCTCGACCGGGTCTCCGCGCAAGGTCTTAGCCTCTACCCGGCGCAAGAGGAGGCGCTTCTGGAGGTCTTCGGAGGTGCCCATGTTATTGTCAATACCCCGACTGGCTCGGGCAAGAGCCTCATCGCTCTTGGAGCGCACGTTGCAGCGATGGCACGCGGCCTGCGGACGTTCTACACCGCACCCGTCAAAGCGCTGGTGTCTGAAAAATTCTTCGCCCTTTGCGGTGAGCTCGGCGCCTCAAACGTCGGGATGCTCACCGGTGACGCCACGATCAACCCTAATGCTCCCGTGGTGTGTGCCACGGCAGAGATAGTCGCCAACATGGCGCTTCGAAGTGGTGCAACGGCCGACATCGGCCAGGTCGTAATGGACGAGTTCCACTTCTACGGCGACCCTGACCGCGGGTGGGCGTGGCAGGTACCGCTGCTCGAACTGACAGAGACACAGTTTATCCTAATGTCCGCTACTCTCGGCGACACAACGGCGATACAACGTGGACTCACCGAGCGCAGCGGTCGGCCTGTGGCTGTCGTGCGATCTTCGACGCGCCCAGTACCACTCAGCTTCGAATACCGCCGAACGTATCTTCACGAGACGGTTGAGTCGCTTCTGTCTGGCGACCAGGCGCCCCTTTACGTAGTGTTCTTCACCCAGGCCCAGGTGCTCGCGCAGGCGCAGGCGCTCACGTCCGCGAAGGTGAGCACGCGGCCGCAGCGCGAGGCGATAGCAGAACAGTTAGCCGGCTACCCGTTCGCTCCAGGCTTCGGCAGAACGCTCTCGAGGATCCTGGCTCACGGTATCGGCGTGCATCACGGGGGCATGCTGCCGAAGTACCGGCGGCTCGTCGAACGTCTCACTAAGGCTGGCCTGCTCCGAGTCGTGGTCGGAACCGACACTTTGGGTGTCGGCGTCAACCTCCCGTTGCGAACCGTCGTCTTGTCGGGGTTGGCGAAATACGACGGGTCGGTTTCGCGGCTGCTGAGCGCCAGGGAGTTCCACCAGATCGCCGGCCGGGCAGGCCGTGCCGGCTACGACAGCTCGGGCCTGGTTGTCCTCCAAGCGCCCGAGCACGTGATCGACAACGAGCAGGCAGCCAAGAAGGTGGCTGGTGACCCGAAGAAGGCGCGCAAGCTGGTCAAGGCGAAACCCCCGAGAGGCTACGTCGCCTGGGACGAGGCGACCTTCGACCGGCTCCTTGCGTCCCCGCCCGAGACGCTGGTCGCCCAGCTCAGGGTCGGGCATGCCGCTGTGCTCAACGTGCTCGACAGACCCGGCGACGGCTGCGTCGCCTTGGCGCGTCTTGTGCGACACAACTTCGAGCCGCCTCGCGCAAGGAGACAGCTAGCTCGCCAGGCGATATCGATATACCGTTCGCTGCTGGCCGCGGGCGCCCTCGAACGGCTCGACGAACCCGACGAGAAGGGTCGCCTCGTGCGGGTAACGAAGGACCTCCAGGAGGACTTCGCCCTGGACGCTCCCCTCAGCCCCCTCGTATTGGAGGCCGTACCGCGCCTCGACGCCACAGCTCCTACTTGGCCGTTGGACGTGGTCAGCGTCGTCGAGTCGACCATGCCCAATCCCGGGCCGGTCCTCGCCGCCCAACTCGAGCGCGTCAAGACGGAGGCGATGACGGAGATGAAGGCAGCCGGCGTCGAATACGAGGATCGGATTGCAGCGCTCGACAAGCTCGAATACCCAAAGCCGCTGCGGGACTGGATCTACGAACTTTTCGACGTCTACCGAGCCAAGCACCCCTGGACAGCGGACTTCAACATCGCACCCAAATCCGTTGCACGCGAGATCTACGAGCGTGCCATGACCTTCTCCGAGTATGTCGCGCACTACGGCCTTACCCGTTCGGAAGGATTGGTGCTGCGCTATTTGAGCGACGTCTACAAGGGCCTCGTGCGAAGCGTGCCGGAAGACTTGAAGACCGATGACTTGCTCGACATAACAGAATGGCTTGGCGAACTAGTTAGACAAGTCGACTCGAGCCTCATCGACGAGTGGCGCAGCCTTGCAGCTGCCGCGGCGAGCATGGCTGGAGGCGACGGGTCGGGGGGCGAGGAGGGGCGTCGTGACGGCAGTCCTGGTGACGACGCGTTTGCGGCTATCGCCGCGGAGATCAGGGAGGGCCCTGCCAAGCCGCCACCAGTGACTGCCAACATCCGGGCGTTCCGGGTGATGGTCAGGAACGCCGCGTTCCGTCGCGTCGAGCTCGCAGCGCGACGCGACGTCGCCGGCCTCGTCGAATCGGAAGCTTCCGGCGGCCTGGACGCCGCCGGTTGGACTGGGGCTCTCGCAGCGTATTTCACACTGCACGAAGGCATCCTGACGGGCCCAGACGCCCGGTCTGCGGCTTGGTTCGCCCTCGTCGAGATGCCGGGGCGATTCGAGGTTCGCCAGGTCTTGGACGATCCCGAAGGCTGGCACGACGCGGCGATCGTCGCGGAGGTGGACCTGGCCGCGTCCGACGAGGTCGGCTCACCGGTATGGCGGACACTTCGCGTCGAAACGTAGGCTCGGACTGGCTGCAAGGTCCACTTCACGAAAGGAGCACTTGAGATGGGGTTACCAAGCGGAGGGTGGGTTCTATGGGCCGGCACGGTTGGATTCTCGACCCCGGTGATCGAACGCCTCGAAGCGGCGGGCGCCCTCGACATTCAACGTTTCTCCGTGACGCCCCCCGACGTCGAATCGGCCGCAGCTGACGGCGTAACCGCGGTCGAGCTCGGCCGGCGTATCCGCGACCGGGGATACGACATTGTGATGGACCCCCTCGTCAACTGGTACGGGGGGATCGCGCACCCGGGATCCCGATTCGGCCGGTACAGCACCGACGAGGTGTTGCGGATGTGCGCCGATCTAGGTGTCGCTTCAGTGAACCTTATCGGCCAGCCCAGCCACGACGTCTCTGTCGACCAATTGGCGACGTCGTTTGCTGCGATCTGCGACAAGGTCGGAGCGCTCGGCGCTCAGGCGCACCTCGAGTTCATGCCGATCACGGCTATCGCCAGCCTTGCAGCCGGTTGGGAGATCGTACGCACGGCCGCCCATCCGAATGGAGGGCTGTGCTTTGATACTTGGCATTTCTTTCGTAGCGATCCGGACTTCGAGCTTCTCGAAGCGATACCGGGTGAGCGGATCTTCTCCGTGCAGGTATCCGACGCCGGCCCCGAAGCGCTGCCTGACGTCCGTGAGGACACGATGAACCGCCTCCTTCCCGGAGACGGCGTGTTCGACCTCGACAGAGTTGTCAAGGTCCTGCAGCGAATCGGCGCTCTGACCTGGGTGGGCGCCGAGGTTATCTCCCCGGATCTCGCGGCTATGCCACCGGCGGTTGCGGCGCAGCTGGCTGATGGCCGGGTGCGAGCACTGGTCGCCGCTGCGACGTCGTGACATTGCAAGTGACTTAATGCACCCTGACAGTGCCCGTGGTTCCGTCGACAGTGACTGTAGAGCCGTCAGGGATCGCGTCAGTAGCACCAGCCACCGACACGACGCACGGTATGCCAAGCTCACGCGAGACGATCATTGCGTGACTGCCTTGAGCGCCGGTGTTGACCACCACCGCAGCGGCAGGGACCATGAGCGGAACCCAAGCGGGGTCCGTTTGCGGAGCCACGAGCACGTCGCCCGGTTCGAAGCCCGCAGGATCTGCAGGGTCCAAGACGATGCGAGCACGCCCGGTCGCCGACCCGCCCGATCCGGCGGCGCCGCGAAGGACGGTGCCAGGGCCGACCGCTGCGACGTGGTGGGTGTCGCGTCTCGCCATGTCGTCAACCCTTGGGACTCGCCTATTTACGACGAAGACAGGCTCGAAGTCGAAAAGGCCACGGTACTCGGTCCACCGCTTCGAGATCGTCGTCGCGAACGACGACGGGTCGGCTCGGAGCGGATCGAGCTCCTCGTCGGTGACCATGAAGACCTGCTCCACTTGATCGATGACCCCCCGATCTACGAGACGCCGGCCGTACTCGTAGAGGGCCATGCGCGCCTCGTTTATCACCCTCACGACGTTTGTCTTCGCCCGTTCACGGCCAGCGAGGAAAAGCTGCGCGGAGCGCAGCGCCGCCTCGAAGAGCGCAGCGGACTCAGGCGAAGCGGCGAGACGAGACCGGATCTCGGCTATCAGCCGGTCGCGTTCTTCGAGCGCTGCGCTCGCTCGCGTCGAAGGTGCTTGCGATTCCCCCGAGCGGCGCATCAGATCGATCGCTGTCAGCGCCGCCTGCGGCTGCGCCTCCCACGACGGTGCCATCGGGTCGTACTCGTTAGGCCCCCGCGACCCGTGGTGGTAGAGAAACGCCGAGAACTGTGCCAGGAAGTCTGCTGCGCCGGGGTCGACCGAGCAGGCGAGCGCTTCGATTGCAGTACCTGCCCCGGCGTCGAATGCTGCGGTGACGACCGCGGATTGCCTTGCGAGCCGGCCGAGCTCCCACATCGCATGCGCCGGGGCAGCCGAGTCAACCTCGATACCGGCGAGCAGGCGGATGGCCAGAGTGGGGTCCCCCAACTGCTCGGAGATTGCTCCCAAGGCCCCGGTTCCGAGCGACGAAAGTGCCGAGACGATCATCGCATTCTCGAATGTTTGCGTGACGAAGGGGATCATCGCCCGTGCGCGTGCGTGCAGAGCGGAGTCGGTGAGGTTTGCAAGCTCCGGGCGCGACGCCCGCAGCTGACTCGCCAGATCTTTGTCCGCGTCCAGGTGGGGAAGCGACGTAGCAGACATCGCCCACTGCATCGACTCGCCGAGCTTCGCCTCGTGTCGGGGCGAGTCGTGCCAATCCTGGTGCTCGTAGACGGGGACCTCGTCGCGTTCGTCGAAGAAAGCTCGGTCGATCAGCTCCGGCGACGCGCCGGGCATGCGAGCCCCGAGGACTCTGGTCATCGAGAGGGGGTTGTACAGGTAGCCTCCGAAGCACTTCCAAAGCTCCGGCCTTTCTGGCTCGTCGTACTCCTCCCAATCGAGGGCGCCGATCGCTATGTAAGCGTCACGCAGACCGGTGCACATTCCTTGGCGCACGACCAGGCTGAGCCCGAGGGGGCTGAAAGGGTCCGGGAACACATCAGCGGCGTTCCCCCTGGTCCACGCCGGGAAACGATCGCTCACCGTGGAATCGCAAAACCAGCCTGCCTCGTCGCTCATTTTCCCTCCCGGAGCATTCAAAAACCACGCGGACTCTACCGGTTCAAAGGCGAAAACTCCAGGCTTGGATTTCCGCCGAGCTGTGTAGTCGGGGTGAGTTCGTTCTGCGACCGCGCCCGCCGGTGAGATACCTTCGAGGTGTGCCCGCGTCCGCCGATGAGGATCCGAACGGAGCTGGCGGCGCCATCGACGGCCACGGGCCTGTCTCGCCAGGAGCCGTTATTCCTAGTGACGACGAGGTCGCCAGACTAGTTGGCTACCGGTTTCCCGGTGGTGAACGAAAAGTCGAGCACTGGGAGAACTGGCTGCTCACCGACTGCACGCAACGGCACCCTATGGGCGGTAGGCAACTTCACCCGATCGTTCTCTTCCATGTCCCGATACAGGCCGCGTCAACCTCGATTGGCGAGATCTTCTCCCTCTGCGTCGGGGGGCCGGCCGGGTCGGTCACCCTTCTCGGCTACGAATGGGAGTACTTGGCGGCGATGTCCGAGGACGTCGTCTACCGTGGCAACGGCGGGGTAACCGCCGCCGAGCGTCACCGGGGAGGTGACGGCCGAGTCGTACATGACGACATAGCGTTCGTGATCGAGCTGACCGACCCTCGAGACGTGACGGTTGCACGGGTCACCACGAGATGGAGGTTCCTGCGCTGAGCAGTCTTCCGCCTGCGGCGCCCATGCCGCCGATACCGCCCCTGCCGCCCATACCCTCGCTTCATGTGGCCTGCGTCGACCCACAGCGGATGAAGACGATGGCGGCGCTTCTGCGCGATCCCTACCCGATCCACTGGGACCCCGACTCGGTGAGCGACGCCGCCCACGGCGGCCGCACCGTCAACCAGGGCCCACTGAACCTCGGCTACATAGCCAACATGTTGATGGCGTGGGCGGGGGATAGCTCGATTCGCCGCCTCGAAGCGTCCTTCCATGCCCATGTGCTCGCCGGTGACAGCGTGACTGCGTCAGGCGATGTTTTCGAGGTTCTCGAGGTCGACGGCGAGCTAAGAGCGCGCTGCACGGTGCGCCTACTTCGAGGTGACGACCTGATCGTGTCGGGCATCGCCGAGGTGGCCACGACCCAGCTGTCCGGCACGTCCGCCCGTCTGGGCGCAGCGTCGGTCATCGGACCCTCCCACGAGGCTGCTCAGTGACCATACTGGACCTCTTCCGACTCGATGATCGGGTGGCAGTAGTCACGGGCTCAGGGCAGGGTATCGGCCGCGCGATCGCATGGGCTCTCGCCGACGCCGGGGCAGACGTGGTCCTGAACGCCAGAAGAGTAAGCGATCTGGAAGTCACCGCCGCAGGCGTGCAGGACCGATCGAGGCGTGCTCTCATCGTGGAGGGCGACATCCGTGACTTCTCCGAGCAGCTCGCCGAGCGGACGCTAGCGGAGTTTGGTCGGATCGACATCTGGGTCAACAACGTCGGCGGCTCAGACGACAAGAACGTGCACCGCCTCGACGACACACCCGACGAGGTCTTCCGCTCGCAGCTGGAACTGAACCTGACCTCTGCGTTCCAGGGTTGCAAGGCCGCCGCCAAGCGGCTGGCTGAAGGGGGCGTCATAGTCAACATAACCTCGGGTGCCGGGACTCGCGGCTCGCCTTTTACGGGACCGTATGCCGCAGCGAAGGCGGCTCTGATCAACATGACGCAAACCTTGGCGTTGGAGCTGGCCGATCGGGGAATCCGTGTCAACGCTGTCTCTCCCGGGCCCGTTATTACCGAGGCATATCGCGAGATCCTCGGCATCGAGGACAAGCTGGAGGAGCTGATCGCCACAATCCCGCTCGGGCGAGCGGGGACACCGGATGACATCGCGGCGATGGTGCTGTTCCTTTGCTCCCCGGCGTCGTCGTGGATAACCGGTGAGCATCATCTCGTCGCCGGCGGGCGGACCCATCGGAGCTATCAATATCGACCGAAGGTGGTTGAGGCGGATTAGACGGCGGCGAATGTCTGGCACAGCATGTTGGAGCGTCCACGTCCCCAGTCTCATGTTCCAGAATAGGCATAATTCGTATAATTCACCCTCCGTTGAACCGCTCGAAGCGTCTTCAGTAACCTGTCCCGAGAAAACTGTGCGTGGAATTGCACAGTTTCCGTGCAATTCCACGCACAGTCATCTGGCAGGACATGTGATGTCGCATTCCCGCTAGCGCAAGCTGCGTTCGGGTGGCACGCTTTTGGCATGCACGAGGACTTCGAGCGTTGCTACCGGGCCGTGCGCTCAAAGGACGCCCGCTTCGACGGGTGGTTCGTGACGGCTGTGGCGACGACGGGGATCTACTGCAGGCCTAGCTGCCCGGCGAGGGCGCCGCTCGCAAGGAACGCCGAGTTCTATCCGACGGCGGCGGCTGCCCAGCGGGCCGGCTATCGGGCGTGCAAACGCTGCCGTCCCGACTCGTCCCCGGGATCCCCCGAGTGGGACGTGCGCCGAGACGTGGTCGCCCGGGCGATGAGGCTCATAGCTGACGGGGTGGTGGACCGAGAAGGCGTGCCCGGTCTTGCGTCACGTCTCGGATACAGCGCCAGGCAGGTGGAACGTCACCTCGTGGCAGAGCTCGGCACCGGGCCGCTCGCTCTCGCTCGGGCAAATCGGGCGCAAACAGCCCGGCTGCTCATTGAAACAACGCTGATGCCTTTCACCGACATAGCGTTCGCAGCGGGTTTCACCAGCGTCCGCCAGTTCAACGACACACTTATCTCCGTCTTCGCCTGCTCGCCGAGCGACCTGCGTGCCGGGTCAAGAGCCCGCTCGGGCCGTGGCGGCGTAAGTACCGGTGACCACACCCCCGGCTGGCTCAGCTGTCGCCTTGCGGTGCGCCAACCCTTCGAAGCCTCGAGCGTGTTCGGGCACCTCGCCGCCACGGGTGTACCCGGATGCGAAGAAGTCAGGGGTGGTACCTACCGGCGGACGCTTCTCCTACCGCATGGCGCAGGTATCGTGTGTCTCGCTCCCGCGGTTGATCACGTGGCATGCCGCTTGACCCTCGACGACCTTCGTGATATACCCACAGCCATCGCCAGATGCCGGCGACTACTGGACCTGGACGCTGACCCCCAGGCGGTGAGCGACGTGCTCGCCGAGGACGACCACCTGGCGGGTGCAGTTTCCCTGGCTCCGGGCAGGCGTATCCCGCGCACTGTCGACGGCGAGGAGATGGCGATACGGGTCGTCCTTGGCCAGCAGGTGTCCACCGCCGCGGCCCGTACACATGCGGGCCGCCTCACCGAACGCTACGGCACGCCTGTCGCCGACCCGGCAGGAGGGCTCACCCGGCTCTTTCCAACGGCTGCCGCTCTCGGGGAGCTCGACCCCGCCCACCTGGGCATGCCGAAGTCACGCCGTGACACGCTCTTCGCATTGATCGGCACTCTTGCGGACGGGAGTGTCTGCCTTGACGCCGGCGCAGACAGGGAACGCGCCCGCAGCCAACTGGCCGTCATCGCCGGAATCGGCCCGTGGACGCTCGACATGATTTCCATGCGGGCCCTCGGTGACCCCGACGTCATGCCTTCCAACGACATCGGCGTGATGAAAGGTGCCGGCAACCTCGGCCTGCCGGCAGCATCACGGGATCTCTCTGAGCGAAGCCGCCGCTGGCAGCCGTGGCGGTCCTACGCAGTGCAGTATCTCTGGGCCACCCTTAACCACCCGATCAACCACTGGCCAGCAAAGGAGGCGACTTGACCGCCGCTCACTACCGGACATTCGACAGCCCGATCGGCGCTCTCACACTGGCGGGGGAGGGGAACTACCTCACGAACCTGGTGCTCGAAGACGCAGCGCACCCGCCGGCGGACCGCGCGGGCTGGGTCGAGAAGCCGGCGGCATTCCCCGATGTAGCAAAGCAGCTCCGAGAATATTTTGCGGGGGAGCGAACCGAGTTCGACGTGGCGCTCCGGCCCGCAGGAACCGACTTCCAGCGCGTCGTGTGGGATGCATTGAAGGAGATCCCATACGGGGAGACCCGCTCTTACGGTGACATCGCCCGAGCGATAGGCCGGCCGGGAGCGTCGCGGGCCGTGGGCTTGGCGAACGGACGGAACCCGATCGCGATCATCGTCGCCTGTCACCGTGTCATCGGCGCAGACGGATCCCTGACGGGCTACGGCGGCGGCCTGGCAGTCAAGCGTGCCCTACTCGACCTCGAGCTCTCTTTAGTGTCGGGCCGGTAACGCCACGCGTGAACCGCCGCGGATTCCGCAGGTACGACTCGACTATGAAAAAATAGGCCGCGATGACCGTCAAGGTGGTAGCTCTCGATCACGTCCAGCTCGCTATGCCTCCTGGCGAGGAGATGGCGGCCGAGACTTTCTATGCCGGAATCCTCGGCTTCGGTATCCTTTCGAAGCCGGAGCCGCTTGCTTCACGAGGGGGCCGCTGGTTTGTCTCAGGCAACGTCCAGGTCCACCTCGGAGCAGAGGAAGATTTTCGTCCGGCGCGTAAGGCTCACCCGGCACTTCGCGTCGACGGGTTCGACGACCTGATCAAGGTGCTTGGTGATTCTGCGCTAACTTGGCGCTACGACAACGAGTTGCCGGAGGTGCGTCGGATATACGTCGATGATCCGTTCGGGAACCGTCTAGAGATAATCGACAACGACGTTCGAAGCAAGTTCCCTGCGTGATCTCATGGCCAGAGCTGAACTCGTCGAATCTGCGACGCGTAAGCCGAGGAAATCCTCAAGCGGTGAGCTAGCGTCTCGATGACCACGTGAGGAGGAATCCATGTCTGTTGAACGACTATCCGTCACCCGCCGCATAGCGGTGCCCGCCAGCCGAGTTTTCGACCTCGTTTCGGACCCGGCGGGTCACGTCGCGATCGACGGGTCGGGGATGCTGGAGGCCGCGCCGGCAGCGGCCCGTCTGAGCGAGGTCGGCCAGACTTTCGACGTCGACATGGACCGCGCCCCCCTCAACGACATCCCCGGTATGGGCAAGTACAAGGTGCGCAACACGGTGACGGCGTTAGTGCCTAACAAGCTGGTCGAGTGGAGCGTCTCGGGCGTCGACCGGCCCCCGGTCGGCCACGTCTACGGCTGGCAGATCGACGACGACGGTGATGACGCTTGTAGGGTCACGAACTATTGTGACTGGTCGGGGATCACCGACGAGTACCGCAATGCGCGTGAGTGGCCGATAGTGCCAAGTCATATGCTCGAAAAGTCGCTCGACAACTTGGAACGCCTCGTCACCTCGAGTTGAACCGGCCGGGGAGTCGGGGCTTTGAGGTTGCCGGCATCGCGCTATTGGCGATCTGGCGCCTGACTGCACAATCGTTTTGGTCTCCCCTGGAGTTATCCAGCCTTGAACTCGATACGAGAACCTCTACCGGGTTGGTTTAGCCGGACGGGAATTCTCTGGATTTCGCTCAGCCGCTAGGCGATGATATTCGTATCGTGGCCTACGATCTTGATCTCGTCAACCGGATCCGTGAGCTGATCTCCGCCGACGATGATGTTACCGAGAAGGCCATGTTCGGCGGCCTGGCCTTCTTGGTCGGAGGCCGCATTGCGGTCGCTGCTAGCAGTCAGGGTAGCCTCATGGTGCGAGTCGATCCGGCTGAGGGGGACCGGCTGATCGGCCGGCCCCATGTCGCAGCGTTCGAGATGCGGGGCCGCCAGATGAGCGGATGGCTGCGCGTCGAACTGGCCGGATTGCGCACCAAACGCCAACTCGAGACTTGGGTGTCCAGAGGAGTGAGCTATGCCAGACTCCTCGGCCAGAAGGGCTGACGTCGCGACTAGAGGTGGCGATACCTAGCTGTGGTGCACCTGTGTAACGACCCCGGAGGCGGCGTCGACCGCAACCTTGTATTTTGCTGACCCATCCCTGGTGTACACCCAGTACCACTTCCATTTGCCGCCGTGCAGGGAGACCTTGTATTCGGTGCCACTGACCGCGTTGGATGCGGCCGCTATTGCAGAGTTCGAGCTCGCCAACGCTGTTGCCTGCCAGTGAAGGCCTTGACCGGACGCGGCGGTTACCGTCCCCGACGAGGTAGAAGCGTCTACCCACACGACCATCGTGGCACTCTTCCGACCGTTCTGCTCCAGTTGAAGCTTGACCTTGTAATAAATTTTCTGACTAGCGGCGTGCAGTTTGTAGTTTTTGACACGGCTGACCGTGAAGCCATGGCTTGTAGCGAATGTGGTTGCGTGCGCCTCGGCTTGGCTGACTGAGCTTGCAGCGACGTCGCTGCCGAGGGATTTGACCGGGGACGGCAAGGAGGGGGAGCGCGCTGCCGAGCCTGTGTTTGTCGTGGAGGGTTGGTCGGCGACGCCTTGGAGAAGATCAGGGTGGCGTTCCCTCGAGGACAGCAGTTCGTCCTGTCGCGGGCACTCGTCGACGCCTATAAGACGATCGTGATCGAATATTTGAAGATCGCCAACATGACCCGGTCAGCCAAAGGCACCATCGCCAGCCCGGGCGTGCACGTAGCTCAAAAGTCCGGGTTGAACCGGGCGATACTCGACGCCGCATGGGGCGCCCTGGTCCAGATGATCTCCTACAAAGCGGAAGAAGCTGGCAGGAACGTCATTAGAGTCAAACCCCATCACAGCTCACAGACCTGCAGCTCATGCGGGCACGTCGACCCCGCGAACCGTAGCGGCACACTGTTTCGCTGCACCGCCTGCGGGCACCAAGACCACGCCGATCTCAACGCGGCCGTCGTCTTACTCCAACGAGCCGGCATCACCATCCCACGGCCCGGGCCGAGCCCCGCCCTAGCGGCGTAAAGTCCTGGACTGCTAGCACCCAACAGCGCGAACTATTCAGACACAGACCCTTAGTCTTGGACTCTTATGGCCGCACGGCGATGGCGCCGAGAGCTGCGAGAGTGTCAACGGCATCGACCATCAGGTCGGTCTCGCTGATGACAATCGTTTCCAGTTGGGTCAGCTCCGAGACGCCGTCGGTTCGGGGGTTGTCTCCTGCATTTGCAATGAGGTTCTCGGCGAGGGCGGCCTGGGTGGCCCGAATAGGTGGATACGCCTCAACTGGGGAGCCCGTGCGAACCAAGTCCGCTACGGCGACCAGCATCGTGCGGATCTGGTCTGCGAGCTCGCGAAGTTCAGGCAGCGTCGGGCCTGCCTCGGGCAGCTGGCTGTGCAGCGCGAGTGCAGCCCACACATACCTCCTGACTGCGACAAGGATCTCCTGGGCGGTGTCGACATCAAAACGCTCGAGCACGTGTGCCCGCCTCCCGTCCGGCTCGTTGCGCCAACGAGTGACGGACGCCTCGGCGTTCGAGCGGGCAAGGCGAGCAGCGACTCTGAGTCGGTCGAGCGCGGCCCTATCGGCATAGACCGGTTCGGCCCAGGCGTGCAGGAGCGCAGCCCCGTAGCGGCCGTCCGCCTCGATCAGATCGGCCAGGCGCTCCGGTGCTCGGCGTCGTTCCCATGTGGGCCAGAGCGTGTAGGCAGCCAGCGCCAGCGCTGCACCGAGGACTGTGTAGAAGGCCCGGTCGAGTGCGAGCGACGCGGCTGGAGCCCCAGTGAAGGCTAGGAGTACTACCACGAGCGAGGCGATGGCGATGCTGTAGATCGCGTAGTTGGCGAGAAGCGTTGCCACGCACACCGCATACAGTGCGATCGTGAATACGATAAGGACCGCGTGGGGAGGTCGTAAGCCCGCCAGGAGGAGCGTGGCGAGCCCGGCGCCGAGCACCGTGCCGGCACTGCGCGCAAGGCCCCTCGTGAACGTCGACGCGAAGTCAGGTTTGAGGACGATCATCACCGTCATCGGGAGCCAGTAGCCGTGGCCGAACGCGAACAGATGTGAAAGTCCGACGGCTACCGCCATCGCGCCGGCGACCCGGACCGCGTGGCGAAAGGCCTCGGAACGGAAAGTCACGTTTGCCCTGACCGACTCAAGGTGGGAGCGCGAGGGCTCCGCCTTTGAGAGTCTCGGGCCTGCCTGGGTGGCCGGGTCGCGGGAGGGGAGCGTCGAATCGGCGGGTTCTGCGCCCGCCGCGACCGCTGTCAACTGCACGACACTTCGGAGCCGTACCGCGAGGGCTCCGAGGCCGCCGACCGCCTGGGTGAGAAGGATCAGTTCCTGGCCCTCCGCGGCTGAAGCGGCCGATCGAAGCTTGTCCATGCTCGCTCGGAACTCGCTGCGCTCGCCGGAGGGGTCGGGCATTCGCCGTCCGCTGCGTTGGGCTTCGACAGCGTCGCCGAGCACGTCTCCTGCGGCGAGGATCGCCGCGTCGAGGCGCCGCGCAGCAGATATAGGCGCGTCCGCCTGGCTTGACGTCCCGGAATCGAGCTGAGCCCGCACGCGTGCTATCCCTGCCGCTTCGAGGCGGATCCGGTCGGCCTCCCCGGCGAGCGCCTGGAACGCGGCGACGGCTGCCGGGTCACCCAACGGCTGGGTATCCGACACCGCTGCCCGCAGATCGTCAATCACCTTCGGGTCGAGTAGCGACCCCGGATCGTCGACGAGACCTCGGACGTAGCTCGCGAGGAGCTGGTAGGCGGCGGCTGTCGCCTTTCGCTCGACCGGGAACTTCTGGAGCGGCCAAATTACCGCCACAAGAAGGACCTGAAGCACGCCTCCAGCGAGCGCCCACAAGGCGTTCGAGGCGGCCTGCCACGCCCCGAAATGAAATTGCGAGAAGATCACGAGACCTATCACTGCCTGTAAGCCGACGACGGTGGCGGGCTGGCCGAGGACAACGAGTAAGCCGGCTGCGAATGCCCAGATCGTAGTGACAACGACGTCAACTCCAACGACACGGCTTGCGGTAGCCCCGACGAACGCCGAGAGAGCGAACGCCACGGCGGCCGCCGCCATGATCTTCACCCGGTCGCGGTACGCGCCCTGTAGAGAGGCGACACCGGCGGTCAACGCTCCGGTCGCAGCGCCGACCCCGACCAGGATGTGACCTGACAGCTCCCCGACTACGAGCGGGACCGCGATCCCGGCGGCGCACCGGGCTGCCGGTACCCAGGCAAGCTTCGAGCGGTCGAGGCGCACAGCGTCCCTGGCTACTGCTCTCCAAGCGTCGGATCGCACCCTCAGAGCTTTCCCGGGCGGCCCACAGCGGTCGAGTCTAAGCGGGCTGCCGCCTACAGACCCTCGGCTCTCGCTCTGGCCCCAAAGCGGTCCAGCGGAGTCCAGCCAGCCAGGTTGCCCGAGTAGGTCGTGACTCGTAACAGCGACGGGGACTGCAGGGCGCTCCAAGCGGCGTTCGGTGTCCGCCAGTCGCTTCCGTATAGCGCCGACAGGTCGCGGTCGAGGTCCGCGGCGCACGGCCATGAGCACCCCCAGGCGTCGATACTGGCAAGCTCCTGAGCAGGCACCCGCCCAACGATGAGGACTACTTCCCCGTTGCGGGTCGTGAAGCCGCGATATTCGAGCACTTTTGGTGGGAGTTCGCCGATCTCGTCGAGGATTGAGAAGTCGAAGTCGAAGCCGTGCCTGGTCAGGTGAAGCGCTACCAGTCGCTCACCGTCGAAGAAGTTGGAGGTCGTCTCGAAGCCGGCAGCGCGAAGCCCTTCGACTGTGCTCATCAGGGCCGGCAGATCATTCCGGCGCACGGCGACGTCGAGGTCTGTGTCCCAGGGGAGGATGTCGCCGCTACGCACGAGGCCGAGAAGCGACCCGCCCCAGATCCACCACTTTCCCTCAAGCTCGCCAGACGAAACGATCCTGTTGAAAAGGCGAAGATCCCGGGTGCGCCGCTCGCGGTTCCACTCGCGGTAGCGGTCCCGAAGCGGTGTCACCCTCCCGAGGAAGCTTCGCAAGCTCAAAGTGAGGTCGGTTTTGACCACTCGGCGTCCAATCTCCCGGTAGATGCGCTCGGTGCGCGATTCGACATCGTTTACCGATCAAACTATCAGCAAGCGATAAGCGAACTGGAAAGCACCCGAAATACGCTTCCTTGTCGCTATGTTGTCGGGAATGGCCGCAGGATGGGTACCGTCCAACGAGTTCTGGAGTCACCGCCGTGTCGCCGTCACCGGTGCCACAGGGTTCCTCGGCAGCCACCTCGTCGGCTACCTGGTTGGCGTCGGCGCCGAAGTGGTCGTCCTTGTCCGAGACCAGGTTCCTTCGACGAGCGTGTCGGCGCCGTGGCGCGACCGTGTCAGCGAAGTTCGAGGCTCGCTCGAAGATCAAAAGGTCATGGAGCGTCTCCTCGGCGAATACCAGGTGCAAAGCCTGTTCCATTTAGGCGCGCAAAGCCAGGTGGAGATCGCGAACCGCAACCCCGTCTCGACCTTCGAGGCGAACATAACCGGCACGTGGACCGCCCTCGAAGCGGCACGGCGATGTCCGACCGTCGTTCAGGTGCTCGTAGCGAGCAGCGACAAAGCCTACGGGGACCAGGCTGAACTGCCCTACGACGAGGACATGTCCTTGGACGCGGTTCACCCCTACGACGTGTCCAAGGCGTGCACGGACCTGATATCCCGCTCGTATCACGGGACTTTCGGGTTGCCGGTTGTCACGACGCGCTGCGGCAACTTCTACGGACCAGGCGATTCCAACTGGAACCGGCTGGTGCCCGGAACGTGCCGTGCGGTCATCGAAGGCCGAAGGCCGGTCATTCGCTCCGACGGGACCCTCACCCGCGACTACATCTACATAGCGGACGCAGCGCTCGCGTACCTTCGCCTTGCCGAGTGCTTCGCGGCCGACCCCTCGCTCGCAGGGCAGGCTTTCAACTTCTCCTGCGAGACGCCCATGTCGGTCCTCGACTTGGTGGCCCGGATTCAGGCGGTCGCCGGCACCGCCTTCGAACCAATCGTCGAAGGAAAAAGTGGCGGCGAGATCTCCCATCAGTACCTTTCTGCATCCAAGGCGAGACGTGTCCTTGGCTGGGAACCCGCCTACACGATGGAGCGCGCGCTCGCGGAAACCCTCAGCTGGTATCGGCGCGAGCTGGGAATGCTGGAGCGGGATTGATGCGAATCGTCGTGACCGGAGCCGGAGGATACCTGGGCGGGGCAGTTACGACAGCCGCCTCGACGGTCGGGGCGGTGAGAGCGGTGCTTCGAAGGGATGCACCTTGGCTTCCCGGAGTGCCGCGGGTCTGCGACCTTCTAAGCGACTCGGACGCCGCAGTGGAGGGCGCCGACGCTGTCGTACATCTGGCAGGCGCGAACGAGGTTGCGGCCCGTGACGATCCCGACCAGGCCCTTGCGGCCACGACGGCGCTCGCCCGGGCGGTCGGGGAGGCGTGTCGGCGCCAAGGGGTGCGTCGGCTCGTCTACGTATCGACCATCCACGTGTACGGTGCCGGGCTCGCAGCGGGAAATACAGTCACCGAACATGTCATTCCGGCACCTCGATCGGCGTATTCGATCACCCGGCTCGCCTGCGAGCACATCCTGGCGTCTGCAATCGGCGACGAGAGTCTCGTGGTGTTGCGCCTCAGCAACGCTGTTGGCGCGCCGGCCGACATATCCGTGCAACGGTGGACACTTCTTGCAAACGACCTGTGCCTGCGGGCGGCCTCGGGGCGTCCACTGGAATTGAGGACGCCAGACCAGCAAAGAGACTTTGTTGGCGTCACCGACGTCGCCCGGATCGTGACGGCGGCGTGCGACCCAGGACTGCTTGACGCCGGCACCTACAACCTGGCGTCAGGCGAGACGATGACCGTCTACGAGTTCGCCCGCCTCGTAGCTGACCAATCCGACATCGAGGGGATGGGCCGCCCGCAGATTGTCCTGCCGCCGACCGTGACAGAGGTAGCACCGCATCAGGGTGGCGCCACTCGATACCGGATTGACACGAGGCGCCTGGCCTCCTTCGGGCTTGTTACCTCGACCCCGCTTACAGAAGCGGTAGCGGAAACTCTACGACTGTGCCGAGAAGCGGCAGGGAAGGACCGACTTTGAGTGAAATTGAAGGCGTCGTGGTTACACCGCTCCGGCGGATACCTGACGAAAGGGGATCGATTTTGCATATGATGCGCGACGACAGCCCGCTGTTCGAGCGTTTCGGGGAGATCTACTTTTCCATGGTCTATCCTGGCGTCGTCAAAGGATGGCACCGTCACAAGGAGATGACACTCAACTACGCAGTGCCAGTTGGAATGATCAAGTTCGCTTGTTTCGACGACCGCCCCGATTCGCCTAGTCGCGGCGTGCTCTCCGAGTATCACATAGGAGAGCTCAACTACTGCCTCGTCACCGTCCCTCCGATGGTCTGGAACGGTTTCAAAGGCGAAGGCGTGGCAACTGCGCTCGTGGCGAACTTGGCCTCGGTGCATCATTCCCCCGACGAGATAGAACGACTGGACCCAGCGAGTGAGCTGATCGGCTACGACTGGTCGCTGCGCCATGGCTGAGGGCCCCATCCCGACGATCATTTTGTGCGGGGGGCGTGGGACGAGGATGTCTGGCTACGACCCGAACGTTCCTAAGCCGATGGTTCCGATCGGCGGGCGTCCGATCCTTTGGCACATAATGAGCATCTACTCGGCGTACGGCTACAACGACTTCTCGCTTGCCCTCGGCTGGCTCGGCGACATCATCCGACGCTACGTGATCAACTTTATGGCGCTCAACCACGACTTCACCATGGACCTGTCGCGACCTGACAGCGTCGAGATCCTCGGACTCCGAGGCTCCTATAACTGGCGGATCACATGCCGGGAGACCGGGTGGGACTCCCTGACGGGCACGAGGGTGGCGCACGTCGCACGCCAGCTCGGAGCAAAACGCTTCATGGTCACCTACGGTGACAGTATCGGCAACATCGACTTGAATGCCCTCGTCGAGCACCATGTGCGCCACGGGCGTCTCGCCACTGTCACAGCGGTGAGACCTCCGAGCCGTTTCGGTGAGCTCATCTTGGGTGAAGCCGCTGCAGTGTCAGCGTTCGAGGAGAAGCCCCTCACGAGCTCCGGTGCGATCAACGGCGGGTTCATGGTATTCGAGGCCGAAGCCCTCGACTTGTTCCCAAGCGCAGGCGAGTTCATGCTCGAGCGCGAGCCGTTGAGCGCCCTCGCTGAGGCCGGTGAGCTAAGCGCCTACGTGCACGACGGCTTCTGGCAGCCGATGGACACACCCCGCGAACGCGAACTGCTCGAGGAGCTATGGGTTTCGGGTGACCCGCCGTGGCACGTCTGGTGACGAACTGGCAGAGGGCAAGGTGGCGGCAGGGTTACGCGGCGAGCCACGAAAGTAGCCGTCCCTCGAACTCCGGTCCGCTCCAATCGTGCACGGGCCGGCGAGGAACGAGGTAGCGACTGGTGCCCGGAGCCACCGGATCGTCGAAGGTGGTACATGCGAGGGCGAACCCGGCTCGGCGCAGAGCATGCGTCGCACTCCGACCGAACGAGATCCGGGTGCCGAAAGGGTAGGCGAATTCGGTGACCGGGCGGCCGGTTAGGGACTCGAGGTCGGCCTTGCTGCCGGCGACCTCGTTGTCAAGGTCGGTGTCGTCGAGTGCGGACAGCCACGCGTGAGTCCTCGTGTGCGAGCCGACCGTAAAGATGTCGGTCGCCGCCATTGCACGGACCTCTTGCTCGCTTAGCATTCGACGACTGCCTGTCGGTACGTTGCCGCCGAAGTGGTCTTCGAGTTGCTGCATTGCCTCGGCGGTGATCGACGGGTGCAGCGGTGTGAGCAAGTCGTGTGCGGCCATCAGGTCCCCGGTCGAGCTCCCTCCTCTCGGGGTACGGATGGTGAGGACGTTTCGAGCGATGTCAAGGTCGATCACGTCAGTGCGCGCTTCGCCGAGGCGGAACAACTCCTCCAGTCGTAGCGGCCACAGAGGCCGCTCGGATCCGATGGAGCCCGACGTGACGAAGACGGTGGTCGGCATCGACTCTGCCGCAAGGATCGGGCCGCCGGCGAGAAGGTTGTCGGCGTACCCGTCGTCGAAGGTGACGGCCACACGTGGCCGCCGCCCGCGTTTCAGTACCTCGCCGAGCGTCACCGGCTCGGCGTGGCGCTTTAGTATCCGCATGTGCTCCTCGAAGCGACGCGGGGCGACACTGAGACGAAACGGGTCGTCGGGGTCCTCGGCGACGCGGTGGTAGAGCAGGACCACTACCGAGTCGGCCCGAACGGATCGTCGCGAGACGTTCGGCATTTCGTCACTCTGCCCGCCGGGAGGATCGTTGTAGGCGATCTCGCCGTATGGACGAGCTTCGTCAGCCCGCCCGACACGAAGCAGGATGCGGGCACTGGCTTCCACGGGTTCCGGAAGGCGACGCAACAGGGGCAGCAGGCGTCGTCGGGCTTCGTAGGTGGCATTCATTTCGGAGCTAGTCGACTCCGGACTCAAGCGCTGCCTGGTCGAGTGCCGCCTCCTCGTCCGCTTTCATCGTCGGGTTCGCGCTGATCGCGTCGGCGCCACCCGGCGCAATCTCTCCGACGAGCGTGAAGTCCCCTGCCGGCAGCGTGCCGAGACCGGCGTAAAGTTCGAGTTTGGCTCTCGTGTCGGCGATGTCGAGGTTGCGCATCGTGAGCTGGCCGATCCGGTCCTGGGGGCCGAACGCTGCGTCCTCGACGCGCTCCATCGAAAGCTTGTCGGGGTGATACGACAACGACGGGCCGTCGGTGGCAACAATCGAGTAGTCCTCGCCGCGTCTCAAGCGGAGCCTCACCTCGCCCGTCACGGCTGCAGCGACCCATTTCTGCAGCGGTTCGCGGATCATCATCGCCTGCGTGTCGAACCAGCGGCCTTCGTAGAGCAGCCTGCCGAGGCGGCGTCCGTCGTTGTGGTAGGCGGCGACCGTGTCCTCGTTGTGGGTGGCGTTGAGCAGACGTTCATATGCGATGTGAAGCAAGGCCATCCCCGGCGCTTCGTAGACGCCGCGTGACTTCGCTTCGATGATCCTGTTCTCTATCTGGTCGGACATGCCGAGCCCGTGCCTGCCGCCGACCGAGTTCGCCGCGACGAGGAGCTCGACCGGATCTCCATATTCCTTGCCGTTGATTGCGGTAGGTCGTCCCCTTTCGAAGGTGACTGTGACGTCCTCGGGGTCAATTTTTACCGTGGGATCCCAGAACGCGACGCCCATGATCGGCTCGACGAGGTCTATCGAGGAATCCAGGTGTTCCAGCTTTTTCGCCTCGTGGGTAGCCCCGAGCAAGTTGGCGTCGGTTGAGTACGCCTTCTCGGCGCTGTCACGGTAGGGGAGGCCGTGGGCTGTCAGCCACTGCGACATTTCCTGACGTCCGCCGAGCTCGGATACGAAAGTAGCGTCGAGCCACGGCTTGTAGATGCGTAGCCGCGGGTTTGCGAGAAGGCCGTAGCGGTAGAAGCGCTCGATGTCGTTACCTTTGAAAGTCGAGCCGTCACCCCAGATCGCCACCCCGTCGTCTCTCATGACCCGCACGAGAAGGGTGCCTGCGACGGCCCTGCCGAGCGGGGTGGTGTTGAAGTAGGCACGTCCGGCGGAGCGGATGTGGAACGCCCCGCAGGCGATAGCCGCGAGGCCCTCTTCTGCGAGTTGCCGCCGGCAGTCGACGAGCCTTGCCTTCTCGGCGCCGTACTCGAGTGCCCTGCCGGGGATCGAGTCGATGTCGGGCTCGTCGTACTGGCCGAGGTTGGCCGTGTAGCAGTAGGGGACCGCACCGTGGTGTCGGATCCACGCCACTGCGACGGAGGTGTCGAGACCCCCGGAGAAAGCGATGCCGACACGTTCGCCGACCGGCAGGGAGCTAAGAACCTTCGACATGGCATCTCACACTACTGGGGTGCGGTGCGGGCAGTCCCGGCCCCGCTTTGGCGATAAGGGTAATGATTCGGCGGCGTCTGTGCGTATAATCACATGGAAAACGTGCAATTCTATGCACAGTCTTTGACGTGACAGACTCCGGAGCGGCTCCGAGGGCGGTGTCTTCCTCGTAGCCGGTGACAGTCATCGGCCGTTCGAGCGCGATGAGCCCGTGCATCGCAGCGCTCAAGGAGGTTGCCACGACTGACGAGCAGCGGGCGTCGGCGAGGCATTCGAAAAGTGCTGCGTGGGTCCCAGCAATGATCACGGCGGGATTTTGGACCTGCTGGCCGGCGGACGGATGTATCAGCGGGTACTCGCCAATCGCGACGATTACGTCGCCTGTAGCGCTGGTCACCCAAGTCCTCGGCGCTTCGGGCTTCCGACTCTCAGACGGTCTCGTCGACTATAGGTGCTGTCCCCTGGCTTGAGCTCAGACATGACACGACCACTCTTCGAGGGACGACTTCCGGGCGGCAGCCGCCGGGTCTTTACCGGGTCTTTACGTCTCTACCTCGGGACCTACGTTCGCTGGGTGTAGCGTGAAGCGGCTATGGAAAGCGACTCACGAGACCGGGTGATCGGTTCTATCGGGCATGTCACTCTCCGGATTCCGGGGCCTGGTCGCCCAGGTGAGGTACTTCTTTCCATGCGAGGCGGGAGCGAATCGTTCATTGCCTACAGCGAGGAGGCGATACCGGCCGGCAGCCAGGTTCTCGTACTCAACTCGCGCCCCGGCCGGGTGGTCGAGGTCACGCCGTTTCCCGGCTGACACCGCGCGGCTGGCGTCCGTGGGCTGACAGCGGCGGCTCGCCGCTAAGGATCCGTGGAGGGCTATAGTCCGCGAGGAAAGGTAGGTGCAGCGATGTTCGGATGGCACGTTCCTCGACCGGACCAGGCGATGCTAGTGAGCGGGGGCAGAAGCGGATCGCTCCCGTTTCGGATAGTGACCGGGCACGGCGCTTTCGTCGTGCCGTTGCGCTCGAAGGTCAACTACCTGACTCTTTCCATGCAAGAGGCGGAGGTAGCCGAAGAATGCGTCACCAAGCAGGGAATCGCCGTCAACGTAAAGGCCGTCATTGCTTTCAAGGTCGGTGCCGACCCAGAGGGTATCGCCAACGCGGCGCAACGTTTCCTCGCAGCCGAGGAGAAGATGGGGGTGCTTACAGGGCGGATCTTCGCCGGTCACCTCCGCTCGATCATTGGCTCGATGACGGTCGAAGAGATCATCCGTGAGCGCCAGCGTCTTGCGGAGGAAGCCCTCGAAGCCTCCAAGATCGAGATGTCAAAGATCGGCCTCGTCGTGGACGCGCTGCAGATCGAAAGTATCGACGACCTCGGCTCCGGATACATCAAGGCGCTAGCGGCGCCCCATGTTGCGCAGGTGCAACGTGCCGCCAGGGTCGCCCAGGCCGAGGCTGACCAGGCGTCTGCCGAAGCCGAGCAGATATCGCGACGCAACCAGGCAGAGTTCGAGCGAAAGACGGCGGTTGCACGGGCTGGATTCCAGGCGGAGGTGGACTCCGCTCAAGCGCAGGCCGCTCAGGCCGGCCCCCTCGCCCAGGCGCAGGCCGCCCAGAACGTCCTCGAGGCCCAGACGACCCTCGCCGAACGCAACGCCGAGTTGCGCCAGCGCGAGCTGGTCGCAGAAGTTATCCGGCCCGCGCAAGCAGAAGCGCAGCGTATCAAGCTACTGGCCGAGGCCGAGGCAGAACGACTGAGCCGGATCGGCGAAGCGGGAGCGGCGCATGACCGTGTCGCGCTGGACCAGCAGCTGATAGCCCAGCTTCCCGAGATGCTTCGCGCTGCGGCGGACAGTTTGCAAAACGCGAATTTGACCGTTCTGAACGGCGCGGACGGCATGGCGGAGGTCGTCACCGGACTTGCCTCGCAGGGACTGGCGCTATTCGAGGCACTCAAGCGGTCCATACCGCAAGGCGATGCCACGGCCGCCACACAAAGACCCGGCCAGCGAAACGGATCCGGCGACGGTAGCTCCGCCCGCCGACCGGACGGGGTATTGCCATCCGTCCCGGACCCGGTTCCACTTGAGAGGCCGGGCTCTAGCCGCCCTGCCGGCCACGGAGATCCCGCTGCGGGCGAGGACCCCGCCGGGAGCGAAGACCGCGCCGGCCGAGTCCGAGAACCGGATAGTCGCTAGCCCCGCTCGATTCCTGTCATCACGACAGCCACCCGAGCGGAGGCTCCGATCGTCGCCTCGCGAACCAGCTTGGTGACTCCCGCCAGGCCGGCGCTACCGGTCGGTGAGGCAGGAAAACCAGCGGCGCGGGCAACCGCATGCGCACCTCGAAGCTCGCCCTCGCTTGCGACAATCGCGGTGCCCCCCGTTTTGAGCATCCCTTTGACCACGGCGAGCCAGTCGTAGGTCTCGTCGTCGATAATCCCCGACGCCACGCTGGCGGGGTGCTCCCACGGCCACATGTAGGCGGAGCGCTGTCTCGCTGCCCGAGCGGCGTGGAGTTCGAGATCCGGACGGCTCGGCCGGTCGCCTGCAATCATTCGCAGCTTCGTGTAGGCACGCGCAAGCGGTGCCGCGCCCGCCGGCTGAAGGGCGTGGATCTTCGGGGATGAAACAAGCAGTCCCGCTTCCACGGCGCCGTCGAAGGCGCGGATTGTGCTTGAGGCTAGGGCTCCGCCGCCCACTTGCACGACGAGGTGGTCGAGGGTGATCGAGTCGGCGACGAGGCGGGCGACGATCTCGAAGCCGAGCGTGCCGCCGCCTTCGACCGACAAGGCGTTTAGGTTCCCTTGGCAGGTGAATGCAAGCACCCCTGCAGCGATCCCGCCGAGGAGGCGGCGCAGGGTTGGATCACCAGTCTCGCCTGACTGTCGCTCGCAGACGACAATATCCGTGCCGAGCTCCAAAAGACGGTCGCGGATGGCCGTGTCCGCATCACTCGGTACATACACCTTGAGTGGCCAGTCGGCAGCTCGTGCTAGCACCGCAGCACCGAGAGCTGCATTGCCGCAACTGGCGATCCCGAGGGTCGGCCTGCGTGCAGGGTCTGTCAGCCTGGCCTTCTCGCTCACCAGAAGGTGGATCATGACACCCATGAGGTGGCGCGCCTTGTGGCTTCCCGAGACATTGCCGGTCTCGTCTTTGACCCAAACCCCCCCGGCCGGGTCGAAGCCGAGCGCGTCCGAGACTGCGCCGCTTCGATAGAACGGGGTCACTGCGAACCCCCTACCGTCGAGCGCTGCGATGCGATCGTCGAGGCGCCCGACGATCTCCAGGTAAGAATCGTCGCTCAAGCCGAGCCTCCGCGCCCGCCGGTAGAAGCCCAGCTGGCGACGGAACACCTCGAACGGACTCCTCCCATCGATCCCTGCGGTCGGAAACCCCTCGGTCAGGTTGATCGGCGCGGGTACCAGGACATGGTCGACGTCACCCGCATCGGAGTCGCCTACCTCGACGTCGCCTGCATCGAAGTTCGGGCAGCGGAAAGGGTACGGATCGCTTCGATCGTCGACACTGACCGTCGCGGCGCAGCCTGAGCAGGTGAGAACGGACTCCACGCTCGACCGCTCAGCCTACGGTCGCACCGCTTCGGGCGTTGAATGCCCGGATCAGTTCGTCCCAAGCCGGCACCACGGATCGGATCGACCTCCAGAAATCCTGGCGTCGTCGCACCTCGAAGCGCTCCAAGAGAACGCCCTGCTGCTCCACCCAGGTGAAGTAGCCGAGGTTGAAGATCCGGGCCCGGTCGACCTGAGTGCATTCGATGGCGTTGTCAGTGCCGGCGCCGAGCATGAACCTGTCGAATGAACCCGCCGCGTCTGAGTGACTGAAACCGTCCGGGAAGTCGCGTCCGGCGATGCGGTCCAGCTCACTTCGATAGAGGGCTGCTCCGTCGGTGGCGACGGTCAATATGACGTCGTCCTCGCCGAGACCCAGCAGTTTCGCCGTCTTAACCGCGGCCACGACGTTGCAGATAGCAGACAGCCCAAAGTGTTCCAGACCGCCGAGCACGTCTTCTGGCACGCCGCGGTTGTCGTGCAGATAGCGCAGGCCCTCCGGCGCGTCGAAGGTCACCGCCAGATGGTCCGTCGCACGGTCGCTGACGGCGACCACCACGTCGGTGTTGTAGACGTTATGGATAAAAGGTATGTGCTTGTCGCCGATGCCCTGGATGTTGTGCTCACCGAAACCGTTGTAGAGCATTGTCGGGCATTCGAGAGCTTCGACCGCGACGACCTTCGCCCCGTAGCGCTCG
>JAKBBS010000014.1 GCA_021808425.1 Actinomycetes bacterium
AGCGGAACGAGTCACGTTGGACGGAGATGAGATCCGGCAAAGGCAGGACCTCATCGAGGTTGGCGAAGGAAAAACGCTCCCGGGGCGCGAGACGAGTCGACAAGACCTACTCCTGGGGCAATATGAGATGGAGGATAGCGCTCAGCCCGCGCTGAAGACGCGTCGAAATACAAAGAGACACGTCACAGGGGACCACGGCACCCTACAGTTTACGCCTTCTGACGCCTTAAGGCAAACAAGTTCCCGTGGGCACCTTGAGGCTCAGGTTTACGCAGGGGCGACACGGCCGGAACCCTGGGTAATCACTGGCCAGTTTCTTTGGAAGAAGGCCTGCTGCTTCGAAGAGAATACGGCACAAGCGGCGGATGAGTCAAGGATTTTCTGTCACGACCGCACCTTGGATGCTTGCATTGGCTTTGCAGTTCGGCAATGATGAGAAGCGGAGAAGGGGCAGGCCCGAGAACGGGCCCGCCGGAGGCATGTCCCCATGTCGAGCCATAGGAGCCCCGATGGAAGCCAAGACCCTCTCCCCCACCTTCACGGTCAGCTTGCGTGGCTACGACCGGATGGAAGTTGACGAGTATCTCGAATCGCTCAGCGACGCTCTCGGGCAGGTCGAGCATTCGCGCGAGCACGCTCGCCAACTTCAGTCAGTCATCGCAAAGCTCAAGGGCCGGATCATCGAGCTCGAGGAGCGCATCAACTCCGACACCCCCCGCACCGGAGCGGTACTGGGCGAGCGTATCGGGCTCCTGCTGCGCCAAGCCGAGGACACGGCCGCCGACACGATCCGCCGCGGCGAGGACAGGGCGGCAGAGCTGATAGCCGATTCCAACCGCAAGCTCGCCGACGCCGAAGACGAAGCCGCCGCCATGATCGCGAGAGCCGAGGAGCAGGCCCGCAGGCTAGACGCGGCGGCCAGGGCCGAGTCGGACGAGATCCTCGCCGAGGCCGAGCGCCGTGCGACCGGGCGGGCTCGTGACATCGAGCAGTGGGCCGATCAGGTGATCTCGCGTACCCGCGCCGACGAGGCACGTATGCGCCACGACCAGGAGGTCGAGCGCCAGAGATCTATGGCCGAACTGCAGGCCCTCGCAGCAAAACGCGACGCGGTAGCTGTCACGTTGGCCGACCTTAGGGAGTCGCTCGGCAGTGCCCTCGGTCTTGTCGTGGGAGCGCCACGCAACTCCGAGTCGGCCGACACCTCCGTGGTACCGACCGATCCCGACTCCGACCTCGACGGCGCCTGCAACGCTTCGTCGGGCTCGGACACGCACGCAGGGGCCTCGGTGCCGACCACTTTGACTGACGCCCTCAACGCGACCGCCGGCTACACGTCGAGCGTGCATGCGATCGCGTCGCCGCACGGGGTGCCCTCGCCAACTCCTGCGCCGCCCGTAATCGACTCCGACGAGGAGTTCGAGATGGCGCTCGACCTCGACCCCAGGCGCCTTTCGCTGATCGAGGGGGGCTTCACGCCGGCTCACCTCTACGACGCGGAGGCCGACACAGAGGTTCTGCCCACCGGAGACACCGAGCCCGACATCGACACGGCTGACACCCAGGTGCGGCCCGGCGCGAAGGCGACCAGGGCGTCAAGGACGCAACCATCAACGAGTAAAGGGCGCTGATCCTGCCACGAGGACGGATCTGGCTGCTCATAGGCGCTGCCCTCGGCATCGCTATAGCGCTCGGCCGCGTCCCGTACCTGGCGGGGGCCGGTCGGACGCTCGCGGCCACGGCGGAGCGGGTCGTTTCGAGCGCGGCGAACCGGTTGGTGGTTGACGTCGCCAAGTCGGGGGCCCCGAAGCGTGTGGTGGTTGGGATCGGGGGTCTCGTCGCCGTTCTGGCCCCTGGCCTGACCGCGCTGGCCCTGATCGTCGCCGGGCGTGCAACGATGATCGTCCGTTCGCTCGTCGCGGCGGGGGTCGCCCTCCTCGGGGTTGCCAGCTACTTCTACCATCCGGGAGGCAAAGCGACCGGGGTCTTGGTCCTGGCGCTTGTGATCGCCGGCGCAGCCCTCGTGCTGAGCGGACCGCTGATCGTCGCCCCGCTGGCGCTCGGGGCTGGACTGATAGGCGCCGAGTACCTGCCCACGATCGTGAGCGGCCATCTTGCTGCTACAGCTGTCGCCGTCAGCGACCTGCACCAGGCGATTTTCGCCACCCCCGGTTCGCCGCTGCCACTCGAGATAGCAGTCCTCGTTGTGGCGATCCTCCCCTTCGCCGCCGCCCTACGGCTCATGCTCCGCTGAGCGAAGACAGGACGGTCGACGAAGGAGTCGGGTTCGCCTCCGGTACTACTTGAGCTCGACGGCAGCTCCGGCCGCTTCGAGCTGCGCCTTCGCCTTCTCGGCGTCGTCCTTGCTCACCTTTTCGAGGACAGCCTTCGGGGCGGCGTCGACAAGGTCCTTGGCTTCTTTGAGGCCGAGGCTCGTCAAGGCCCGGACCTCTTTGATGACTTGGATCTTCTTGTCGCCGGCCGAGGTGAGAACGACGTCGAACTCGTCCTGCTCCTCTTCGACCGGTGCCTCCGTGCCGCCGCCGGCGGGGGCTGCGGCCGCGACGGCGACCGGTGCCGCCGCCGTGACACCGAAACGCTCCTCGAAGTCCTTCAGAAGCTCTGAAAGTTCGAGGACTGTCAGGTTGGCGATGCTGTCGAGTATCTCTTCTTTTGTTGCCATTGTGATGGTGCTCCTGGTGTGTGTCGGGATGCTGAGAAGGATGGAACTGCGAAAGGGCGCCGGCGCGCTACGACGCCGACTCTTCCGATTCGCGCTTGTCGCGAAGCGCTGCGATGCCGTATGCGAGGCCGCGCGGGAGGGCTTGGAGTAGGCCGGCGAACTGCTGCATGGGAGCGGCTATCGCCCCTGCGAGCTGGGCCAGGAGGACCTCACGGCTGGGCAGTTCGGCCAGCGCGGTCGCCTCTGCGGCGCCGATGACTTTCGTTCCGAGGACGCCACCTTTGACGACCAGGGCGGGCGTGGAACGCGAGAAGTCGCGGAGGGTCTTAGCTACGGCCGCCGCGTCGCCTGTCACGAAGGCCACGCCGGTCGGGCCGTGAAGCAGGGACTCCAGGTCCCCCAAGCCGACTTCGCGAGCCGCGAGGGTCACAAGAGTGTTCTTGTAGATCTTGTACTCGCAGCCGTTGGGGGCAAGGCTGCGACGCAAAGCCGAGATCTCCTTGACTTTCAAGCCGCGATACTCGGTCAGGATCGCCGCGTTCGCAGATGTGAAACGCTCACGAACCTCGTCCACGACGGCGACCTTCTCGGGTCTCGGATTGTCCACTTGCTCCTCCTAGAGATGTCGGCCCGGCGATGCGAGCGACGTCACCTCATGGAGGCTGCCTCTCACCTCGTCGGGCCGGGCCGCGGGGCCCGCTTGGCGCCCAGAAGGGCGACCTGATGTCTACGGCTCGATTGTGCTGGTCCGACTATAGCCGATCTGCTCACCGGCGAGCCGGCGGGTGATCTTGCGCTCGACGATGAACGATACGAACGGGCACCAGCCTGCTGTAACCATGCCGATGAAATACCAGACGTTGAGGCGGTAGACGACCAACATGTTGACGACGGTCGCCAGGTAGACGATGTAGAGAACACCGTGGATCGGTCCGAGCACGGCATCCATAGAATTGATCGCCGGGATCAGCCCGACGAACACGAGTATCAGCATCGTGCCCACTACCCAAGCCATGACCCGGTAACGCCAAAGCGGGTCGGAGAATCTGAATTTTCCCACCAGAAGTTCCTCTCTGATTCAAGTCCCGTGCGGGTTGCGCCAGGTCTTGGCTTTACCTTTTACCGCCAGGAGCGCCAGGTATCGGTTGTACTCGGTCATCTCGTCGCCGTCCCCCCCCTCGACGTCGAGGATCGTCGCCGTGTCAGCGGCGGTGCTGCCCGCCTTCATCGCGGCGCCCCCCGGATAGGCGACGTCGGGTAGAGGACCAGGAACGCCCGAGGCGGACGAGCCGTCGCCGAGAGCGCGACCGGGAGCGATCCCGGCGCCGAGACGGTTGGCGGTACTGTCCCTCGATTCGACGGTCAGCGCTGTTGCCGAACGGGGAAGCGTCCGGGCGACCACCTCGGCGCTCGCCGCGCGCATCTTTCGATGAAAGGCACGTCGCTCCGAGATCATCTCAGGCGTGTCGTGGAACAGTTGCCACCACCCGATCCCCCCGACGACGACGAAGGTAGGCCATTCCACCGAGTAGAGGTAGCTGAGGGCGTTACCGTGCGCGGCCCGCTGGATCTGCCACCACATTGCTATGAGGCAACCTGCGCTGCATGTCGCATAGGCAAAATGCAGGAGAAGCGAGCGCGGCTTGACCCACTGGTAGAGCCGCTGGGGCATCCAGTCGGGTTTGGCCATCGCTGTAATCCTAAGGCTGGTCGCGACGGCTCCGGGCCTCGGGGCCCGGCACGACCCTCAGGCGCCGACTAGATCCTCGTCGGTGATCCGCAGGGCCGCCACGTCCACGTCGACGCCCGGTCCCATCGTGGAGCTGACAGCGACAGACTTGACGTACTTGCCCTTGGACGCAGCCGGCTTCACCCGGTTCATCTCCTCTATGACCGCACGGAAGTTGCGCAAGAGCGCGACAGGCTCGAAGCTCACCTTGCCGATCGGGACCTGCACGACGCCGCGCGAGCGGGTGTCCGCCCGGTATTCGACACGGCCTCCTTTGAAGTCCGTGACCGCCTTGCCGACCTCTGTCGTGACGGTGCCGGTCTTCGGGTTCGGCATCAGGCCGCGAGGTCCGAGCTTACGTCCGAGCTTGCCAACCTGGCCCATCAGGTCCGGCGTCGCTATGGCAACGTCGAAGTCCATGAAACCGCCGTCTACTCTGGCTATCAGGTCGTCGGATCCGACGACGTCCGCGCCGGCAGCGCGCGCTTCTTCTGCGGCGGGACCGGCGGCGAACACTGCGACGCGCACGTCCTTACCGGTACCCGAAGGCAGCGAGACAGTCCCTCGCACGACCTGGTCCGCTTTGCGTGGGTCGACGCCCAGGCGGACCGACATCTCGACGGTCTCGTCGAACTTCGCCGACGCCAGCCCCTTCACCAAGTCCAACGCCTCGCCGGGGCTGTAGGGCCGACTGCGGTCGAAGCGCTTTAGCGCGTCAGTGTATTTTTTTCCCTTGCTCGACATTTCGTCTCCCTCGTATGGGTGGTCGTGAGCGGCCGGTTGAGGTGTTCCCTGGCCTTGATGCTGCGAGCGGTGAGGCTAGCCGACTTTGACGCCCATCGACCTCGCGGTGCCGGCGACCTGGGCTTTCGCCGCTTCGATGTCGTTGGCGTTGAGGTCGGGCATCTTGAGGCGGGCGATGTCCTCCAGCTGAGAATCGGTGATGGTGCCTGCGGTCTCCTTGCCGGTCGCCTTGGCACCTTTTTCCAAACCTGCGGCCTGGCGGATGAGGAACGGGGTCGGAGGGGTCTTCAGCACGAAGCTGAAAGACCGGTCGTCGAAAATAGTTATCTCGACCGGTATCACCTGGCCGGCCTTGTCCTCGGTCGCAGCGTTGTACTGCTTGACGAACTCCATCGTGGAGACACCGTGCGGTCCGAGGGCGGTCCCGACGGGAGGTGCCGGGGTCGCCTTCCCGGCGGGAAGCTGGATCCTGACGATTGCAGATACTCGGCGCTTGGCCATTGACGCTCCTTTAGAGCTTCGCCACCTGGGCGAAGTCCAGCTCGACGGGCGTCTCGCGCCCGAAAATGTTGACGAGCACTTTCAGCTTGAGCTGATCCTCGTTGATCTCCGAAATGGTGCCGGTGAAGTCCGCGAACGGCCCTTCCTTGACCCGGACCGACTCGCCTATCTCGAACTGCATACCGCGCGGCCTGCTCTTTCGGGAACCGCCGGCGGAGTCAACGTCGTCCAACTTGACAGCAAGCACGGACTCGACCTCTTTGCGCGTGAGAGCGGTCGGGCGAGCCCCGAGACCGACGAAGCCGGTGACTCCAGGGGTGTTGCGCACCACGTACCACGAGTCGTCGTCCAAGTCGACACGGACCATGAGGTAGCCGGGGAAAACCTTCTTCGACACCACCTGCTTGCGCCCGTTCTTGAACTCGACGACGTCCTCCATCGGGATGACGACCTCGTAGATGCGCTCCTCCATGTTCATAGAGGCGATGCGGCTCTCCAGGTTCGACTTCACCTTGTTCTCGTAGCCGGCGTAGCTGTGGATGACATACCAGCGGCCCGGGCGATCGTAGGGGCTCTGGGGTGCCTCCACCTCGTCGTCTACGGGTTCGCCTACGTGCTCGTCATCGGTGGCGGTTGGATGCGCGTCTTGTTGGATGGGTTCGTCGAAATCGTCTTCAGGCATGCCCGTTTACTTGAATAGGAAGTTGGCCAGGTGGGAAAAAGCGAGATCCAGGGTAAAGATCAGCGCCATGAGAACAGCCAGAGCGACGAACACCACGATCGAGTAGTTCGCGGTGTCGGCTCGGCTGGGCCATGCTACCTTACGCAGCTCGACGTTGACCTCGTGGAGGAACTGCCTCGGCGATGTTCGCCTCCCAGGGGACCCGGGCGCCGCGCGGGCACGACGCGTCTCGGCAGGCTCAGGGCGCCGCCCGGCCGGCGTACCGTCCTCGGCCATCTGGCCTTGGCGCTGCATCAGCCGCCTCTGTTGTCGGTTCATGCTCACGATGGGTCTTCTTGGTCTTTAGGTGGAAGTTTCAGGGAGAACTAGGTCTTCGGGCACATTCGGGTTTGCGGGGAGCAGGGCAGGAGGGACTCGAACCCCCAACCGCCGGTTTTGGAGACCGGTGCTCTACCAATTGAGCTACTGCCCTCTGCACAGCTGCTGCGGTTGGGTTCCCCCCAAGGATAGCACCCGCAGGCGCATTCGCTGCTAGTCAGCCTACGTTCGCGAGGTCAGGATGGCGCCGGCTGGCCCAGACCAGCAAACCGGCAGCGGCTGCGGCGGTCACCCCGCAACCGTATGCCAGGCGCGACGCCCAAGCGGGAACGCCCCCGTGGCGGTATCCGGCGCTGACCGCCTCGAGGGCCGCCTCGACAGACCCGAGAGGCGCGTTGACATTCTGCAGGCGCATCGCACGTAAGGCCCGAAGGATCGCCTCGAAGGCAGCCACCTCCGCCTGGCAGCGCAGGCAGCCCGCTATGTGACGTTCGAGCTCAGGGCTTGACGAGCGCTCGTGGGCCGCCACCTGGGGTATCACGTCGGCGGCGGCGAAGCACTCCCCCGAACGCAGCCGAGCAAGCTCGGCGAGTGACCGCACGGCTCAGCCCGCCAGCCGGACCTGGCCGGTGGACTCGGATGCTGGCGAAGCTTTCACTCGCGCCGGTCGCGCGTCGTCAAGGTCAGCGGCCAGGATATCTCGCAGCTGGCGCCTTGCGCGGTGCACACGTACTTTCGCCGCGGCCTCGGAGATGCCCAGCTCCTTGGCTATCACCGAGTGCGCCAGGTCGTATATGTCGCGCAGCACTATCACCTGGCGCAGTTTCGGGGGAAGCTTCGCGAGCGCGGCGGCCACCTCGGCGCGCTCGCCGCTCCGAGCGAGTTGCGTCTCGGGGTCGCCGTCGGGTCGCAGCTCGACGGGCTGAAGGTCGTCTCCTATCGGTTCGCTTCGATGGCGCCCCCGTCGCGCCAACTGGTTCGCCGAACAGTTAGCCGTGATCCGGTACAACCACGTCGTGAACTGGGCGTCCCCGCGAAAACGCCTCAATCCTCGCCACGCCCGGATGTACACGTCCTGCACGACGTCGCATGCGTCCTCCTCGTTGCCGGTCAGGCGGAACGCAAGCGTGTAGGTACTGCCGTAGGTAGCGCGTACCAGCTTGTCGAGGGCGCCGGCGTCGCCTTGGCGGGCAGCGCCGACCAGCGCCTGCATCTCGGAGTTGTTCAGCGTGTTTCCTTGTGCAGGGTGTGCTGACGCTCCCATTTACAGTACTTCTGCATCTCGATGCGCTCACGGTCATTCTGCTTGTTCTTCATGGTGATGTAGTTACGCCGCTTGCACACGTCGCATGCGAGCGTGACCTTCACCCTTTTCTCGTTTTTGGCCATCTGTGGATTCTCCTCTGCGTCGAAGCTTTCTTGTAGCGGCGGTCGGACTTGAACCGACGACAACTCGATTATGAGCCGAGTGCTCTGACCAGGCTGAGCTACGCCGCCGAGCCCCCTGTCGGAATCGAACCGACGACACCAGCCTTACCATGGCTGTGCTCTGCCGACTGAGCTAAGGGGGCGTTCAACTCTGCGGGACGATAGCCGGATGAGCCACGACAGCTCCGGTACCGAGCAGACCCCCCATCGTAGCCGAGCCGCGGGACGATAGTCTTCGGTCGTGTCGATCGAGTACCGCCTTGCCGTAATGGACGACGCCGAGGCTATCCGTGGGATCTACAACCGCGAGGTCGTCGGCTCCATATCCACCTTCGACCTCGTACCTAGAAGCCTCGAGGATCAGCAGGTCTGGATCGACGAGCACAGCGGCGCGCACCCCGCCATCGTGGCGGTGGACGCCGGCAGCGTCGCCGGCTTCGGCTCTCTCACCCCGTATCGCAGCCGGCCGGCCTACCGCACGACCGTCGAGAACTCCATCTACGTGGACGAGGAGCATCAGGGACGGGGGATCGGTCGGGGCCTGCTGGAGGAGCTGATCCGCTTGGCAGGCCTCCACGGGTTTCATGCGGTCATGGCCAGGATCGTCGGGAGCAACGAGACGTCTATAGGCCTGCACCGCTCCTGCGGGTTCGAGCTTGTCGGCATCGAGCGCGAGGTGGGACGCAAGTTCGCCAAATGGCTCGACGTGGCTCTCATGCAGCGGATGATCGACGCGCCAAGATGACCGGATCTTTTATCAAGTGGAGGTACACACCATGAACGTCGGCGACAGGGCTCCAAGCTTCGAGCTTGTAGACCAAGACGGCTCCACCGTCCGCTTGGATGACCTCCTCGCGTCCGGGCCGGTAGTCGTCTACTTCTACCCGGCGGCGCTGACCCCTGGGTGCACAAAGGAGAGCTGCCACTTCCGGGACCTTAGAGGCGAGCTCGCCGGCGCAGGCGCGTCGTGTGTCGGAATCTCAGCGGACCCCGTCGACAAGCAGAAGCGCTTCGACACAACCCATTCGCTTGGTTTTCCTCTCCTCTCCGATGCCGACCGCAAAGTGGCCGACGCTTTCGGGGTGAAAAGAAGTGTCGGCTTTCTCCCCAACAAGCGCTCCACTTTCGTCATCGACCGGACCGGCATCGTCCGGGCTGTCATCGCCTCGGAGTTCAACATGAACACGCACGCCGACCAGGCGCTCGAGGCCCTCCGCAAGCTGTAGGCGCTGCGCGCAAGCGCGCGAGCCTTGCAGCTAGCTCGGCACCTTCCGCCAGACCACTTGCGGCAGGTGACGCATCACGGCCATCACGAGGCGAAGCGGCCCCGGCACCCATACGATCGAGCGACCCGACTGCAGCGCGCTAAGTGTCGCCGAAGCCACAGCCTCCGGCGTGGTCGCCATAGGCGCCGGTCGCATCCCCTCGGTCATGCGCCCAACCACGAAACCGGGCCGCACAAGAAGCACCGACACGCCGGTGCCGACCAGCGAGTCCGAAAGACCCTGGAAGAAGCCGTCCATACCAGCCTTCGACGACCCGTAGACGAAGTTTGCCCGCCGGACCCGCTCGCCGGCGACCGACGACAGAGCCACTATCGTCCCGTGCCCTTGGCGTCGAAGGACCCGAGCCGAGGCCAACCCGGCGGAGACAGCCCCGACGTAGTTGACCGTCGCCACGTCGAGCGCCCCGCTGCCCCCCGCCTCGTCGCGGGCCTGGTCGCCGAGCAGGCCGAAGGCTACGACTATGACATCCAGGTCGCCGCCGGCCAGGGCCGCAGCCTGCTCGATCACGTCGTCGTGCGTCGACGTTTGGAGCGCGTCGAAGTCGAGTGTCTCCACCCGGCCGGCGCCGGCGTCAGCCACGGTGCGCGCCGCTCTCGCAAGGCGCTCCCCGGGGCGCCCGGCGAGGATCACGGTCGCGGACCGAGGAACCGCAAGCACGCCGGCTATCGCAACCCCTATCTCCGAGGATCCCCCGAGGACGAGAACCGATCCGACCGATCCGAGAGCATCTTTCATTGTTCCTCCGTCGTCATCGAGTTTTCGGGGCGCGCCGGTCGCCAGGCCGGTCACCCGAGCGCAGTGCAGGAAGGCGTCTCATGAGATCCGACTGCATCACGCCTTTCGGGTCGAGCCGCTCGCGCACCTCGCGCCACGCGGGAAGTTTCGGGTACATGACTTCGAGCAGCTCCGGGCGCAATCGCGAATCCTTGGCGAGGTAGACCCGGCCGCCCGCCCCTGCGATGTCCTCGTCGATGGCGTCGAGCTCGCCGGCGAGACCTCCGAAGCTGACCGGCAGGTCCAATGCCAAGGTCCAACCTTCGCTCGGGAACGACAACGGGGCCGGGTTTGCCGGCCCGAAGCGTTTGAGCACGGCAAGAAAAGACGCTGCTCTCGCTGTCACAAGCCTTTCGATGACACGTCGCAGTACCAGCTCCTCGCCGTAGGGCAGGACGAACTGGTACTGCAGGAATCCCCGTCTGCCGTAGATTCTGTTCCAGCCGTTGATCATGTCGAGCGGATGGAAGAACTTGGAGGCGCCTACCACGTGACCGGCGGAGCGTGCCGGTGCCTTGCGGTACCACAGCTCGTTGAACGCCGCAACGCTCCAGCGGTTTAGCATCCCCGAAGGCGCCCACGGCGGTGCCGGCAGCGAGTCGGCCGGTTCGAAGCGCAACGCGTTCGAGCGTGAACGGCCCCTCACCGGAAGGTCGTCGAGGCGGGCGTGCTCGCCGAACTCGACTATCGACCTGCCGAGAGACGCGCCGCGTGCGAGGCAGTCGATCCATGCGACGGAGTACCGATAGAGGTGGTCACGTTCGGCCATCACGGCCATAGTGGATTCCAGGTCGGTCGTGCGTTGAGAGTCGACGCGCACCGACGACGTCTCGACTCGCAAAAGCTCAATGGTGGCCCGCTCGACGATTCCGGTGAGTCCCATCCCGCCTGTCGTCGCCCAGAACTCGTCCGGCGTGGCGTCGGGGCTCAACGTGAGACGCGCGAGGCCGGGAGTGTATATGTCCATCGAGCGGACGTGGGATCCGAAAGTGCCGTCGCGATGGTGGCCTTTGCCGTGAACGTCGGAGCCGATCGCCCCGCCTACCGTCACGTAGCGTGTCCCTGGGGACACGGCCGGCCACAGCCCTAGCGGAACGAGGGTTCGCATCAGCTTGTGCAGGCTCACCCCGGCTTCGACTGTCGCAGTCGCCTCGGCGAGGTTCACGTCGAGGATCCGCTCAGCGGAAGTCAAGTCGACGACGGTGCCGCCGGCGTTCTGTGCCGCGTCCCCGTAACTTCGCCCGAGTCCCCTCCCTATGATGCCCCTCGGTCCTGCCGACCGGCTGATCTCCTCGACCTCGGCCGGCACCTGCGGCTTGTACAGCGCTGCCGATGTCGGGGACGTCCGACCCCAACCGGCCAAGAGGGCCTTCTCGGGAGACCCTAGCTCGGTTCGATTGTCGTCGGTTCGCATCCTCCCCCTAGTGGTATACGCCGAAGCCGAACAAGACGACCCAGATGAGCCCGAGCAGCTGCAGTTGGCGGTCGTGAAGTACGAGGTCCTCCGGGCGGGCGCCTTTGCCGCTGTCGATCAGGAACGTGAAGTGGAGCAGCCCCAGAAGGATCGGGACTATCGACACCTGAAAGAAGATCTCGTCGTGGTGGTGGATAGTCGCCGTCTGCAAGGAGAACGCCCACAGGCTGTAGCCGACGACGGCCCCGGTGGCCGCCAACGCGACGACGATACGAAGAAACGTGGTGCTGTAGGCGTCCAAGGTCGCCCGGTGACCGCCGCGTTCCTCTCCGAGCTCGGCGTGCTCGGCGAGTCGTTTTCCTGTCACCATCAGCAGACTGCCGAACGTCGTGACTATAAGGAACCACTCCGAGACCGCCACCGGAACAGCCACGGCCCCAGCGATACTGCGCAGCAAGAAGCCCGCCGCCACCGACGTCAGGTCGTAGACAGGGAGGTGCTTGAGGTAGCTGCTGTAGGCGATTTGGACCGCCACGTAGATCCCGAGGACCAAACCGAACTGCAGACGCAGAAGCGACCCGAGCGTCACCGAGCCCACCATGAGCACTACGGCGAGCACGACGGCGAGTCGGACGCTTACGATACCCGCGGCGATCGGACGGTTACGTTTGACCGGGTGCCTGCGATCGGCCTCCACGTCGACGCTGTCGTTTAGAAGGTAGGTGCCGGCCGCCAGGGCGCAGAACAGCGCAAACGCAGCGAGCGAGCGTTCCAACGCAACCCTGTGGGTCAGAACACCCGCCGCTCCGGGGGCGGCGAACACGAGAACGTTCTTGGTCCATTGCTTTACCCGGACGCTCCGCCACACGCCGCGGATTACGGCAGCCGTTCCCGGCGATGCGCTCGCGTTCGGCTCACCGGCTACCGCTTCGCCACCTCGGAGCCCGCCCGGGCGGGTCACGCCGGGACGCTCTAGTTCCAACTGTAGCGACGGGACCGTAGAGCCTGCAGCGTGACCGCCCCAACGTACCCAATGACCGTTATCGCTGCGCCGGCCGCTACGTCGCTGAATAGGTGATTGGCTGTGACTATCACGCACACGACCGTGACCGCCGGATAGCAGTAGGCGAGCATGCGGGCCCGCCTCGTCTTGAACATCGCAGCGAGGGCGAGCCCGCACCACAACGCCCAGGCGAAGTGCAGGCTAGGCATGGCCGCGTACTGGTTCGACAGGTCGTTCATCGGCCCGCTGTTGAAGTTCCACAGGCCGCCGACGACCCGCAGGGTGTCGACGAAACCGTAGCTCGCCGGCAGCAACCGCGGGGGCATCATCGGGAACACCGCAAAGCCGATTAGCGCCAGTGCGGTGAGGATCGCCAGGGTGTCACGCCAGATCCGGTACCGGTCGGGGAACTTGTAGAACAAGACGAGCAGCAGGCCTCCGGTGATCACGAAGTGCGTCGTCCCGTACCAGACGTCGAATGCTTCGATGATGAAGCGGCTCTGCATGAAGAAGTGCTGGATGTGCTGCTCGACGAAGATGCCGATGTCTCGCTCGAAGGAGATGATTATCTTCGCGTTGGCGAGCGCCTGAGCGCCAGAAACGGGCTTCGTGCCCCTTATGTCGCGGATAGCGCTGTACACGGCGTAGAACACAGCGACCAGCAAGACCTCGCGCCACCAGACGAGCTTCAGCTCCACACGCTCTGCGGTCGTGCTACCCAACCACCGGCCGCGACCGCCGACGAGAGTCTTGTCGCGTAAGTTCAGCGGCGCTTCGTCGGTCTGCACGCGCCCGGTCGTCTCGTCGGAGCGGATCACTCGCCTAGCCTACCCGGCCGGGGACTGCCGGCAAGGACTGCCCCGCCCGTCAAAGACCGAGCGCAGCCGAGCAGGACGGCCATGCCCCCCAACCGGACTCGGCTTGCAGAGTCGCTGCGGCTTGGTCCTGCATCGACGGCGGCTCCTGGTCGGGGCGACCCGGATACCCGAGGCCGCTCCAGGTTGCCTGGCTGAACTGGTAGGCACCGAAGTAGCCGTTGCCTGTGTTCTCCTGGTAGTTGTCGCTGCTCTCACACGTGCGAAGCTCAAGCCAGTCCGCCGCGTTGGGCGTTGCACCGGCGGAACCTGGGCCTGTCGTCGACGCCGGCTGGACGGTGCCTGAGACACTCGTAGCCGGGGTATTCGTGGACTGGTTCGCCGGCGCAGTCGTCGCCGGCGCAGTCGTCGCCGGAGCTGTAGTCGCCGGAGCTGTAGTCGCCGGAGCGGTCGCGGCCGGAGTCGAAACCTCGACAGGCGCCGTGGGAGGCGCTGTCGCCCGGGTGGTCGTGCCTGAAGCCGACCCTGTAACCGGGGAGGGCCGACCACCGCTTGACGCCGACGCCGACGCCGACGCCGACGCTGCAGCGCTCCCGGCGGTAGCGCTTGCAAGGTTCAGCTGGGCCTGGACAGCTTGAAGCAGCCCACCGCCGACGGGTCCTCCCTGGGGGGTGGAAGCTCCTGCGCGGGTCCCGGCTTGGCTTTCGAGGGCGGTCAGCTGAGCCTGGAGACCCTGGATCTGCCCGCCCACGACGGTGGCTTCGCGAACGGCTGCCGCGCGCGCCACCTCGGCCACTGCAACCGACTGTTGCGAAGCCTTCTCGCGTGCAGTCACGGTCGCCTGGGCGGAAGCCCATTCGAGGCGAGCCGTCCGGAAGCGCTCGACGACGCCGCGAAGAGTATCCGTTGCGACTGAGATGTAGCCCTCCGCGACAGCAGGGTCCGCCACTCCGACCCCTCCCGGGTGGGCCGGAGAAACCGGTGAGGTCATGTACCCGCCGACGTAGGCGCTCACCAGCTCGACGCGAAGCGCTGCTTCGCTCGTCGACAATGACGCCTCCGCACGGTCGGCGAGGACCTTGTCGTTTGCGACCTGTGCAGCAAGACTCCGCTCCGACGCGACCGCCGTATCGTACGCGAGGGTAGCTTGATGGACGCTCGCCCCGGCGTTTACTAGCTGCGCCTGGAGCGAGGAAATCTCCGATTGGATCTGTGCCGGGGTGGACGCTGATACCTGTGGAGCACGAAAGACGCCAAGCGTAAAGACGACCACGACGGTGGCCGAGAGCCCCGCGTACCCCCGATGCCTCCAGGTTCGCCGTCGCCCGCCGAGCGCGACCCTGGCTTTCCTGGAAGCCCTGCTGGGCTCGCAGCTATAAGGCACAGTGCTTCGACGCTACCAGCCCGAAGCGTCTCCGCCAAGGCTAGGGCCGAAGCTCAGCCGACGAAGCACCACCACAAGTCGGGAAGTGACCTCCGCACGACTCGACCGCTATAGCCCTCCCCGCCGGGACGTTGGAGAGAGAAGGAATCACGCGCTGCTTCCTCCTCACCTGCTCGACCTTCGGACACCTGGCGCCCGTCTGCCCGGCGGCGGTGCGGCACCGTCTGCACGCCCACTCGCCGCTAGGAGGGCGCCACAGCATCGAGCCGCACGACGAGCACCGCTTCAGACCCTGGCTGCACTCCCACCCGTTGTAGCGCGAGGAGCCAAGTGGGCAGCCCCGGCCGAGGCACACCGCCCACTTGAGATCGGCGACGATGACGTCGACTGGGCAGACCGTGACGCAGTCCCTACAGTCATTGCACAGCAGCGGGTCGACAACGTACATGACAACGAACGACTCGGATTGGCTAATCGCCCGCTGCACGCAGGCCGATTCACAGGCACCGCACCCGATGCAACCGTCGAGGATTTGAAAGGCCACGATCCCGCTCTCTCAGATTGCTATCGGTGCCCTCGCGAAGGAGTCGAAAAGGGTCTGGAGGGTCTCGGCGTACCGGAAGAACTTGTCGCGGCCAATCGGGTCAGGCGACGACACCCTCAGGGGCGCTTCGGAAATGCTGAGGGCGTTGAGCGTATGAGCCAGATCGGCAGCCCCGTTGGCGAGGATGTTGGTGGCCATCTCGTCCCAAGTCTCGCGGGTTCCGGTGATGGTCGCGTCGGACCCGAAGTTATCGAGATCGTCCAATTCGCCGGTCGAGACCACGTCGTAGCCGTCCAGGATCAGCCCGAAGCGGCGGATGGAGGCGTCATCGGTCTGCTCGACAACCAGGCGCAGATCACCGAATCCCAGACGCCGGTATACGTCAGGGCGGTTGCGGGCATCGTCCGCCATGCGCTCGAACCACGAAGCATCCATTACTCGACCTCCGCCTCGCCGGCTACACCTACCAGCAGCTCCCGTGGCATGTTGAGGCGCCCCCGCCGGGGAAGGCCGGCGTGGTCGCAGCGCTGTAGGTATTCCTCGATGACCCTGCTCCTCAGCATGTCGGTCCCGGCCGTGCCGATCTCCTCCGCCTTGCTCACGCTCCCAGCTACGAGCAGTGTGGTCGGTTCCACAACCTCGGGGGTGGTGAACAGCATAGAAATTATCTCCTCGCCTTGGTCAAGATAGTCGTGAAAGTCCTCGGCCATGGACGGGTCACGCTCCAGCCGGTAGCGCAGGTGCATGGTGCCGTAGGCGACGTGACGGGCCTCGTCCTGCATGCACAGCCGGAAGATCTTCTTCTCCACCGCTGAGGGAGCTATCAGCTCGCCGGCCCGGAACAGCGAGAGCACGATCCCCTCGCCGAGCAGGTGCATGAGCGCCGAGCCCTCGTCGTAGCTCTGGGCATCGAGGACCAACTTTAAGAACCGCTCCACCACCGACTTGGCCTTACCAAGGCCACCGCCGTTGGCCAGCGCCCGCTTGCGAAACACCTCAGTGTGGCGGGCCTCGTCCATCACCTGGGTGCACAGGAACATCTTTGCCTCGACGAAGTCATGGTTTATCCGCCACAGCCATTTGGCCGGAAAGTCGGAGGCGACCATCTCCACTTCCGACAATACGGTGCAAAGCTGGCACATGGCGTGCTCCAAGTCAGGGTCCAGTTCTGGGAGCTCGGTCCAGGCGATGTCACGCGTCGCGCTCCACTGCCGACTGACTGCCTCCTCGTAGAGATCGAGGAGGTTGTCCGACCAAACCTCGGCTTTGGAGTTGATGGTGTAGCCCATATCGGGAACGTCCGCATCGATATCCGACCCCCGCGGCGCCATCGTCCTCCGGGGTGGCACGTCGGGGACCGCGCCGTAGGAGCCGACGCTGACGTCCCTCAGCGTCAGTCCAACCCTGCCGGGCTTGGCGCGCACCCCCCACTCGGAGTTGGTGTCACGCAACCATCCCCAATCGAACTCGCCCGCTCTGGCGCGGGCCAGGTAGTCCAGGTCCGCTGACATGAGTGACATCGCTCTCCTCCAGTTTCGAGATGTGGAGGAAGTATGCGTTCTCTCAGATCGATTGGAACAGGGCCGAAGGTCCCTAACTGAACGGCGATAACTAACTGCATGCTGATCCTCCCGCACCGGAGGGGCTACGGCGCTTGGCGTGCCCCCATCGCAGAGCGGATACGGTCGATCCTCTCGTCGAGATCCCTGACGAACACGTCCAGAGCAGCCCTCTTCGCCTCCACGGTCCGCCGCATCTGGGTGGCGAGGTCGAGCGACTCGGCGAGCAGCTGAACGCGCCGGGAGTCGGGCGTCTCCTCGTCGAAATACGCTTCTCGGATTGCGGCCGTCCTGTCCTCGTTGGCCAGTACGACAGCTATCTCGTCCAGGTTGAACCCGAGCAGGGCTTGCAACTCCCGGATCCGCGCCACGCGGTCGAGATCGTGCTGGGCGTATCGTCGAGACCCGCCCGTCGTCACCGCAGGCTCGATGAGGCCCAGCTCCTGGTAGTAGCGAAGGGCTCTCTCGGTCACACCCGCCGCCTCAGCCGCGGCCCCAATCGAAAGGAGCCGTTCGCGCTCCACGATTCCGCTCGACGTCATCGGCTGGCGGGCTCGAGCGTCGCCTCGTCCGCCTGCTCGGTGCTCATCGAGTGGACGTAGCGCTTGCCTCTCATGAGCGAGACGACCATGGCTATCACCGACGCTCCCGCAGCGAAGTCGAAGGCCAAGTGCAGGCCGGTCGCGAACGACGACTCGATCAGTTTCGGGAAGAAGGAGCGTCCAGTCACATAGGTCACCTGGCTCGCGCTCAGATGCGCCAGCCCGGCGGGCCCGAGCAGTTGCTGCACCGGGTTGAAGCCGAGGAATGCCGAGAAGAGGCTGCCTATCGGCGGTTCGGAGGCGACACGGTGCGCGGCGGCGGGTGCCACTCCAGCCGCCGTGAGGCCGGAGTACAAATGCGCGGGCAGCGTCGCAGCCAAGCCCAACGTCACGATCGTGAAGAACAATCCCATCGACAGCACCTGAGCCGAGTTCTGGAAAGTGTTGAGCATCCCGGCTCCGCCACCGCGCTGGTCGGGCGGCAGGCTGTTCATGACCGACGCCTGGTTCGGCGTGAAGAACAGGCCCATTCCGAGCGCAAAAAGCAGGACCAGTCCGGCGAAGGGAACGTAGGAGAAGTTCATGGGCAGCGTGTTGAGCAATAAGAAGGCCGCGGCCGACATGGCCAGCCCCGCGCTCGCCAGCCATCGGGCTCCGTAGCGATCCGACAGGATCCCCGCAACCGGACCGACCGCTAGGAAACCGACCGTGAGTGGGATCAGGTAAATGCCCGCCCACAGCGGGGTCTGGCTGAAGCTGTAGCCGTGCTGAGGCAACCAGATGCCCTGCAGCCAAATGATCAACATGAACTGCAGACCGCCCCGGCCGAGCGCCCCAAGCAAACCTGACACCGCACCCGCTGTGAACGGCCGTATCGAGAACAGTTCCAAACGGAACATCGGATTGGAGACACGCCTCTCCACCCACACGAAGAAGACCAGCACGGCGATCCCGCCCACGATCGCCGTCAGCACCCACGGATTGGTCCAACCCGTGCTGTGACCACCGTAGGGGAGAAGCGAGTAGACGATACCTGTGAGGAGCGAGATCAGCCCGACCGCAAAGCTCACGTTGCCGATCCAGTCGATGCTCGATGTCTTGCGGACGCCGTTGTCGCGCAGCTTGTAGTACGCCCACACCGTCCCGAAGATGCCGAAAGGCACCGACACGAGGAAGACGAGGCGCCATTGGAGCGGACCGAGCAGGCCCCCGAGGATCAAACCGAGAAACGATCCGCTGACTGCGGCGACACCGTTGATGCCCATCGCCTTGCCGCGTTCGTTCTCGGGGAAGGCGTCGGTGAGGATAGCGCTCGAGTTAGCGAACAGGAACGATCCGCCGACACCCTGGAAGACGCGCATCACGATGATCCAGATGGCGCCGGCCGAGCCGGACATCCACGTCACCGAGAGCAGTATCGAAAACACGGTGAAGACGGCGAAGCCGAGGTTGTACATCTTCACCCGGCCGTACATGTCGCCGACACGGCCGAGGCTTACCACCAAGACGCTGGTCACGAGCATGAATCCCATCAGGGTCCACAGGAAATAAGAAGTGTTGGCAGGCGTCAGCGGGTTGAGCTTGATCCCCCTGAAGATGTCAGGTAGCGAGATGAGCAGGATCGACTGGTTGATGGTGACCATCAGGATGCCGAGCGTCGTGTTCGACAGGGCTATCCACTTGTAGCGGCCAGGGTCGTTCAACTTCTAGCTCCTCACGTTCGACCACCACCCAAGGTATCGGACTCTGACGTCAACGGTAGATTCTCGCTTGTTGACATCGGTCACCCCGTCTCGTCTACGTAACGCTTCCCTCTCGACCACGATGCTGCCGCCGCCACGAGGCAGGCGATGATCGCGAACAAGAACGCCTCGTGCAGCCCGTTCGCGAACGGAGCCGAGATCAGATGGGAAAAAAAGGACCGCCCCGTGAGCACCGAGTAGTTCGCCTTGGACACCTCAGCGAGTGCCTTCGCGGGAACCAATGTCTGGACCGGGTTGTAGCCGAGGAAGGCAGCAAAGAGCACCGACACGGGTGGAAGGTGCGCGACTTGCGACGCCGTGGCGGCGCCGACGCCGTGCGAAACGAGGCCGTTGCGTAGGCTCGACGCGAGAGTCCCGGACAGTCCGATGATCATGAGGGTGAAGAAGATCCCGATCGAGAGCACCTGGGCCGAGTTCTGGAACGTCGAGTTCATGCCTCCGCCTGCACCCCGGTCGGCGGGCGGCAGGCTGTTCATCACTCCGGCACGGTTTGGCGCGGCGAAGGCTCCCATACCCAGACCGTTCAGGAACAAAAGCGCCCCGAACACCGGGTAGCTGAAGTCGATCGGAAGAGTCTCGAGGACAAAGAAACTGACCGCCGCTGCGATCATCCCTCCCGTCGCGAACGGCCGGGCCCCGTAGCGATCCGAAAGATACCCCGACGCAGGTCCTGCCAGGAGGAACCCCAACGTGAGCGGCAGCATGTAAATGCCCGCCCAAAGAGGCGTCTGGGTGAAGCTGTAGCCGTGCTCAGGAAGCCAGATGCCCTGCAGCCAGATGATCAGCATGAACATCAAACCGCCCCTTCCAACCGCGGATAGGAAGGTCGACAGAGTTCCGAAGGTGAAAGCCTTGATGCGAAAGAGCGGCAGGCGGAACATCGGGTTCTCGGCGCGGCGCTCGACAAGCGCGAACGCTATGAGGGTGGCAACACCGACCCCCAGTTCGATCTCGACACGCGGGCTCGTCCAGCCCATCGTGTTGTGGCCGTACGGCTCGATCCCGTAGGTGATCCCGACCATGACGAGGATGAGACCAACGGCGAAAGTCACGTTCCCCCACCAGTCGATCGAAGCGGGCTTGCGCACGCCCGTGTCACGCAACTTGGTGTAGGCCCAGACCGTGCCGAGCGCCCCGATCGGGACGGAGATGAGAAACACGAGGCGCCACTCGATCGGCCCGAGAAACCCGCCGAGGATCAGTCCGATAAAAGAACCGCTGATACCCGCAATGTTGTTGATCCCGAGGGCGAGGCCCCGCTGATTGGCCGGGAAGGCGTCCGTGAGGATCGCTGCGGAGTTGGCGATCACGAACGCGGCGCCGATCCCCTGCGCGATCCTGCCCACGATCAGCCATATCGCCCCGTCGGGGCCGGTCATCCAGTCGACTGTCAGGACGAGGGAGGACAAGGTATAGACGAGGAAACCGAGGTTGTACATCTTCACCCGGCCGAACATATCCCCGAGGCGGCCGAGGCTGACGACCAGCACGCTACTCACGACCAAGAAGCCGAGGATCATCCACAGGAGGTAGAAGCTGTTGGCCGGCACGAGAGGGTTCAGCTTGATACCTCTGAAGATGTCCGGCATGGCGATGAGCATGATCGACGAGTCGATCGTCGCCATAAGCACACCCAACGTCACGTTGAACAGGGCAACCCACTTGTATCCATCGTCGGTCGCAGCGCCGCCGCTTGTCGTGCCGCCGCCAGCTTTCGTCGTGGAGTTTGTCAAGGACAAGCTAAGCCTCTCGTTATTTTCCCTTGCTAACTACTTTACCGGGCTACCAACTCAACAGCCTCGTTGCTGTCTGAAGATCGACGGACTCATCGGGGACGAACGGATGGGCCATCGCGCAGCGGATCATCTCCGCCGGGTTCGCTTCGCTGACAGGCGAGTCCGAGCCGGCCCGGACGTCCACGCCAGCGTCGAGCAACGACCGGATCCGGATGAGCCAGCTTCGCTCGATCTCGCTCAGCTCCCGCTCGTACTTGGCGCGCCGCCCGTGGAGAAACGACGGGTTCACCACCACTCGGGCACCGCTGCGGGCGATCGCCTCCACCTGTTCAGGTAGGCACAGAGCGTTGTGCTCGATGCGATCGGTCGAGCCCGCCGGGGGCGCCGACTTCGAGAAGGCGCCGAGGGTGAGCTCGAGCGTTTCGACGTCGACGACATGAACCGCGACAGGGAAGCCGGCGTCGTGAGCCTCGATGACCTGCATCTCGATTTCATCAGCTTGCCCTGGCAGAGGCATCAACTTGACGTGGCCGACCGACACGGCGCCATAGAGGGTCGTCCCGAACGGCGGAACCTCGTCGACGCGGGCGGACCCGACCATCATCTCTACGTTCTGGACGACGACGCCGTCGCGTGACCAGCGCGCCATCAGATCGAGCTCGCCAGGCCCGTTGGTGTGGGTAGCGTCTACGAAGCCGTCGATTCTCTTGGCTGCCCACCGCCGGCTCAGCGCTGCGGCTGCAGCGTCGAGCGTCGCTTGGTCGAGTCGCGGTACGCGACCTAGAAGGTCGTGGCGGTCGTAGAGGACTCCGTCTGGATGGTCCTCGACGCCCAGCTCACGCAGGGCCGCCGAGTTGAGCACGGCAACGTGACCGCTTCGATGATGAACCACCATGGGGCGGCCTCCGGTGCCGACTCGATCCAGGTCGCCCCGTGTCGGATGGCGCCTTTCGTCGAGGAGCGCCTCGTCGTATCCCCAACCCCGTATCCAGCCGCCGGAAAGATCGCCTCCCGAGGCCGTGGCGTGTGTTCCAGCGAGGCATTCCAAGACTTCGGGGACGTTCCGAGCGCCCGACACGTCCACTGAAACGCTGGCGGCGACACTCGACAAGAAATGCACGTGGTGGTCCACGTAACCATCGATGTAGCCAAAGTCGTAGCCTTCGTCGTCGCCGTCACGTCGTCGCCCGCTGGTGTTCAAAGGTCTGCTCAACCTATCAATGCCGGTAAGCTCGCTCAAGAGTCATACGGTGAGCCAGATGTACACACGGGTATTGGGACACAGACATGTTGTTGAGTGGTGAACGTTTCGCAGCGATAGTCCTAGCACTGGGCGCCGCCGCATCGTTTGCCGTTTCAAACGTGACCCAGATGTCCGCCATAGCCCGCCAGCCAGCGCACGGCGACAGCGACCCGGGCGGCCCCGACTCGGGGGACACCGACTCGGGGGACACCGACGAAGCGAGCCGAGACTCCGCCGCCAAATCAGGCCAGCAGCTAACCAAGGCGATAGACGGCGGACTCCTGGTCCGTGTCGGGCGGGATCCCGTGTGGCTGATCGGCCTCCTGGCCTCGGTCGCCGGTTTCGGCATGGAAGCTATAGCGCTCTCGATAGCACCCGTCGTACTTGTGCAGCCTTTGATCGTGGCGGAGCTCGCCTTTGCCATACCGTTGGCTGCGGTCGTCGCCAAACACAGGCTCGGCCAGGCAGAATGGACCGGCATCGCGCTTGTCAGCATCGGCTTGATGACAGTTCTGGTCGTCGTTCACCCCTCCAACACGCTGATCACCGCCACGCCCGGACGCTGGCTGGTCCTGTTCGCTTCAGTGGCGGCGATCGTCGCAGCGCTTCTCGCGTTCTCAAGAGGGGCTGGCAAGATCGTCAAGACAAGCCTTTTGGCGGCTGCCGCGGGGGTGACCTTCGGGCTCCTGTCGATTATCACGAAAGCCACCACTCATCAGGTTCAAGTGCACGGCATCGGTTTTCTTGCGACGTGGCAGCCGTGGGTGCTTGCCGTCCTCGGGATCGTTGGAATGACCCTGACGGTCAACACCTACCAGGCAGGCCCTCTGGCAGTGTCACTTCCGCTGCTCGACGTCGGCGAACCCGTCGCCGCTTCGCTCATTGCGACCCTGGTATTCGGGGAGAGCGTCGGCCACATCGGCGAGTCCGGCGACGCCCTGCTCGCCGCGGGGATTCTCGCGATCATGGCAGGGGTTGCGTCACTGGACCGTTCGCCGATGGTCCGAGGTCAGGTCGCCTCCGGCGGACCGTCAGTGTCGGACACGAAGTCGATCAACGACTCGACTGCCCCCACGAGCGACGGCTCCAGGTCCGCGTAACTCCCCACTCGGGCGATCAGGCTCCGCCACAGCCTTCCCGGGTCCGGCTCGCGCATAGCGGCGCAGATCCCCTCCTTCCAGGATTGCCCCTTCGGGATCGTCGGCCAGCGGTCGAGCCCTACGACATGAGGCCGGATCGCCTGCCACACGTCGACGAACGGCGTCCCGCAGACTCGGACATCAGGCCCTTCGAGCGCCGCAGCGATTCTCGACTCCTTGCTGCCCGCCACCAGATGGTCCACGAGGACGCCAAGCCGAGCGTCGGCCGCCGGGCGGAAAGCTTCGATGAAATCCTGCAGGTGGTCGATTCCGTCGAGGCGCTCCACCACTATCCCCTCGGCTCTCAGGTCGTCACCCCACACCTTTTCGACGAGCTCAGCATCATGGGTTCCCTCGACCAGGATCCGGCTCGCCCTCGCCACCCTCGCCCGGGCCGGACCGGCGTCGATCGAACCCGACCGCGTACGGTTGAGGGCCCCACCTGCGGGCATCTTGGCGGAAGAGCGCTTCGGGATCACCAAAGTGACCGTCTCCCCGCCGAGCGCAAATGCCGCCCGGTGCATCGCAAACAGGCGCTCCAAGCCGGTGTTGGTCGAGCGGACCACCACGGCAGCCTGATCAAAGCCGACGACTACCCCGGTAAAACGCGATCCGAGGTGCGTGACGACCAGCCCCGGTGCCGCCTCGACCTCCCTGTAGGTGCGCCCAGGCCGCCAGTCTCCGTCGATAGGGCCCGACAAGATGCCCCGTCCAGGTCGTCTCTCAGGCATGGTCGCAGACGTTACCCGAACGTCGGGACGCTACCCCGGCGGATCGTGGGGAAGGCCGAGCACCCACTCCGCGACGATGTTGCGCTGCACCGCCCAGGTGCCTCCGCCGATGGTGAGCGCCGGGGAGAAAGTCCACCCGTAATGCCACACCGGGTCTACTCCGCCACGACTGCCCCGTGCCTTCATTTCGGTCGGGCCAACTCGACGCCGCTCGGGCAGCGCCCCGGCCGGGCCTGATCCTTGCAGCATCCCGGCGGTTCCAGCGAGCGCCTTCGCCAGCGCCATCACGTGGCCACCGTGCTCGTCGGCGAGAATCTTCTGCACCGAGGCTTCGGGGCCCGGCGCCGCGCCCGACAGCCGAGCGGACAGCGTCCGGTAGCGCATGAGGGTCAGAATCCGCCCTTCGGCCCAGACGCGGGCCATATCCTGGCGTAGCACCGGGTCGGCGACACCGCCGCCGGCGCGCACCGCGTCGAGGAGGTCGTCGACGGTCGGTCCGCTCCCCCACAACACACCCCCGCTCGACAGCGAAACCCGCTCGTTAGCGAGAGTCGCTTTTGCGAGACGCCATCCCTCACCCGGCTCGCCGACCAGGCAGTCGGCTCCCAGTCGGACGTCGGTGAAAAACACTTGGTTAAAGGAGTGCGCCCCAGTCATGTCCACGATCGGCGCCATGGTGATCCCCGGTGTTCTCATCGGGCAGATGAAATACGAAATACCTCGCCGTTTCGGGGCGTCTGCGTCCGTACGGGCGAGAAGGATTCCGAAGGCGGAGCGGTGCGCCCCGCTCGTCCAGATCTTCGAGCCGTTGACCACCCACTCGTCACCGTCGCGGACTGCGCTGCATCGCAGTGACGCAAGGTCCGACCCGGCGTCGGGCTCACTGAACAGCTGACACCACACCTCCTCGCCCGACAGCGCCGGCCACAGGTAACGTTGCTTTTGGGCATCGCTGCCGGCCATCAGAATCGTCGGCGCTGCCCAGCCAATTCCGATCGGGTTGACCGGCCGGGACACGCCTGCCCGCTGCAGTTCCTCGTCGACTATCAGCTGGTGAAGGGCGTCGGCGTCGTGGCCGTAGGGGGCGGGCCAGTGCGGGACCACCCAGCCCGCCTCGGCGAGCTGGCGCCCGCTCGGGTGCGGATTCGCCGCAAGCCAGTCGCGAAGCGCTGCACGCCTCGGATCATCCTCGGGAGCCAGGTCGAAGTCCATCCCTTGTAGTATGGCCGTGATGCGGCGTCTGCGACCATGCCGGACATAGCAGAGCTGTGCTCAGACTTGGCGGCCGAGCAGTCCGACCTGAACGACGTGCTGTCAAAGGCGACGTCCGCCGACTGGGTGAAACCGACTCCGGCCGCCGGTTGGGATGTCTGCGACAGCCTCAGCCACCTTTGCTTCTTCGAGGAGGCGGCCGTAACTTCGCTCGTCGATCCCGACCTCTTCGACGTGCAACGCCGACAGCTAATGACCGACGTGTTCTCTGCGGTAGCAGCCGGAGCACCCACACCCGACGTTGCCCTCGGGCGGACTTTGGGGGATCCAGCCGCACTCCTAGGCCGTTGGAGGACGGCTACCGCTGCGTATACTGCCGCTGCGACAAATGCCGACCCGGCGGGGCGCGTTGCGTGGTACGGGCCGACTATGAGCCTGGCGAGCTTCACTACCGCAAGGCTGATGGAAGCATGGGCTCACGGCGTCGACGTCAGGGATGCGCTCGGGTTGCGCACTGAGACCGGACCGCGCCTCCGACACGTTTGCCACATAGGCTTCGGCGCGCGCTCGTACGCTTTCACGTCGCACGGGATGACCGACCCCGGAGACCCGGTTCGCCTGGTTGTCGACGCGCCCGACGGCGAGGAGTGGTCGTGGGGGCCGAGCGACGCCGAAGACGTCATCAGCGGGCCAGCGCTCGACGTGGCTTTCGTGTTCACCCAACGCCGCCACCCAAGCCGCACGGCTGTCGTTGCTAAAGGCCCGACCGCCACTGTGTGGCTTTCGATAGCCCAAGCGTTCGCGGGACCCGGCACCGTCGCAGCCGCAGACCGTTAGCAGCCTCGCCAGCTCCAGGATCGCCAGGCGAGCAGCCTCGGACCGTCAGGAAGCAGAAAGCGCCGGTTCGTCGTCGCGCAGATCTTCACCCGGATTGTCGACGCCTTCGATGTTCAGCTGCGGGATCGCCTTGTCGAGCCAGGCAGGCAACCACCAGTTCGACTTGCCGAGCATGTGCATCACCGAAGGAACGAGCACCGTTCGTATCACGAAGGCGTCGACGAATATCGCCCCGGCGAGGCCTATCCCGAACTGTTTGATCACCACGTTGTTTCCGAGTGCGAACGAGGCGAAGACGAGGATCATGATCGTTGCGGCGGCCGTGATGACGCGCCCCGTCGCGGACTGGCCCACGGTCACGGCGCGTGACGCGTCGCGGTGCGCAACCCACTCCTCGCGCATCCGGCTCACCAGGAACACCTCGTAGTCCATCGACAGCCCGAAGAGGATCGACAGGAGGATGACCGGGAGGAACACTTCGACAGGGACTTTCGACGAGATCCGGAACAGCGAGTGACCCCATCCCCACTCGAATACAGCATTCAAGATGCCGAGGGACGCCCCGACGGAAAGGATGTTCATCACCGATGCTACGAGCGGGACCACGAGGCTCCGGAAGACTGCCATCAGCAGTATGAACCCGAGGATGACGACCGCTGCGACGAAATAGATCAGCTTCGAGGCGAGGATGTGCGCGAAGTCGGTCTGTATCGCGGTCTGACCCCCGACGAGCACGGTCAGACCGCTGGTGGCCTCAGCTTTCGGTATCACCTCCGATCGCAGTTTGTCTACTAGGACTGTCGTCTGTGCTGCCTGCGGGCTGGTCGTCGGGTAGACCGTCGCGATCGCGACGGTCCCGGCCGGGTTCGTGATGACCGGGGCGACAGACACTACGCCGGGCACCTTGGCGACGCTGGCGGCAACCGAAGCGAATGACGCTTTGTCGCCCGAGTTAGGAAGCTGCGCTACGAGGAGCAGCGGTCCGTTGAATCCCGGACCGAAGCCTTGCGCGAGGAGCTGGTATGCCTGCAGGGTCGTCGATCCCGGGGGGTCGCTGCTCGCGTCGTCGAGACCGAGGCGCAATGTGAAAATGGGTAGGCCGATCGCCACTACGACCAGCAGCGCGACTACAGCCGGCAGGCCGGGGCGGCGTTCGATGAAACTAGACCAACGACTCCACAATCCAGATATATGGTCCACTTCCGGGCCGCGCTCCGCCAGGAAGCGACGCTCGCGCCTGCTCAGGACCTTCGCCCTGAAGAATCCGAGCAGCGCCGGCAACAGCGTGATCGAAGCGAACATCGTCAGCAGCACGGTCACCGACGCTGAGATCGCGAGACCGTAGAGGAACGACAGGCCGAGCACGAACTGGCCCATGAGCGCAATGCACACCGTGATCCCCGCGAAGAACACGGCCCGGCCGGAAGTGTTGATCGCCTCGACGGCTGCGTCCTCGATCGGTTTGCCGCCCTTGATGGCACTGCGATGGCGCGTCAGGATGAAAAGCGCGTAGTCGACTCCGACGCCGAGTCCGATCAGCACACCGAGCAGGGGCGCGAAGCTGGCGATCGACAGGACGTGGCTGAGAATTGTCGTGACGCTGGTGCCGATGCCGATCGCTATCAAGGCGGTGATGATCGGCAGCAGCGCCGAGAAAAGGGCGCCGAATGCTAGCCCGAGTACGATCAGAGCAAAGATGACACCGGCGATCGTGCTCGACGACCCTGCCTGGCTGTTGAGCTGCTCTATATCCTGACCGCCGAGGGCCACTTTCAGCGTGGAGCTTCGAACCGCCTCAGCCGTCGACACGACACGGCGCACGTCGGCCGGGGAGTTACCTCCGACCTGGCCGTCGAAGATGACGGTGGCGAAGGCCACCTTTGCGTCTTTGCTGATCTGCGCCTTGCCGGTCGCCTGGTAGGGGCTGTTGACCGCCCGGACGTCGGGCAGTGACGCTACAGCGGCGAGCATCTTCGACACAACCGACTCGACCGCCGGGTCGGTGACCGTCCCGGAGTCCACTGCGACCACGATCTGGTCGGAGCTTCCCGACGCCGCAGGGAAGTCCTTCTGGAGCAGGTTCAGGGCCTGCGCCGACTGCGTGTTCGGGAGTTGGAACTTGGTGGCGTAGTTGGACCCGAGCGCGCCACTCGCCCCGCCCGTCACGACGAGCGCGATGAGCCAGATCGCCAGTACAAAACGCCGGTGCCTGAAGCACCACCGCGCAAGATCGGACATTCGCCTGCAATACCTCCGAGGTCACGCTGTGACGGTGCGCACACGCTTTCTAACTGTCCCGATAGTACCGCGCGGATCCGGGGAGGTGTCGCGCGGTCGGGAAGATTGTAGACGTCGAAAGTGTTGCCGTATGGACGATGCGCGAGACGCCCACTACCGTCACCGACTTGACGACTGACGCCGATACAACTCAGGGGCGACGATCGCGCAACAACGCAGTCCTGGCCATCGCTTGCCTTGCTCAGTTCATGGTCGTCCTCGATGTTTCGATCGTCAACGTCGCCCTACCCTCGATCGGGAGGGACCTCCACTACAGCGCTACGGGCCTGCAGTGGGTGGTCAACGCTTACGTGCTCACCTTCGCGGGCTTTCTGCTGCTCGGCGGGCGAGCCGCTGACATCTTCGGCAGGCGCCGGGTGTATTTGGTCGGCCTCTGGCTGTTCACTGCGGCAAGCCTCGCTGGAGGGCTTGCGACGAACTCGACGTGGCTCACGGTGGCTCGCGCCACACAAGGCGTCGGTGGGGCGATCCTTTCGCCCGCGACGTTGACGATCCTCGTAACCACGTTCAAAGGTCGTGATCTCGCCCGGGCGATCGGGGTGTGGAGTGCTGTCGCCGGTGCGGGCGGTGCAGCCGGGTCGATACTCGGCGGGATACTGACAGCGGAGATCTCGTGGCGTTGGGTTCTTTTTGTCAACATCCCTGTCGGAATAGCTGCGACCGTAGCCGCCCTCGCTTACCTCACCGAGACGAGAGGCCATCGCGAGGGCGGCCAACCGCGGGCGAAGCTCGACGTGGTCGGAGCCGTCGCAGTTACCGTTGGTCTCAGTGCGCTCGTCTATGCGATCGTCGGCACGGCTACGCGCCCGTGGACATCCGCTGTGACGGTCGTCTTCCTGGCGGTCGCCGTCGTTGTCCTGGTCGGCTTTGGGATCTACGAGGCGAAAGGCGCTTCGAACCCGCTCGTTCCGCTCGACCTGTTCCGGTCGCGCTCGGTGTGGGGGGCAAACGTCGTTATGTTCCTGGTCGGTGCCGCCTTCTTCGCGATGTGGTACTTCCTCTCCTTGTACCTTCAAGACGTCCTCGGTTACGGCCCGCTCCGAGCAGGGATGGCGTTCCTTCCGATGGCGCTGATCATCATCGGCGGAGCCCAGACAAGCTCGCGTCTACTCCCTCGCATCGGGGCGCGACCGCTTCTGTTGGTTGGAACGCTCGCAGCGACGATCGGCTTCTTTTGGCTGTCGGGCATAACCGTCCGGGGCAGCTACTGGGTCCACGTTTTAGGCCCGGGCTGCCTGATCTCGCTAGCTCTGGGCCTGCTCTTCACGCCGCTTGCCGCCACGGCGACCAGCGGCGTCGCGCAAAGCCAAGCCGGGTTGGCATCAGGAGTGCTCAACACCTCGCGCCAGGTGGGCGGATCCCTAGGCTTGGCGATCCTCGCCACTATCGCAACTGACCGGACAAGCTCGCTGCTGCGATCCGCACATGTCCAGGGAAGCGCCCATGCAATCGCGACGTTGAAGGCGCTCGACTCCGGCTTCGTGCGGGCTTTCCAAGTAGCCGCAGTGGTCGCCGCCGCCGGGTTCGTGGCGTCGTTCGTCGTGCCTCGGGTCCGCAAGGCCGACGCCGGTCACGCCGAAGGCGCGCTCGACGCCAGTGCCGCCCACGCCGGCTAAGACGACACGTCCGTCAGCGACACGTTTCAGGATGTTCTCAACGTCGTCCTAAGGCAGTCACAGCTGCAGGGCGCATTCTGGTGAACATGGCACCAAGCCAGGACATACCGGAAGAGGACGATGACATGACACAGTTCCAAGGACAGCCTGATCCCGTGCAGAATCCGTCAGGGACCGAGTCGGAGATCCCGACGTACTCGTATCCGCCAGCGGACTTGCACACCCCGCGCAGCTCTCATCGCACCCGTCCGGGGGTTGCGGCAGCCCTCGTCGTAGCTACGATCGGCGCCGGGACCGTAGCCGGTCACGTGCTGTGGCCCGCGTCAGCGACCCGCTCCGCTGCTGCATCACTGCCTTCAAGCAGCTCGGCTTCGAGTGGAAGCGGCATTTCCAGCGGCAGCGGCATTTCCAGCGGCAATGGAAGCTCTGCCGGCGGCAGCGCCTCCGGTGCGGCGACCGGGTCTGGCGCGTCGTCAGTTTCAGGCCAGGGAAGTCCCGCCAACGTTGCGTCGATTGCAGCGAAGGTCGCCCCAGGCTTGGTGGACGTTAACTCCACGTTCGCCTACCAGCAGGCCAGCGGCGCCGGTACGGGCATCGTGCTCACGTCCAACGGGGAGATCCTCACCAACAACCACGTCATCAACGGCGCAACGTCGATAACTGTCACTGACATCGGCAATGGCCAGACATACCCGGCTACTGTCGTCGGTTACGACAAGACACAGGATGTGGCAGTGCTGCAGCTCTCCGGTGCCTCAGGCCTGAAGACTGCGGTCCTCGGCAACTCCTCGACAGCCCAAGTCGGAACGGGCGTTGCGGCAATAGGAAACGCCGGAGGCGTAGGCGGCACGCCGAGCTTCGCTGGAGGTTCGGTCACCGCCCTCAACCAGTCGATTACTGCAGCAGACTCACTCGACGGAGTAGCCGAGCACTTGAGCGGACTGATCGAAACGAACGCAAGCATCCAGCCCGGCGACTCCGGTGGCCCCCTAGTCAACTCAGCGGGCCAGGTGATTGGAATGGACACGGCCGCGTCAACTGGAAACCAGCTGCAAGCGGCAGTGAGTCAGGGCTTCGCCATCCCGATCAACGAAGCGTCGTCGATCGCCTCGTCGATCGTGGCCGGCCACTCGACGTCTGTCATCCACGTGGGCCCGACAGCGTTCCTCGGGGTGCTGATCAGCCCTTCAAGCTCGTCGAGCAACCCCGGTGCCTTCGTCTTCGGTTCCTCGCAGGGATCGGGCCAACAGTCGACTACTGGGGCGCCAGTCGGAGGGGTCATCACCGGCGGCGCGGCCGCAAACGCTGGCCTCAGCGCCGGCGACGTGATCACCGCGATCAACGGCGAGCCTGTCGGTTCTGCCAGTTCCCTCAGCACGATCATCGCCACCGAGAAGCCAGGCCAGACGATCAAGATCACTTGGACGACTCCGGCAGGTCAGGTGCAGACGGCGACGGTAGCGCTCACTGCCGGTCCCCCGGCTTAGCAGGCCAGACACGAACAGCGCCTTGCGCTATGACCACAATACACCTCTCCCCCTGTCTTGCCGGGGGCGAGGTGCCGTAGGCTCGTGAAACGATCTCGGAGCCGCCTTCGACACGGACCGTCACGTGGCTGCAGGTCGCGAACTCCACGACGTCGATAACCACCCCGGGGAGTCCGGTTTCGTCAGCTCCATCGGCGACGACGTTCACATCATCGGGGCGAACCGACCAGGACACGGCTGTGTCGCTTGCGATCCCGGCGGTATCCGCCGGGATCGTGGCGTTACCCACCTTTAAAGCGTCCGGGGGGCATGCGACCCCGTCGAGGACATTGTCGAAGCCGACAAGCCGGGCGACTTGAGGGGATGCCGGCTGGCGGAACACTTCGGTTATCGCGCCGGCTTGGAGCACCCGCCCGGCGGATAGGACGATCACCTCGTCGGCGAGCACCGACGCCTCCTCGGGGTCGTGGGTGACCAGAATCGTCGAGAGGCCCGTCTCTTGCTGAAGCCTGCGCAGCTCCCTGCGCAGCTCGTTGCGCACCGGTGTGTCGAGGGCGGAGAACGGCTCGTCTAATAGGACAACCCTGGGGCACCCCGCCAGAGCTGCGGCGAAACTGACCCGTTGACGCTGACCGCCCGAGAGCTGGTCGGGGTACCGGCCTTCGAGGCCGCCCAGCCCGAGGCGCTGGAGCCACCAGGCCGCTACGTCGTCGCGTGTCCCCACCCCTAGTCGTGCTTGTTCGCGTACAGTCAATGTGGGTATCAGACCGTGGCCCTGGGGGACGTAACCGACGTTGCGTTTCTCGGGCGGCTTTGACGTGACGTCAGCGCCTTCGAAGCTGACGTGCCCGGCGTCGGCGCCTAGTAGCCCAGCAATCGACTTGAGCGTCATCGACTTTCCCGATCCGGAAGGCCCGAGTATCGCCAGCCTGTGACTTCCCGCATTGTGGGCGACGCGAAGAGCGAACGAGCCGACCCGAACGTCGATGTCGAACTCGACCTTCGTCGCCACGAACCTGCCGGGCGTAGCAGGATCGGGGTCGGCCAGCCGGCGCCTCAGAAACGCCGGCCTGCGCGAAGCGATCACGGCGGTAGCTACGCCGGCGGCCGCCAAGACAAGGACGGTCGGCGCCTGCGTGTCG
>JAKBBS010000164.1 GCA_021808425.1 Actinomycetes bacterium
GGCATGTCGGTGGCGTCAACAGGACCGACGTCGACAGAGGCTCCGTGAGGGATTACGGCGTCGGGCACCCGGCGATGCTAGATCCGATGGCGGGGAGTCATCACTTCGGAGCTATGCTCTGTGCTCCCCGGTGAACGCCTTTCCAAAGCACACACCAATAAGCGCCCTCGTAGCTCAGGGGATAGAGCACCGGCCTCCGGAGCCGGTGGCGGAGGTTCGAATCCTCCCGGGGGCACCAGCGGGAAAGAGGCCCTGACCAGCGCATATGTACAGGTCAGGGCCTTCTACGGTGGCGGGTCCTTGTTCTCCCTGGCTGGGGCCCGTATCGGTGACCGTCGCTTGGCGTTGCTCGGCAACTCGGCGATTCCGCTTCTGTCGCTGTCCGCGCTCTCGGTCAGCTCGGCCGCTGCTATCGGGTTGCTTTGCGGTGGACGGTGGGCGCGCAACCTGCGCTCGCCGTCCCGGCGGGTGATGCTGGTCGAAGCGGTACCCCGTGAATCCGATCGGAACTCGGCATTCGGGTTCCTGCACGCCTTGGACGTGGGCGGCGGGGCCGAGGCCGGGTTGTACATGCTGGTCGCGGTGATCGCCTTGTTAATCTTCCAGGGCGTGTCAGCGGCCACCGGGTACATGCACGGCTCGCGGTTCCCAGAAGGCCTCGCCGGGCGCTTCGCCAATCTCAGCGTGCTCGGCTATCTCATCTCCGCGCTCGGCTCGGCCGTGCTCGCCGTCGGCTACGCCGCCGACGCGGGGCGTCGCTCGGGAACTGGGCCACGATCAAACTGACCTCGGCGATGATCACCTTTGCGGCGAACAGGCCGATCCCGGTGATCTCATCCAAGCGTTCTAGGACAGCGACGCTACCTGCTCCTGCGATCTCGCCAGTCTCGGGGTCCGGCGCTGCCTGGACGGCGGGGATCGCAGCTACGAACTCGTTGGTGCGCGTGGTGAGGGTGTCGATATCGGCGTTGAGTGCGTCGACCTGACGGAGAAATGAACCTTCGATGACAGCGGTTCTCCCTCCCGTGTGGCACGGCTGTGAGACGACGTTCAGTGCAGCTCACACATCTTGCCCTGGTGCGACGGCCGATTCGTCGGCCACGTCGTGTGGTGAAGGCAGGCTTCGCATCCATGCGGGACTTGTCCTTCGGAGCCCTTCTCGACCGGCGCGGTTGCGGCTCTCGTAGGCTGCTAGGCAAGAAACTCGAAGGCATTGCCCAGGAGTAGCTTCTTCTGCTGCGCGGCGTCGCGGGCGGAGACATGGGCGACGATCGCGGGTGTGGCGGCAGCCCGCAGGGTCGGTGAGGAAGGTGAGGGGGTGAGGAGTTCGAGGCGATCCTTGCGGCCTCCGAGGCTACCGGTCAGTTTCCCGAGCACCCTGTAGAGAGCTTCTCGCCTTCGGTCTTCATAAGGAGAGTTAGCGGAAATGCGACATCGCATATACCCTCCAGAGACCTGCCAGCTCCAACGGGAGCTAGTCGTCATGCACGGTCGGTCGCTCGGGATCTTTCGACAAGGCGTCTCGCGATCACCTTGAGGGCCAGAGTCTCGTCGGCCCCCTCGAAGATGGACAGCACACGCGCGTCTAGGAAATACCGCGACACCGGGTACTCCTCGGCGTAACCCATGCCGCCATGAAGTTGCATCGCTTCACGGGTCACCCACTCCGCCGAGCGGCAGACGTACGCCTTGACCATCGAGGCTTCGAGGGCGCCTTCACCTTTCGCCATAAGGCGTGCCACTTGGTACATGTACTGGCGCGCCACCGCTATGTACACCGCCATGCGGGCAAGTTTGACCTGGCTCAGCTGATAACGGCCGATCGGCTGCCCGAATACGACCCGGTCGGCGGCATACTTGGTCGCCGCCTCGTATGCCGCCTGCATGACACCCACGGCGCGCGCAGCCGTTTGGAGACGTCCGTTCTCGAAGCCCTCCATCTGCAGATAGAAACCCCGTCCGAGTCCTTTGTCCCCTCCGACGAGTGAGTCGGCGGGGGCCTTCCACCCGTCGAAGGAGAGCTCGTAAGAATGCATGCCCCGGTAGCCGATCGTGTCGATCGGGCGGCCTTCGAGGCGGCCACCCCCGGGCTGGGCGAAGGAGAACCCGCGGCCGTCGGCGCGTTCTTTTTCCACAACGAAGAGCGACAGTCCACGATGACCGAGCGAGCGGTCGGGGTCGGTTCGCGCAAGCAGCATCACAACATCCGCCCGGGCGGCGAAAGTCGACCACGTCTTGGTCCCGTTGATCACCCAACCGCCACCGCCGAGGGGGGAGGCAGTAACAGTCACTCCGGCTACGTCCGAACCGAAGTCCGGTTCCGTGACCGCCACCGCTGCCATGACTTCGCCGCTCGCGAGGCGCGGCAGCCAGTTCTGCTTTTGTGCCTCGGTGCCACCGCGGACGAGCGCCCGGGCGAGGATCTCGGGTCGTGTGATCAAGGATCCGCCGGCGCCGAGAGACGCCCGTGACAACTCCTCGGTGGCAACGACCATGCCGAGGTAGTCGCTTTCCCCGCCGCTCGCGAAACCTCCGTATTCCTCGGGGATCGACAACCCGAACGCGCCGAGCTCCGCCAAGCCTGAGATGATCGACTCGGGGATATCGGTATTATCGCGGTGGATCGCTTGGGCGACGGGGCCGATCTGCTCTTCGGCGAAGCGGCGAAAGGTCTCCTGAACCAGCTCGAAGTCGCTGTCGAGGCGGCGCGCGCCGGACATGCCGGCGAGTTCTGCGAGCCACGCAGGATCCCGGTAGGCCGCGACCTCAGAAAGCGCACCGCCGAGTGCCCCGGCCGGAAGTCCCCATGCCGCCTCCCGTCCGGCGATCCGGGCCGCCAGGTCGGCGATCGAGTCAGCGACGAAGGCGCATGCGATCCGCGCCTCGGCCTCGCCGTGTGTCCCGTAGTCGACAGCAACCCGGGCGCCTTCCATTGCCGCCGCTGCGTGAGCTAGGTCGTAAGCGACCACCTGATGAACTTCCAGAGCGTCGGGTCCCCTAGCAGCCAAGTGGCCTATCGTCGTGTCGAGAGCGGCTCGGGCCACCCCGACCGAGCGTGACGCTGCGGTCAGGTCGGGCATGGATGAACTCGGGATCACACACCGCTCCTCGGTCTAGGCAAGCGGCCGATACGCTAGCCGCCACCGTCGCAATCCACGCAGTCCCGTGCCGCCGGTTCCCTTACCTGCTAGAACGACCGCCCATGGGATGCGCTGATCCGCTCGTCGGGATTGACTTGCGATCGGGTTGCGACTGTCGGGAGGTCTAGGCGGTGGCTGATCCAGCTTGGCTGATGCGAACCTACTCAGGGCACTCGACCGCCCGCGCTTCGAATGCCCTCTACAGGAGCAATCTCGCGAAAGGCCAGACCGGCTTGTCGGTCGCGTTCGACCTGCCGACTCAGACCGGGTACGACCCTGACGCCCCCGAGGCGGCAGGCGAGGTAGGCAAAGTCGGGGTGCCCGTCGCGCACCTCGGCCACATGGGCGAGCTCATGGACGCCATACCACTGGAGCGGATGAACACGTCGATGACCATCAACGCGACCGCTGCGTGGATTCTCGGCCTGTACGCCGCTCTGGCCAAGCAACGCGGGTTGGACCTGAGGCTGCTCAGCGGCACCACCCAGAATGACATCGTCAAGGAATACCTAGCCAGGGGGACTTACATCTTCGCTCCCCCGGCCTCCAGGCGCCTCACTGTCGACATCATCGCCTGGACATTGCGCAACACCCCGAAGTGGAATCCGATCAACGTGTGCAGCTACCACCTCCAAGAAGCCGGGGCGACGCCGAGGCAGGAGGTGGCGTTCGCGCTGGCGACCGCCGTTGGGGTCCTCGACGCCGTCGCCGAGTCCGGGAAGGTCACAGCTGACGAAATGCCCGACGTCGTGGGCAGGATCTCGTTCTTCTGCAACTCAGGCATCCGCTTCGTGGAAGAAGTTTGCAAGATGCGAGCGTTCGCGGCGATGTGGGACCGCATTTGCGCTGAGCGCTACGGCGTACGCGACCCGAAGCTGCGCCGCTTCCGCTATGGAGTGCAGGTCAACTCTCTGGGGCTCACCGAGCAACAACCCGAGAACAACGTGACGCGCATCGTCCTCGAGACCTTGGGCGTCACCTTGTCCAAGGACGCCCGCGCCAGGGCGATCCAGCTTCCGGCGTGGAACGAAGCGCTCGGCCTTCCCCGCCCCTGGGACCAGCAGTGGTCTCTGCGCATCCAGCAGGTGCTCGCCTATGAGAGCGACCTACTCGACTACGACGACATCTTCGCGGGATCTCACGTCATCGAAGCCCGCACAGCCGAGCTCGTCGACGCGGCAACGGTGGAGCTCGAAGAGATAGAGGCCATGGGCGGCGCCTTCGCCTCGATCGACGAACTCAAAGCTCGGCTTGTGCGCAGCCAGTCGGAGCGCACCCAGAGAATCGAGTCGGGCGAGATGACCGTGGTAGGGGTAAACCGCTTCGAAACAACCGAACCGTCACCTCTCGGCGGTGACAGCGCCATACTGAGGGTCGATCCAGCCGTCGAAGCCGAGCTGGTGGCCGACATCGAAAGGTGGCGTTCAGCGCGCCACCAGACGGCTGTGCTGCGTTGCCTGGACGATTTGCGCCGCAGCGCCGAAACCGACGACGTCAACCTCATGGGTCCGACCATCGCCCTGGCGCTTGCGGGGGGCACCACAGGAGAGTGGGCCGGCGCTCTGCGTGACTTATGGGGCGAGTACCGCGCTCCGACCGGCATCTCGGGAGGATCGGGGGTTCGCAGTTTTGCGCTCGCGGAAGTCCGTGAGCGGGTGCGTGTTCTGAGCGAGCTCGGCGGAGGCCGTCCCCGCTTGCTCGTGGCGAAGCCCGGCCTCGACGGTCACTCCAACGGCGCCGAGCAGATTGCCGTAGCCGCACGCGACGCCGGGTTCGAGGTCATCTACCAAGGCATCCGCCAATCGCCGCCGCAGATAGCCGCCACTGCGCGCGACGAGGACGTCGACGTGGTAGGGCTGTCGATCCTCTCCGGGGGCCACCTTCAGCTGGTCGCTTCGGTTATGGAGCACCTATCGGCCGCAGACGTCGACGCCCCGGTGGTCGTCGGTGGGATCATCCCCCCCGTCGACGAGCAGCGCCTACTCGATCTCGGGGTTGCCGCCGTGTACACGCCAAAGGACTTTCAGATCGCCCGGATCATTGCCGAGCTAGCGGAGCTGGTGGCGTCCCGGCCTTCGACTTGACCAGCAGGGCCGAGGGCGGGTCGACGTCGAGCGGATCGGGCGTCGCGTCCCTAATACGGGCGACTCGCGGCGTCGATCTGGTAGGAACAAGGCCGTGAAGGTTGCGGTAGCCGCTGAAAGCCATCCCGGGGAGCGTCGCGTCGCGCTCGTCCCCGACGGAGTGAAGTCGCTGACCGGCCAAGGATGGACCGTCGTGATCGAATCGGGGGCAGGGCTGCCGGCGTCGTTCTCGGACTCCGACTATTCGGCTGCCGGCGCCGAGATTGTTGCTGACATTCGCCCATGCCTTGCAGATGTGTCGTTGCTGGCTACGGTCCAGGCGCCGTCGCCGCTACTGGCGGGCGCTCTTGCTCCCGGTACCGCCACGGTCGGCTTCTTCGACCCGAACGACCCCGGGCAGGTGCTTCGGGTGTTGTCTGTACGCCAAGCGACAGTGTTCAGCTTCGACCTACTTCCCCGTATAAGCCGCGCTCAGCCCATGGACGCTTTGTCGTCCCAAGCTACCGTCGGTGGGTACCGGGCGGCCCTGTGCGCAGCGAACCACCTCGGCCGCTTCTTTCCAATGCTCATGACCGCAGCAGGCACCGTGCCCCCTGCGAAAGTCTTGGTGATGGGCGCCGGCGTCGCCGGGCTACAGGCAATAGCTACTGCAAGGCGTCTCGGTGCCGTGGTTCGCGCCTACGACGTCCGGGCCGCAGCGAGAGAAGAGACCGAGAGTCTCGGAGCAAAGTTCGTTGATCTCGGTATAACGGCGGAAGGGGCCGGTGGCTACGCTAGGGAGCTGACCCCTGAGCAGCTTGCGGCCAGTCAGGCGGCCCTCGCTGGTGAGGTCGCGCGCTCCGACATCGTGATCACCACCGCCGCGGTGCCCGGCCGGCGGGCGCCGATCCTTCTAACCACCCCGATGGTCGAAGCGATGGCGTCAGGGTCGATTGTCGTGGACATGGCCGCCGACTCCGGCGGAAATTGCGAAGCGACAAAGCCGGGGGAGGAGATTGTCGTTGGGGGGACGACTGTCGTCGGCATGACCAACCCGGCGTCCACGATGCCGACCCACGCGAGCGTCCTCTACTCCCGCAACGTCGTCAACCTAGTGAAGGTGATCCAATCGGCAGCGAGGCCGAGAGACGGCCAAAGAGGTCTCGGCGAGCTCGACTTCACCGACGAGATTGTCGCCGGGACGTGCCTTCTTGCGCAAGGCCGGCCGGTGAACCTCCGGGCCGCCGAGATCTTGGGTCTGGAGCCTGTCTCCTTGACAACTGAAGGGAGCGAACAGTGACCGGCATCGTCGAGTACCTGACGATCTTCGCCCTCGCGGCCTTCGTCGGCATCGAGGTAGTTTCCAAAGTGCCGAGCGTCTTGCACACGCCGCTCATGTCCGGGTCGAATGCGATTCACGGAATCGTGCTCGTAGGTGCATTGCTGGTGATGGGCGAGTCGCGCGGCCCATTGGAGATGGGACTCGGCTTCGTCGCGGTACTGCTTGCTACGGCAAACGTCGTGGGAGGCTTCGTAGTCACAGACCGCATGCTCGAGATGTTCCAGTCGAAGACTCCAAGCCGTCGTGTTGCGCCGCCGTCGACTGATTTGGGCATTTCAAACGGAGACCTCAAGGCGACCGGCACCTCGAATGGCGCCATGAGGGATGACACGAAGTGATTGCAGTGTCGTTCCCTCTGACAACCTGGCGGGACCTCGTGTACCTCGTTGCGATAGTCGGGTTCGTCGTTGCACTCAAAGGCCTCAGCTCTCCCCGGGGGGCACGCCGAGG
>JAKBBS010000165.1 GCA_021808425.1 Actinomycetes bacterium
GTTCTTGGCCGACTGGCGCATCGGAAGCGACCAGAGGTCGCTGCGTTATGAGGGCAGGCACAGAGACAAGTCCAGTCTGTCCGTTGCGTGTAATGACGCTCAGAGTGTGCTGCTGTTCCTGCCAGTCATAGACGCTGTACTCGTCGTAGCTCGTGACACCAACTGTCACCGGATAGTCTCCGTCGAGCAGTGGCAGAGAATCGAAACTGAAGACGAACTCGCCGTCACCGGGAGGCACCTCGATCTCGGCCGGGTAGAGGCGGGTATCCGCTGAGAAAAGAACGGTCCCTTTCTGATCGTAGACGATGACACTCGGCACGACGTCGGCATATGCGGCGCTAGCCCGGTAGCCTAGAACCAGTTGCATCGGCTCGCCTGTCTCGACGTAATGGCGTCCTGCGCTGTGGGCCGGTTCGAAGTGGACGTATCTGATCGTCAACGTCGCCGGGGGACGGTTCCCGTCGAGGTGGGTGCTGGCAGTCGATGGGCCCGAGGCGCTTTCGCCGTTCTTGACGGCAATGGCGGATGGTCCAGCAGCGGCGTTCCCGCCGACGGACTCCGGTCCGGCCTGCTCATCAACTTGACCAGGCGGGGCGCTTGATGGCTCCGACTGGGCAAGTGACAGCATTTCGGTCATCTCTCCCGCGTCAAGGTACGCCTGACGGCGAAGCAGATGCTCCCTGTAGGAGCGGACCGCCTCAGCGGGGCTTCCGAGTCCTACGAGATGCCCATGGTCGAGCACTGCGGCGCGGTCGCACACCTGGCGTACGAGGTCGGGTGAGTGGGTCACGACGACGATCGTTCGACCCTCACGTTGGAACTGACGGACCCGGTCGAAGCACTTGCGCTGGAAGAGCTCGTCTCCGACGGCGAGGACTTCGTCGACGATGAGGATGTCGGGGTCCATGTGGACCGCCACGGCGAAGCCGAGCCGGACGTACATACCCGAGGAGTAGTACTTGACCTGGTTGTCTATGAACTGTTCGAGCTCGGCGAAGGCGACTATGTCGTCGAAGCGCCTATCCACGTACTTCCGAGACATGCCGAGCAGGGAGGCGTTCAGGTAGATGTTCTCACGCCCCGACATAGCGGGTTGGAACCCTGCGCCCAGCTCGAGAAGCGCAGCGACGCGTCCTCTCGTCATGATCTCGCCCGAAGTCGGTTGCACGATCCCGGCTGTGCACTTGAGCAGCGTCGACTTGCCGCTCCCGTTGTGGCCGAGAAGGCCGAACGTCTGGCCTTCCCCTATCTCCAGTTCGATGTCACGGAGGGCCCAAAAGTCCTCGTAAGGCACCTTGCCCCAGTGCAGCATCCGCTCTTTGAGCGATGTGAACTGCTCGTGGTAGAGCCGGAAGTGCTTGGAGACGCTCCGGACCTCGATAGCTGTTGCCACGCATGTGATCCTACCTGCAGCATCGATCAGAACCCTTCGGATCGCTCAGTAGGCCTCAGAGTTGCTCCGCAAAGCTCCCCTCTCGCTTCGCGAACACGGACAGTGCGAACAGCAGCAAGGCTCCTGCGAAACCAATCACGGCGAGAAGCTGCCAGCCGTACCACCACAGTCCGGCGTGGTCTGGAAGGATATGCACCGGGACGCCGCCCGTGCCGATTGGGGAAGTGACCGAGTAGATGGCCCGCTGGAACGTCAGCACGATCGGGGTCACGGGATTAAGCCGATAAAGGATGAAAAGCCACAGGTAGTGGGAGTGGCCGAACTGTATGGGATCGCGGATTTGGGCGTAGGTGTAAACGATGGGGGTACCCCAGAACCACACCTGGAGCCCGATACCGAGGAGGTAGCCGACGTCGCGAAGTTTCACGTTGAGCGCCGCGAACAGTATTCCGATGGCAGTGGCGAGAAGAACTACGGCGATAAGGGCCGGAATCAGAAGGGGCAGGTAAGCGACTGCAGGCCCGGAGCGGAATGCCAGGAGGAAAACGATCAACACGATTGTCTGGAACCCCATCTGGGTCAGCGCCGAGCCGATCTGTGCGAGGGCAGGGATTTCCCTCGGGAACGCCACTTTCTTGATGATCGGCGAGTTGCCGACGATGGAACCGCACGCTCCTGAAACGCCCATCGAGAAGAAGTTCCAGACGAGGGTGCCGCACATCAGGTATATCGCGAATCGGGGTATGCCGTTTTTTAGTATTAGCTGAAAAACTACGAAATACACGACGAGATTGATGGCTGGATTGAGCATCGACCACAAGAACCCGAGGATGGAGTTCTTGTATTGGACGGTCAACTCCTTGCGAGTCATCTCGCCGAGTAGCTCTCGGTATGTCCAGATTGCCTGGACCCGCTGGCGAAGGCTGATCTTCGGGGATACCACGCGAAGCGGTTTGTCCCCATCGCGGCGGACAACGGGGGGATCTGGAAGTCGGGCTGCAAGATCTGGGGGGCCAACCATGTGAGCTCATGATAGGAGGGCTGCTCCGCTTGGCGTTGCGTATAGGCTGCTTGCGATGGATACCAGACCCACGATCACAGCAGCGCAGTCCCTGAGCGGGGACGCCTCGGGAGACGTCTACCAGCGCCTGCTCAAGGAGCGGATCGTCTTTTTAGGCACCCAGGTCGACGACACGTCCGCGAACCTTATATGCGCTCAGCTCCTTCTCCTGGCGGCCGAGGACGCAGACAGAGATATAAGCCTCTACATCAACTCTCCTGGGGGATCTGTCACAGCCGGATTGGCAATCTACGACACTATGCAACTAGTTCCTTGCGACGTGTCGACGGTGTGCATGGGGCTAGCCGCGTCGATGGGCCAGTTCCTGCTGTGCGCGGGCGCCAAAGGTAAGCGCCTGTCGCTTCCCCATTCGCGTATCCTCATGCATCAGCCGTCGGGGCAGGCTCAGGGTCAGGCGTCCGACATCAAAATCCAAGCAGAGCAGATCATCTACTTGAAGAAGATGATGGCCGAGCGGATATCGTTCCACACCGGTCAGCCGGTCGAGAGGATCGAGCTCGACTCGGACCGCGACCGCTGGTTCACCGCGGAGCAAGCCCTCGAATATGGTTTCATCGACAGGGTTATCGAGAAGGCTTCGCGGGTCAACGAGCCCGCGAGCGCCTGACCCTCTTGGCGAACGGCCGTATAGCAGTAGTCGCTGCGACAGCTGGCAGTAACGTCGGCGGCGCCGAGGTCATGCTTCGTGATGTTGCCAGCGGACTTGCTGAGCGAGGATGGGAAGTTGAGATCCTCACGACTGCGGCGGAGGACATCTACACGTGGGAGAATGTCGCTCCGACAGGCGTGAGCACTGAAGGAGCGCTGACCATCCGCCGTTTTGAGGCAGTAGGACTGTCTCAACCTGTTCGCGACCAGCTTTCGATGCGCATCCTCGCAGGCGAGAAGCTCACCATGTCGGAACAGTACCGCTGGGCTAATGCCGGGATGCGAGTGCCAGGCCTGTATGACTACCTGGCCGAGAATGCCAGTAGCTACCGGGCGATCATCTGCGGGCCCTATATGTTCTGGGCCGGCTTGGTTCTTGCCGACCTTGCCCCCGAACGAACAATACTTTTTCCTTGCCTCCACGATGAGCCGTTTGCGCGTCTCGGCCTCTACAGGTACCAGATGACGGCCGTGCGTGGTCTGTGGTTCCAGACCGACCCTGAGTTCGATCTTGCGAAGAGCCTCGGCTTGATCGGCGATCGCTACGCCTTTGTGGGCTCGGCAGTTTCCAACCCGGCGAGCGTCGACGTCGCATCCTTTCGCCGCCGCTACGGCGTAGACGGGGACTACATCTTCTTTGCGGGGCGCAGGGAGTGGGGTAAGGGCTGGCCCCAGCTGATGTCGGACCTCACATTTGCCGACGAAGTTCTAGGCCGTACCGTCCCATTGGTCACTTGCGGCGTCGGTGAAATCGGTCCACTCGGCGACAAGCTTGGCGTTCGTGACATCGGCGTTGTCCCGGACGCGGACCGGGCATCTGGTCAGGCCGGTGCTCTGGCCTACATCCAACCGTCGGCGATGGAAAGCTTCTCGCGAACCGTGCTCGAGGCTTTCCAGCTGGGGACCCCCGTCGTCGCCAACTGGCATAGTGGCGTCGTGAGGTGGCATTGCGAGCGTTCGGGCGCAGGACTCACATACTCCAACCGCTACGAGTTCACAGAGTGCGTGCGTCTTCTGCTCGATAGCCCGGGGTCGATTCGCGCTCTTGCGCAGGGCGGCCCCGCTTATGTCCAGGAGCAGTTCACCTGGCCCGCAGTCATCGACCGGGTCGAGGCCAGTCTCGAGGAGTGGACGTGAGGACACTCCTGATAACGCCGTACCCTCCGGCTCGCGACGGCCTTGCTACCTATGCGTCGCAGGTTTGCTACAAATGGCGAAGCGAGGGACACGACGTCGAGGTCTTGTCGCCTGAGCCGAGCGCGGGCAAATACAGCGCTGACATGAAGAGCTTGAGCGGGATTTGGCGCGCTGCGCGGAGGGCCCGCCGGTTCGATCGGGTCGTCGTGCAGTTTCATCCCGAAACCTTCTTCTATGCGATGGACCCGGTGCATTTTCTTCAGGGGTGGGCAGGGTTGATGATGCTGTTCCTCCTCGGAGGAAACGTCGAGGTGGTCGTACACGAAACTCCTCACCGGTCGTCGGGGCGTTTCGACGATGCCCGCTCCGCGCTCTGGCGGGTTCTGTGGGGCCGGCCGAAGCGTGTCTGCGTGCACAGCGAAGCCGAGCGGGCTGCGATGGCTTCGCAGTATTCGCTCGATCCTGGCCGCATATACGTGATCGACCACGGGGAGACCTTCCAGCGCCGAAGCGCGGTGACGCGTGATGAAGCAAGGTCCAGCTTAGGAATCGAGGCGGACAGCTTTGTCTTCCTCTGCGCTGGTTTCATTCAACCTCACAAGGGTTTCGACAGGGCGATACGAGCCTTCGCCAACTTGGACGGTAAGCATTTGCGTCTCGTCGTCGTCGGTGAGATGCGCGTGTGGACGCCGGAGCATCAGGAGTACCTGGATTTGCTGCGCGGACTTGCGGAACTGGACCCGCGGGTGACGCTTCATGAGGGCTATGCGAGCGACGAGACATTCGACCGCTGGATCATCGCGTGTGACGCCGTCGTGCTGCCGTACCGACACATCTGGTCTTCCGGAGTCGCCGAGCGCGCTGCGTTGTACGACCGTCCGGTGATTGCTACTGATGTGGGGGGATTGGCCGAGCAGGTTCGTCCGTCGAGCCGGGTCGTGAGAGACGCCGAGACTCTCGTCGATGCGATGAGCGAACTGTCGGCAAGCAAGGCACGGAAGGCGACTGGAAGTTCGAGCTTTACCGACGGAGCGCCAGGTCGCAGGCCACGAGGTGGCGCGCCCGATCGGGCTGCGCTTCAAAGGCTGGTTGCCGGGCGCGCAGCGCTTCTACGCGACTGGTATGACCCTCTCGCGCGCATGGAGAGGCCGATACTTGACGTCCCGGTGAGCGACCCATTGGCCGGACATCTCGCACTTCCGTCCGGACAGGGAGGTCTAGGACCGAAAGCTATCGCACAGCAGGTGGTGCGGCGACTCATCGACTGGAGGGTCGTTCCGATAGCCATATACGTGAACGCCCTCAGAGATCAGCTTCTTGGCGACAACCAAAGCGTCGTCAAGGAGACGCCAGCGAGGACCCAAAGATCACCAGAGGCGGTCAGGAAGCCTTCAGCGCCGCAACGTCGGCGTCGACCATCATCCGAATCAGAGCCTCAAAGCTGACTTCCGGCGTCCAGCCTAAGACTTCTGCGGCCTTCGCTGGGTCGCCGATCAACAGATCCACCTCCGCGGGACGCATGAATCGCTCGTCTATGACCACGTGCTCCTGCCAGTCCAGGCCGACCTGATCGAACGCGATCCTGCACAACTCGCGGACCGGATTGGTGACACCGGTAGCGATCACATAATCCCCTGGCTGATCCTGCTGGAGCATCAGCCACATGGCTTTCACGTAATCAGCTGCGTAGCCCCAGTCGCGTTGGGCGTCAAGATTGCCGAGAGACACCTTGTCCTGCAGCTCGAGCTTTATCGCCGCTGCGCTGAATGAGACCTTGCGGGTAACGAACTCCAGCCCCCGCCTCGGGCTTTCATGGTTGAACAGGATCCCGGAGCTCGCGTGGATCCCGTAGCTCTCCCGGTAGTTGACTGTTATCCAGTGGCCGTAGACCTTGGCGACACCGTAAGGGCTGCGCGGGTAGTACGGAGTACGCTCGGTCTGGGGTACCTCGACCACCTTGCCGAACATCTCGCTCGAACTCGCCTGGTAGAAGCGGATGGTCGGATCGGTCAGCAAGATAGCGTCGAGGAGGCGAGTTACTCCGAGCGCCGTGACCTCACCGGTAAGGGTGGGCTGCGCGAACGAAGTCTGAACGAACGATTGCGCCGCGAGGTTGTACACCTCGCTCGGGCGATGATCGCGTAGGACTCGGATCATCGACGCCTCGTCGAGGAGGTCCGCAGCTACGAGGGTCAAGCGATCGGCAATGTGTGAGATGCGTTCGAATGTCACGGTGCTCGATCGGCGGTGCAGACCCACCACCTCATAACCTTTCGAAAGCAAGAGCTCAGCTAGGTAGGAGCCGTCCTGGCCGGTGATCCCGGTGATGAGCGCCGTCTTCGTCATGTTCCTATTGTGGCCGATTCGGGCGGAGGCCGCCGCTGCTAGGAACCGGCCAGCGGCTGTGAATGAAGGGTTTCGCTACCGACGCAGGCCGATGTAGGGTCGCCTGCCCGCCGGTATGTCCCGGCGGAGCGGGTTGGACTGGTCGCGTATCGATAAGACCGGATCGGCGACACCCCAATGGGCGCCGATGGTGGGATCGTCCCAGGCGACACCCAGCTCGTCGTCGGGGTTGTAGTAGCTGTCTACGAGGTAAGTCAACGTCAGATCGCTGAGAGCAGCGAAGCCGTGGGCAACCCCTGGTGGGATGAAGACACCCTTCGCATTGCCCTCGCTCAACTCGAGAATCTCAGTGTTCGAATCCGTCGCTGAACCTTCCCGAAGGTCGTGG